>JAITRO010000007.1 GCA_031288335.1 Synergistaceae bacterium | reverse complement strand
GCCATCAGCTCGTCGCGCTCGCCGGCGGCATCAGGCTGTCCGAGTTCGGCCTGTATTGCCTTCAGCTGCTCCTTGAGGTAATACTCTTTGTTGTTCCGCTCTATCTCTTTCCTCACCCTGTCGTGAATGGAGTGCTCCATTTCGAGCAGTTCCGTCTCGCGCATCAGCATGTGCAAAAGGAGTTCCATCCGGTCCTCCGGGTTGAGGAGTTCCAGCAGTTTCTGCCGCTCGTTTATTTTTACCTGTATGTGAGAGGCTATGATGTCGGCGAACAGAAAAGGATCTTCCACGCTGGAGAGGGAAAACGCTATCTCTATGGGAAGTTTCGGGTGAAGGTTGACGTAGCGCTCGAACTGCCCCAACACCGCCCTGCGCAGCGGCTCGGCCCTCGGCGAGGGTTTGCCGTCGAAATTGACCACCACGGCATCCGCGGCGAGGTATTCGCCAGCGTTCATGTACTCGTTCACCATCGCCCGCGCGTGTCCCTCGATCAGGACTTTGGTGGAGCCGTCGGGGAGCCGCACCATCTGAATGACGTGACACATGGCGCCCATCATGTATAACTCATCGGCCCCCGGGTCTTCCGAAGCGCTGTCTTTCTGTGCGACAACCAGCAGATTTTTGTCGCTTATAGATGCCTCCTCCACGCCCTTGAGGGAGCGCGGGCGTCCGACGAAAAGAGGCGCTATCACGCCAGGAAAGATAACTATATCTCTGACGGGCAGGACGGGAACAACCGGCATCAAGCGACCTCCCGGGAGGTCCGTTCCGTTATCTCGGCTTCGCCGGTTCCGTTGATGAAATCCTCCGTTATCAGAACTCTGCTTATGCGGGAACTTTTTGCCGGAAGATCGAACATCATATCTATCATAGCATTTTCCATGACGCTTCGAAGGCCGCGAGCCCCGGTTTTTTGAACCATGGTCAGTTTCGCTATGGCGTCGAGAGCTTCGTTCGTGAAGCTGAGATCGACGTCCTCAAGCGAGAATATCCTTTTATATTGCTTGGTGATGGCGTTTTTCGGCTCGCGCAGGATTCGCACCAGGGTATCGTGATCCAGCAAATCCATCGGCACCAGGACGGGAAGCCGTCCCACGAATTCGGGGATGAAACCGTACGCGGTGAGATCAGTGGGCTGTATCTCCTTCAACACGTCCCTGTCTTCCGACACTGAGTTGCCTACCAGTTCTCCGCCGAAACCTATGGTCTTTTTGTTAACGCGGCGCGCTATTATGCTGTCGATGCCGTCGAAAGCGCCTCCGCATACGAAGAGGATGTTTTTTGTGTCGATTTGGACGAAATCCTGATTCGGATGTTTGCGCCCGCCTTTCGGCGGCACGTTCGACACAGTCCCTTCCAGGATGCGCAGAAGAGCCTGCTGCACGCCCTCGCCGGACACGTCCCTCGTGATCGATTGCGACTCCGATTTTCGCGATATTTTGTCTATTTCGTCGATATAAATGATGCCATGCTCCGCGGCCTTTACGTCATACTCGGCCGCTTGCAGAAGCCTCACCAGTATGTTCTCGACGTCCTCGCCGACGTATCCGGCCTCGGTCAGCGTCGTGGCGTCCGCCATGGCGAACGGGACGTGCAAAAAGTTCGCGAGGGTCTGCGCGAGGAGCGTCTTTCCGCAGCCTGTCGGCCCCAGCAGCAGCACGTTGCTCTTTGGGAGTTCGGCGTCGTCCTTCGCGGGCGCGTTGAGCGAGCGAATGCGCTGATAATGATTGTACACGGCCACCGAGAGCACTTTTTTGGCCCTCGTCTGCCCGACGACATATTTATCGAGATAATCCTTGATCTCGTACGGCTTGGGCAATTTTTCGCGCGCGATCGGAAGGGCTTCCGCCTGTGAGCGCGGAGATTCCAGCTCGTCGCGTATGATCATATTGCACAGCTGCACACAATCCGTGCATATATACGCGCTGGAGCCGGCAATCAGCTTGGGGACTTCCTCCTGGCTTTTGCCGCAAAACGAGCAGCGCACCTTTCTCTTTCGTCCGTCGCCATTGTTATCGTAAGGAAACATGCGTTTTAATCCTCCCTCCGTGAAATACGGCCCTATCGTTTTTGTATGACCTTGTCGACGAGCCCATACTCCACCGCTTCCTCCGCGGACATGTAAAAATCACGGTCAGTGTCGCGTTCTATTCTGTCCATCGGCTGCCCCGTATGACGGGCCAATATGCCGTTTAAAACTTTCCTTGTCTTCAATATTTCCTCAGCCTGTATCTTAATATCGCTTGCCTGTCCCCTTGATCCTCCGGACGGCTGATGAATCATCACCTTGGCGCTCGGAAGAATTATGCGTTTCCCCTTGTCTCCGCCGGCGAGAAGCACAGCCGCCATGCTTGCCGCCTGCCCCGTGCACAGTGTGGAAACCGGGCACTTTATGTATTGCATCGTGTCGTACATGGCGAGACCTGAAGACACAACGCCGCCAGGGCTGTTGATGTAAAGGAATACGTCCTTCTCGGGGTCTTCGCTCTCCAGGAACAGCAATTGAGCTATGACCAGATTTGCCATGGTATCCTCTATCTCGGACCCTATGAAAATTATCCTGTCTTTCAACAACCTGCTGTATATGTCGTACGAGCGTTCACCCCGACCGGTCTGTTCGACTACTATCGGGACAAGATAGGATGTTGTGGGATTAATGTCTTCGGTCATTGTTCGGCGGCTCCTTCATCATGCGTGTGCGGCCCGGTATCTTCCGCCGCTTCTTCGTGTTCGTGATTATGGTCGTGGTTGTGCGGGTGCGGGGCATGGTAATCTTCCTCGCGCTCGGTCACCGAGACCAGCGACGCGAGGTGTTTTATGGTGTTCCTAGTCCTGACCCTCGAAGCCACATTGGTGAATTCCTGTGTGTTTTTGCCGAGCGAATCGGCCAGCTGCTGGGCGTTGACCCTCATCGCGGCGGCCATCGTCATGATTTCGGCGTTGATGTCGTCCGACGTGAACAATATTCCATCCCTCTCGGCGAGGGCGTCCAGCACCAACGTGTTGCGAACCCTCTCCTCGGCGTTCTTTCTGAGACGCCCCTCGAACTCGCCGACGCTCAGGTTATTGTTCGCCAGATAATCGTCGAGCGATTGTCCGACATTGCGCTGCAATTGCCTGTCCTGTTCGCCGCGCATTATCTTGTATTGCCTGTCTACCATGCCGTCGGGGATATCGATCTCGGTGTTCTCCGCCAATATTGTGAGAGCCGATTCCTGAAGGCTCGCCTCGGAGCGCGCGGATGCGTCTTCCTCCAGCTGTCTCCTTATTTCGGATTTGAGTTCGTCCACCGTATTGTATTTGCCGCGCGATATCTCCCGCACTGTTTCGTCATTCGCCTCCGGCACAATCCGCCGCATAAAATTCAATATTTCCAAATCATAACGTATTGTGCGCCCGGCCAACTTGGGATCGGGATAATCGTCCTCGAGTGTTATATTGAAAGACAATTCCTCGGCCGGCACATGCCCTATTATAGCATTAGCGAAATCGCTCCTTATGTTCGACAGGAAGAAAGTGTTTTTCCTGTCTTTTTCTATGCACACACCGCCCGCGTCCGTGTCGTATGACGAATATTGAATCTCCGCGATATCGTCGATCCGGGCCGGTCTGTCCTCGTCCGTAGGTTCTACCTTCGCGCTCGATTCGAGCACCTGACGGAGGCCCTCGTCCACGTCGCTGTCGCGGACTTTGTAAATGATCTTTTCCGCGACGAGCGAGCCCATATCCGGAAGCTCAATCTCCGGACGGGCCTCGAGCGTAAATTCAATTTCAAGGGATTTTCCCTCGGCCAGGTCGCCGAGTTTGTATTTCGGTTCGGCGATCAGTTCGAGTTCATATTCGTTCATGACCGTATGGAGCGCCTTGTTAGCGAGCCGTTGCAGAGTCTCTCTGTAAATGGCGTTTTTCCCCATGAAAAGCTCCAGGGTTTTCCTTGGGATACGCCCCTTCCGAAAACCCTTTATATTCGCGTTTTGCGAAAAATCCCGAATCGTTTCATTCACCGCCTTGTCGACCTCACCTGCCTCATGTTCGGTCTTTACCACCATTACGTTGTGTTCCTGGGAGAGAATCTCCGACCTCAAATGTTACAACTCCTTTCGGATACCTATTCCGCGTCTAACCTATCTATTCTATTATAAAAAACAAATCCCGTCCATAAAGACGGGATTTTTGTATTTTTGTATTATTTTCCGCAATCCGGCCGTCTGTAAGCCGCCGCTTTGTCAGACGATCCAGCTGTTGGTGTTTGACACCGCAAATCTCTTGTCGTAGTCCGAAAAAATCTGCTTAGTGTACTCGTACGACCGATAAGCCATCAGGTACGTGAATGATACCGGCACATCACCCAGCCAGCCCTCCATCTGCCGGTATTGATAGATGGTCTCCATTTTACCGGGACCATCGAGGACTATATTTCTGCTCTGATTCGGCGATTTTGGCGGTAGAAAATGACGCTCAACACCGTAAAGGTATGCTGATTGATGAGCTACATCTTGAGTTGCCCCCGAGCGAACCACTGACTTAATATTCATCCATGATCACCTCAATTCGTTCCTATATTTTATTATCGGACATTATCAACCCCCCTTTTATACATGATATCGAATTTTTCCGTTTTGTCCACGTCAAAATTTCCCAAAAGGCCGCCTTGGCATTTGGGAGATTTGAGGAATGAACATATTGTCTTTGCCTTAGGCGTTACGTTTTTGCTCTTAGCGTCAACACGCCTTAGTTATGACGATGCTCATTCCATCACCAATTGGCGTAAAAATAATATTGTTATCCGAACACCATTTGTCAACAGCTTCTCCAGCGCCTCTGCATGACCAAGAGAAATAGTCATGAACAAGAAGTATTCCTCCTCGTACCATTTTAGGATAGAAGAATTCTAATCCAGATAAGATTGGTCGATATAAGTCAAAATCAAGATTAACAAATACAAACTCTTCTTTAGATAACCGTTCATCTCCAATTGTGGATTTAGGGAAAAAACCTTGCTTAAAAATTGCTTTCTCCGGGTGAGGCAATACGTTTTTTACAAGCTCAATTGAAGTATCTTTCAGAAAGACGTCTGAGTAATTCACTTCCAACAATCCTTGTTCCTTTCTGCAAAGTATATCTTATCATTGGGAGTGACGCTCCTGCGGCATAAATAGCATAACGTTTCACATTCAACATGCTCCTTTCTTGTCCCAAGCAACGTCGTTAAATAACATTGCTTTATGCAAAATAGATTCTATTTCCAATAACTTTAACTGACTTCCAACGTCGGAAATAGCATTATCCGGGTCAGGATGGATTTCCGCAAATATCCCGTCCACGCCCGCCGCCAAAGCCGCGTACATTATCAGAGGTGCGAATTCACGATTTCCTCTTGTAAACGTACCCTTTCCGCCAGGTTCTTGAACCGAGTGTGTCGCGTCAATAAAAACAGGATAGCCAAAACCGCGCAAAATTGGCAACCCAGTAATGTCAACAACTAATTTATTATATCCAAAGGAAGAACCTCGCTCTATCAATATGCACTTGTCATTACCGGTAGAGAGAATCTTTTCAATTACATTGTCCATATTTTGCGGCGCCATAAATTGACCTTTTTTCACGCTAACTGTTTTATTTGTTTTTGCAGCGGCTACCAACAAATCAGTCTGTCTGCAAAGATACGCAGGTACCTGAATAATATCAACGACCGCGCACACATCGGCGCATTGGTAACTTTCATGAACATCTGTCGTTACAGGAATATTTAGTTTGTCCTTGACCTTTTGAAGAATTTCAAGACCTTTTTCCATACCGACAGCGCGTTTTGCATTTAGCGACGAGCGATTGGCTTTGTCAAACGAACCCTTGAAGACATAGTTTATGCCTAGCTTCCGGCATACTGAATTGACTTTTTCAGCAACCTCAAAACACATATCTTCGTTTTCAATCGAACACGGACCTCCTATAAGAGTAAGCGTTTCTCCCCCAAGATCGAAATAGCCGCTGATTTTTACAGCCTTTGTATGTGTCACTGCTTCCCATCATCCCCGTTTCTTTCTTCAACAAAAGCCTCTATGCTAAAAACAGTAGACCTGTTACTTTTAGAGGCGTATTGAATTTCCTTATTTTCATACACAGAATCATTTTGTAGATATGCAGTCGATATTTCTTCAAATACACACCCGCTCTCAGTCGAAAAACCGTGCATGAAAAGTCGCGGCACATTAATAATATCGCCCTTAGTCAGGAAATAAGTACCATCTTCTATCGTTACCTTTAAATCACCGTAAAGTATGAAATATGATTCGTCTTTAATCCTATGGTAGTGAAGCGGGTACGACTGTCCAGGTGTCATTATTACAATGAATTTACAATAATCATGTTGAATGACACTAATAAAAGCCGCGCCAGTTGAAACGATGCTGTCGATACCGTAATGATGATATAGTTTTACTTCTGCTTTCTTGGGCAGAACAACGTAGGATTTTCGCAAATATTCTTTTACGCTGTCAATAAAACTTTTAATCATAACTTGTTCATTTTCCATTTGCCGACTCGCTCTCAACCTTATTACGGTAAATGATTTGCGCAAGAAGCCAATCTTCCTCTGTATCAATGTCAACCACGCTTAAATAGCAGTCATACCAGTATGGGTGAGCGCCAACCATATAACTTACTTCGTCAATGCATTTTCTTGACAGTATCATCGCAGACCAGCTCATCTGATAAATCGGAGGTATTTCCTGAGAGTATTTGTGCCAATGTCCAAAACCAAAACCAATCGGATTGTGATTTTGGTCAAGCAAGAACCTTTTTTGAGGATATACTACATTTAGTGAGTCATATTTCGATTTATCAAGCTCATTCCAACATTTGACAATTTCTGCGTATTCATTAAAAAGCGGCTCCACTGGAGTTGTCCATAAAATATCGCCTCTGCCAGGAATGTCTTTACATACATTTTTGGTGACATCAACATTATTTGTGCTGATGAGCGTAAATTGTTTATCGCGGTGAATGAAATTTATTCCCCATTTTTCGGCAGCATATCTATAAGCATCATCTTCGCAGGACAGGTATATGTCGGAAGGCGCAAGGATTTTTATCAGTTTCTGAATGTGAATATCCATAAGCGAACTATCACCATAAAATGGACGATAGTTTTTATTTTTCACCCTTATAGAGGCTGCTTTTCCCAAAATAACCGCTTTCATTTTGGCTACCTCCCAAAAATATCATCAAAATTGACTCTTCCAACCAATTCTCCTGTTCGCCCACAACAGTGCAGGTGCGTCGTTTCCGCTTTAGGATGCCAAAGCACCTGCTATATAAACAGGTGCTCTATTAATATATCTTACTTTCCGCCAACTGTCCACATTGCAGGCAAAAATTCGTTACTAAATTGTCTGTAACCGCCAGATTGCCCAATTGGCATATTTCAAGACAACGCACCGCTTGATCTCAGTTTCCAAAAGCACCTGTTTATATAATATGTGTTATATGGGTAATTTTGATGCGAGTTTTTCAATATAACCTCTGATTCAACCTCCGTAGCTTATCTGGTGTAATATCGTCAGTTATTTGTTTATGAAGAAAATAACCGACACGCCAAAAACGTCTTCATATTTTGACTTTGACGCGCACTCGTACAATAATGTATTATCTATTTATACAATGCGCTGAAGAAAAAGTTTGAAACATCTGAAAAATATTGGAGGGAAAAACATGACTTCACCGGAATCAGCGGTCTATCCAGCTCCTCCTGAATACAACATCTTCAAGAAGAAGATACAGGAACTCACCGCCATCGATCTCGATGCGTACAAACCTCAGATTCACCGCCGTATTCATCAGCTGATGCAGCGATGGGGAATGAAAAACTACGACGAATACTATAAAGTAATCGCGCTAAATCCGGATAAGCTGAGAGAATTTCTCGATTATCTCACCATAAACGTCACCGAATTTTTCAGGAACGCCGAAAAATGGTGGGAACTGAAGGACAAGATAATACCACAAATGTATCGCGAACTGGGGCATCAGAGAATACGCCTGTGGAGCGCCGCCTGTTCCACCGGCGAGGAACCATATTCGCTCGCGATCCTCGCCGCGGAATGTCACGTCGCCGCGGCTCAGCCGGTACTTGCCGTCGATATAGATAACGGGGTCCTGGCAAAGGCGGTTGAGGGCATATACGCCAAACGCTCCATAATCAACGCGCCAAAGGAATGGATAGTGAAATACTTCACTGAGGTGGACGCGGACACCGTAAAAGTCAAAAAAGAGCTGAAGGACAAAGTCAAATTTAAGCACTTGGATCTCATAAAAGACCATTTCGAATCGGGCTTCGATATCATCCTGTGCCGCAACGTGGTAATATATTTCGGCGCGGAAACAAAGGCGATGCTCTACAAAAAGTTCCTGACGGCACTTCGCCCCGGAGGATATCTGATGACCGGGGCGACGGAACAGATATTCGACTATAAAAACCTCGGATTCGAAGCTGCTGGTCCTTTCCTCTACCGCCGGCCAAAATAGCGCGCTGTGACGATTTTATAGGAAATCGCCGGCCGGTATGCGCGTCCATTCGGTCATGCGGGGAACTTTCAGCGACAGAGCTTTGACGCCTGGCTCGGCTATGACTTGGTACACCGTCGAGTCGGTGGTGGCGCCCAAATCTTCGAGACGCGTGTCAAGTATCTTTTTCATCCTTGAGACGTCGATACTGCCCTTAAAATGTTCCGCGAGGCTGAGCAAGTTCTGCCTGCGGGTCCTCGTATGGGAGAATTTGGCGTCGTTTGGTTTGGGCAGGCCCCACGACGGCTCCGTAAAATGGTTCGTCGCCACCATCAGGCCGGGACGGCGCACCGACAGCCTGCGTTTCACGTCGAAAACCGGCCACTCGAAGCAGCGCGAGGTTTGGTCGTCTGCTGTGCCGACTACATAAGCAAAGTTCGATCTGGTCGAGTGAAAGAAACTTTCGAGTTGATCCAAATCGGGCGAATCGAGCAGAAACATGAAAAGCTCCGCGACGGCGGGCACCCGGTTGTGGTACTGCAGCGCGCCTCCCGAAGGCTCGCCGTTGTTTAGTTCCAGAAAAATCCCCTTCTCGTTGATGCCGGTGGTCATGTATATCTGGCCGGGATAACCTACCGCCGCCACCGCAAGCGACCCGTCCGTCGGGTGAAATACAGTGACCGTGAGGTACTCGCCGAATTCCCTGAACCCGTCGAAATAATCATAGTTTCTGCCGTAGACGAGTGCTCCTGACGAATATTCGCCCCAAACCGCTATGCCGGAACATCGCGAAGACCATAATTCTCCCGCCGCAATGACCTCGGCGGCATTCAAAAGAAGGATTTTGTCGAAATCGAGCCCGCTGGTCTCGGATACGCCCCGCAAAACTTCTTTGAGCCTGTGGGGAAAGTTCGCGCAGAACCCCCGGGCGACCTCGTCGAGTCCCTCCCTGCCTCTCCCTTGTTCGGAGATCAACATGCCCTCCACGGCCCTCGCGTACATGCGTTTTAAATTCTCCGATGCGAGCGCGCCGTACTGACGTCCCATCTCCCGCCACGTCCCATGTAGGTCAAGCAGGGTGAAAACGCCGAATTTCACCGCGCGCGCGTCCTCGAAACCCACCGCGCCGTTATCCAAGGAGACGCCCTCCTCGCATGAAGAGTTTTTTAGACAATGCCGACACTCCCTTGCCGTTTTTCCCAAAAATTACCTGCCCTCTGCACCTGAGACGTCTCTATATTCAGGTTAACAGTATTATATAATTATAACAATTCGCGGTCTTTTTGTAGCGTCATTTTGCGGAAAAACATAAACGAGAACGCCCATCGGAGAGTTTATTCCCACCTGTCAGCATTTTAGTTCTCAGCTATGTCGTGATAAAATGACGGCATAAAAACGGCGATTTTTGGCGGAGAGGAAAGCTCTCATGGGGTTTGTGACCACGGCGGACGAGATAACAGCATTTCTCAATATGAATTGGAGGCGGCTGAAAATAGCGGCGAAATTATATTTCCCTCATTGACGGCAAAGACTGAACGCGCCGCGGTATAACTCCGACTCTTTCTTGACGAGATATTTTCGAAGCACTGACAGCAGTTCCTCGATGTCGAGAGGTTTGCCGACGTGACCGTTCATTCCGGCATTGAGGCATTTTTCGACGTCCTCGCGGAACACGTTGGCGGTCATCGCGATGATGGGAACCTGCGCGGCTTTCACCGTATCCAGCCCGCGGATTCTTCGAGTGGCTTCGTAACCATCCATCTCCGGCATTTGCACGTCCATCAGTATCAGGTCATACCGCTCAGGCGACTCGCTGAACAGCTTCACAGCTTCGACGCCGTTTTGGGCGCAGTCAAACGCCAGTCCTGTCGGCTCCAAAAGGGCCTGCACAATCTCACGGTTGACCTCGACATCCTCCGCCATCAGCACACGGAAGCCGTCGAATTTGTCGGCTTCGCTCAGAAACGGGCTGTTTGCCGGCGCGACCTTGCCGATTCCGAGACATTCGTTGATGCAGTCAAATATGTCGGACGGGAAGAGAGGCTTTTGCAAAAACTTGCTCACACCGGCATCCTTGGCCTCCGTCTCGATCGCGTTCCATTCCACCGACGAAATCATTATCACTATTGGATTGCCGCTGTCACGGTTTTTGATCCAGCGCGTAAGCTCTATGCCGTCGATGTCGGGCATCTTAAAGTCCACGAAGTACAGATCATACGAGCCGTTCTTTTCTATGAATTTCTGCGCCTCATGTCCGTTCGAGGCTCTGTCGCACGAAATTTCTGCAACGCTCATGATCTCCGAGAAATAATCCCTCACTTCTTCGGCATCATCCACCGTGAGTATGCGGAGATCTTTTATATTCGCCCCAGAAAGCATGAAGCTCTCATTGTCATCCGAAACCCGCTTTACCTTTACCGTAAAGCTGAACGTCGAACCTTTGCCTGGAGCGGAGGCGACCCATATCTTCCCGTCCATCATCTCCACGATGCGCTTCGATATCGCAAGCCCCAGCCCTGTTCCTCCGAATTTTCGGGAGATGCCGCTGTCCGCCTGCTCAAACGGCAAGAACAGGCGCGACTGCTGCTCTTCGGTCATCCCCACGCCGGAGTCGATGACCTCCACCTCGATCTCGCAGACGCCGTCCAACTCGCTCAGCAAATGAGTCTCGACGCGGATGACGCCGCCTTCCTGGGTAAATTTCACCGCGTTTCCGAGGATGTTGGTGATGACCTGCGTCAATCTCTGGTCGTCGCCCGAGACTACGCGGGGAATGGTCCTGTCAAGGTGGACGGTCAGCGTCTGCTGTTTTTCGTCGATCCTGTAATTGACCACGTTCACCACGCGCTGCAAGACCTTCTCGAAGTTGAATTCCCCTTCCGACAGCTCGAATTTATTCGCCTCTATTTTGGACATGTCGAGGATATCGTTGATCACGCCCAGGAGATGATTGGAAGCGTCACCTATCTTTTCGAGACAATAGTCTTTTTTCTCGATATCTTCCGATGATTTCGCGATAGCCGTCATCCCTATTATGGCGTTCATCGGCGTCCGTATTTCGTGGCTCATGTTCGACAGAAAATTGCTCTTGGCCCTGCTCGCGTTTCGAGCGACCTCCAGCATCTCCATCGAATTCGCGTACATACTGCCCATGTTTTCCATCATCTTGTTCAGGTGTTCTTCCATAATGCCGAATTCATCGTGTTCCATTATCTCGATTCTCTTGGAGAAATCTCCCGAAGCGGCCAAATCCGCAAAATTGTTCACTTTATTGGCTATTTTGCGGAGATGCCGCGCTGCGAAAACAATGCTCAGCACGGCCAGCAGAAGCCCGATCAACGGCACGACGCCGATGAGCAGGATCATGTTCTGCGTTGAATAAACAATCTCATCGTTATCTATAGCCAGAGCCATTATCCAGTTTGTTTCAGGGATCGTCTTGTAATATACGCGCTTGACCTCATCGTCGGTCTCCAGGGTCGCCACGCCTTTTTTGTTTTGTACCGCGTTTCGGCCGAATTCGGCAAGGCACTCGTCGGGATCCTCCAGGATATTATCGCCGGCGGTCCTGCTGTTGTCATAAAACGTGATGTATTCGCCGTGCTCCCCGATTATGAAGGCTTTCCCCGTCCGTCCCACCGAGACCGATCTGACCAATGCCTGAATGTAGGTCAGGGCCATATCCGTGGCGGATACCCCAACCATGCTGCCGTTTTCATCGAAAAACGGAACGGTAGCCGTGACGCTTGTGATCCTGGAAATAGGCTCATAGTAAATGCCTGACCAGACCACTTCACCTTTTGAGCGATAGCCGTTCACATACCATTCCGCATTGTGATACTCGATGGTGTTTGCATAGTTTTCCTCGAATATCGGCGTCTCGCCGTCCATGTGCGCGTATGAGGCGAAGTAGGTCCTGTCGCTGTACAAAGCGAATGGAGCATACCAAATGCCCGCTCCGATGGTGTTCTTGTTGGTCATGATGATTTTCAATATAAAATCTTTCATCTCGCCTCGCTCGATCGAGTCAATCGTGCTTGTCTTCGCGTATATCGCCAGAATTTGCGCGATAGAGGCGTTTTTTTCCAGCTCGCTCATGATCCTCAGGCTTGCTACCTCGAGATTGCTCCGCATTTTCGCGTTGATCTCGCCGTTTATCTGGGCATCCATTATGCGGCTCAACACGACGATAAACAGCGCTGTCGAAATCACTATGATGGGGACTACTGATAAGATGATGCGCGAAGCTATGCCTTTAAATTTCATTTCCACACAACCTCATATTTTGGGAAGGCTGATTTACAGTCAGATGTAAATTCACTCATGCCGGCGATAAATACCGGGAAACAATATGCCGCTCATAAGGGCCATAATATCCCAAATTGATTGGTTTTGCGAACGTATTATATGTTAAATTGGGCTCCAGGGAAAATATTTTTTACAATAGACACAAAACGCCCTGAAACCCGCGCTTAGTTTCAAACTTTCATTGTATCTCCTTTAAAGTTTTTTCAGCTTTCATATGGGAGAATTTTGAACTTTCAGGTGCGGAGTCGCGGCACATATGGCTGCGATTTATCGAAATATTTTTATCCCGAATTTAGGCGGCACGAACGCGAAAAAATATCTGTAATGTTTTTACAGTTTCCATATTATGTTTTTGCGGCTTCCATATATAATACTTTAATCATCCGAGGATCACTGTCGGAAGAAGCGCGGTAATCGCAGCGCGCATACTTGAGTAAGTAAAACGGTCGCCGTTTTCTCGCGACAAGGAGGCTGCCATGTCAAAAAGTTACTCCAAACCAATCGTTCTTACAGTGGATGACGATCCCATAATACTGAACTCCATATTATCGGCGCTGAAACTGGACTACAACGTCAGGCCGTTTACCTCGGGCAAGACGGCGCTCAAGTTTCTGGACAATAATATGGCGGATTTGATCCTGCTGGATTACAACATGCCGGAATTGTCGGGTTTCGATGTGCTGGAAGTCTTGCAGGCCGATCCGAGGCTCCGCGAGATTCCCGTCATATTCCTGACCGGTTCCGTGAACGGCGACGACGAGATACGGGCGATCGAGATGGGAGCGATGGATTATCTGCTCAAGCCGTTCAAGCCAAAATCCCTCATCACCCGGGTGCGTCTTCAGCTGGAGCTGTACAAATACAGGCATCACCTCGAGGCGCTTGTTGAAGAAAAAACGGAGGAACTGCGGCAGATTAACCGCAAACTGGAACAGCGCGACAAGATAACGCTGGATCTGCTCGCGACGGCTAGCGACCTGCGCGACCACGGCACGGGAGAGCACATAGCGCGCACCACTGGATACGCCCGGATCATAGTCGACGCGCTCGTCAAAAATCCCGTTGAAGGATACATCCTGACCGACAGCAAGGCGAGCGACATCGTCGAGGCCGTAAAGCTGCACGATATCGGCAAGATAGCGATGCCGGACAACGTTCTCCTGAAACCGGGACGCTTAACGGAGGAAGAGTTCCGGATCATCAAGTCGCACCCCATGCACGGCGCGAAAATGCTGGAGGCCGCCCTGGGAGAGGAGGGAGGCGATTCATTGCTCCGCGAGGCGTTCGATATCGTGTACTGTCATCATGAAAAGTGGGATGGGACGGGTTATCCCCGCGGGCTGAAAGGAACCGACATTCCCATAGGCGCCCGAATCACGGCGATAGCCGACGTGTTTGACGCTCTCACCTCCGTGAGGACATACAAGAAGGCTTTCTCGCCAAAAGAGGCGTTCGATATCCTCTACAGGGATTCGGGAACGCATTTCGACCCTTACCTCGTGGATATTTTAAAGGTCAATGAAAGTGAATTCCTGTCCGTGATGGACAGTGTCAACAGTCAGCGAGATCGGGAGGGATGTTTATGATCAAGATGTTCACCGCTTTCACCGAGGAAATCGACGACGTTGAAACGGCGGTCGCGGAGGTTCTGGATCAACTTGACCTGGACGGCAGGCTGTTGTCGAGTTCCGTCGGGATACTGCACTGTTCCTGCGAGTTCGACGAGAGCGACGTCATTAAGACGCTCTGCGGGCGCCTGCCGTTCGACACGGTGGGCTGCACATCGATGAGCGTCCAGGTCAGGGGGATGAAGAGCCAGCTCGCGCTTACCGTCACGGTACTCACGAGCGACGATGTTAGGTTTGTCTCGGGCGTCTCATCCCCGATCTCGGACGACCTTAACGAACCCGTAACCGAACTGTACGAACGCGTGGCTGGAAGCGTGCCTGAGAAGCTCGCACTGATAATGACCTTCATACCCTTTATGAAAAACATCGGGGAAGATGAGTTCATTGAGAAAATAAACGAGCTGTCGGGGCGTCAAATACCAGCCTTCGGCACCGTGTCCATATCGGGCGAGGAGAGTTTAGACAGGGTTTATACCATCCACAACGGGGAGTTTCACGTCACTTCCCTGGTGTTGCTGGGGCTCATCGGCGACGTCGACCCTATGTTTTTCAGAGCCACGGTGCCGGAGGACAAAATTTTGAAGCAGAAGGCAATGGTGACCGGGGTCAGCAAGAATATATTGAAAACGGTGAACAACATGCCGACTTTAAAATACCTCGAATCGATAGGCCTAGCCAAAGACGGCAATATGGAGGGATTAGAGTCCATGCCGTTCGTGATCAAACTCAGCGACGGTTCTTTGCTGACCCGCGCGATTATCGGCACAACCCCGGACGATGGCCTCATACTCTGCGGGGCGCTTCCTGTCGGCTCCACGCTCGCCATAGCCGCCATGGACCACGATGACGTCACGGCGACGACCGAGGAAAAGTTGCGGGAGGCAATTGAAAAAAGCGCGGGCAGGAACATGATCATGTACTCGTGCGTGGCGCGCAGTTGGATTTTGGGCGCGAAAATGACGGCGGAACACGATAAAGTGGAGGAGTGCATGGGTGATTCCGTACCTTATCACTTCGTCTACTCGGGCGGAGAGATATTTCCGGCGTTTTTAGAGGATGGAAGTATTTCAAACCAGCTTCAAAACTACACTATGATCGTATGCGTATTGTGACGTCGCATGAATACCGACATCGACGAAGCCTGCGGTCCGGCGGCCGTATCGAGCGAAACGAACGAAAGCGCCGAATTGAGGGCTGAAAATCAGAGCCTTCGATTACAGGTGAAGAAACTGAGCAGACAGCTGTCCACGCTTCAAAAGAACATAAACCGCGCCGAATCCATCGCGACAGCGCGTGACAGGCTGGCATCCACCTTGAATGCGGAGAGATCCAAGCAGGAGAGGTTCCTTGGCATGTTGATCGAGAACAGCCCCGATATCATACTGCTGTTCGACAAAGATGGTTATTTAGCTTATTGCACGAATACGTTCCTGCATATTGCGGGCATTCCGAACTTCGGTCTCATCGACGGGAAACATTTTACGGAGATATTCGCGCGGTTCAACGACCCCGATCTGCCGAAAAACGTCGCCGATAAAATCGCGCTCGTGATGGTGTCGAACAAGACGATAAGGAGCCAAGAGACCGTCGACATAGGAAACGGCCCGCGCGCCTATGACATCACCACCACAGCCATGCTCAACAGCGAGGGACGCATCGAGGGTATAATGTCTCTATACCACGATATCACGGATACAGTGCGCGCCAAGACTGCGGAGGCCGCCAACAGAGCGAAGAGCGATTTCCTGGCCAGTATGAGCCACGAGATACGCACACCGCTCAACGTCATCAACGGCCTTGCCGAACTGGAGCTGCGAAAACATCTGCCGCAGGACACGCTTCTCAACCTCGAAAAAATATACGGCTCCGGCGTCACCCTCCTCAACATAATCAACGACATTCTGGATATATCCAAGATAGAATCCGGCCGTTTCGAACTAATCCCTATAGAGTACGAAACCGCGAGCATCATAAGCGACATCGTGGGCATGAACGTCGTGCGCATAGGATCCAAGCCGCTTACATTCAAACTGGACATCGACGAGAACCTGCCGAACATGCTCTTCGGCGACGAGCTTCGCATCAAGCAGATATTGAGCAATCTGCTTTCCAACGCCATAAAATACACGCCCCAGGGATTGGTGGAACTCGGGTTTTCGTGCGTCAGGGAGGACGACGAAGTCTGGCTCGATTGCTACGTCAAGGATTCGGGAATAGGCATTTCGGAGGAAAATATCCGAAAGCTGTTTTCCGACTACCAACAGGTCGACATGCTGAGCCATCGCACGATAGAGGGCACAGGCCTCGGGCTCGCCATCTGCAAGCGCCTGATCACGATGATGGGCGGCTCAATAAACGTTGAGAGCGAGTATGGGCATGGCAGCAAATTTTCCGTGCGTGTCAGGCAGGGCATAATTGATCCCCGTCCCATCGGCAAGGCGTGTGCGGACAACCTCAAGGGTTTCCGTTTCCTGGAGAGGGCGAGCCGCAAGATAAAAAACGTCGATTATGTCCCGATGCCATACGGCAAGGTCTTGGTCGTGGACGATGTTAGCATGAATCTCGACGTGGCAAAAGGCATGTTGATGTCCTATGAGGGGCTGCTGATTCACTGTGTGACCAGCGGCATGGACGCCATCAACCTGATCCGCAAGGGGGAAATTCACTACGACGCGATTTTTATGGATCACATGATGCCCGGACTGGATGGTATTGAGACGGTCAGAATAATCCGCAATGATATCGGCAGCGAGTACGCGAAGACGATCCCGATAATCGCGCTGACGGCAAACGCGATAGTCGGCAACGACAAAATGTTTCTGGAAAACGGCTTTCAGGCATTTCTGACCAAACCGATCGACGTTGTGAAACTGGACGCAGTCCTCCGCCGCTTCGTGAGGGACAAACAGAGCCCCGAGACGATACGCGCGGCGGAGGAAGACGTGCATGATCCCGACGCCCAAAATGACTACGAAGCAATCCTCAAGAACCTGCTCGAAAAAACCCGCATAAGCGGCATCGATATACTCGCCGGAATGAGACGGTTCAACGACGTCGCGTCGGTTTACATCGGCGTCATCAGGTCATTTGCTCAAAATATGCCGAAATTGCTGAATACATTGAGAGACGTGACTGAGTCCACGCTGTCGGAATATGCCGTCACTGTGCACGGAGCCAAGGGAAGCTGCTACGGGATCAGCGCCGACGAGGTTGGACGGATGGCCGAGGCGCTCGAGATATCGGCCAAGAGCGGCGATTTTGCCCGTGTGATGGCCGGCAGCGAGACGTTCATCGGCAATGTCGAAACGCTGATCATACAGCTCGAAGAACTGCTGAAGAGTGCGGGTGAGATAGGGGCGAATGCGGACAGCGCCAAAAACTCGCTTCCGGCGCCCGATCGCTCACTTCTCAAAAAAATGCTGGAGGCGAGCCGCGATTACGATATCGACACGATGCAGAATGTCATGAACGAACTTGATCAATACAGCTACGAGTCGCAAAGCGAACTGATATCGTGGATGAAGGAACAGCTGCTCAACTTCGGCTACGACGCGATTTCAGACAAGCTGGATGAGATGCTGGAGGAATAAAGCGCGCCGACGCTACGCCATCCACATACCCACTCATTATTCATAGTGACAGCGTAGCGCATATAACTCAATCGTGTCTCCCACTATGCGATAGACGATTCTGTTTCGTTTTTTAAAGAATTTCAGAAGGCCGGAATGCAGGTCTTGCGCCCGGCAGATTCGACGTATGCAAGATTAAGATTTGTCTTGTAGACGCGTTTTAAAATTTCCTCGCGCATTATCTCGTCAACGCTCCCCGCGCTGAATCCGCCATCATTGTCCATCAAAGCGACGATTCCGCCGAGCATTATCGCGTGGTCGGGATTGTGCGTCGTCATTACTACGGCGTACCCTTCCGAGGCAAGACGGCGGACGAGCCTTATCGTGAGCGTCTGATTACCGTAGTCGAGGAACGACGTCGGTTCATCCATCATTATTATCCTGGGCTGCTGCGCCAGCACTCTGGCTATTATCGCCTTCTGGCGCTCTCCGCCGCTGATTTCCGTGTAAGGCCTGTCCTCCAGGTCGCTTATCTGCATCGATTCGATGGCGGAGCCGGCAATTTCGTAGTCGCGGCGGCTCGGAGAGGCGAACGTTCTTATATGCGGGGCCCGTCCCATCACGACAAATTCGCGGACCGAGTAGCTGTACACGGGTATGTGGTTTTGCGGAACGTAACCGATCATTTGGGCGAGTTCATTCGCGCTGAACGATCTCTGCCCGCGTCCGTTCAGAAGTATCTCCCCCGTCTCCAGCGGCAGCAATCCCGCGAGACAGTTCAAGAGGGTGGATTTGCCCGCTCCGTTTGGACCTATCACGCTCATGATCTCTCCGGCGTCGAGGGAAAATGAAACATCCTTGAACACGCGCCGCCCGTTTTCGTATGTAAATGACACACCGCGAGCTTCCAGCAGCGCCATTTTATTCACTCCTTTGGCGTGTTGTATCGCGCGGGGAGATTCGGTCCCCGCGCAGTGAACATCACTTCGCGGGAGGCAGGTGTGACAAAATATTCCGCGCGTTCTCGTCGCTCAGTTCGTAATTGTAGAATTTTTTGTAGTACGCCTTCGTCTCGGCGGCTGTGTCAAGGTCGGTGAAGAGTTCCGGGTACATTGTCTTGGCGAGAAACTGCATCAGCAGGACACATTCGCTGCTGTAGTCCCAAAACATGACGCCGTCGGGCGGCAGAAGCACATTTCCGTTTTTGACCGCCGCTATCTCGCTCCATCGCTCGTCCTTCACCACTCCGTCGGTGGAATCGGTGCGGCCCATGATTATCAGGTCGGGATCCCAATTTATTATCTGTTCGAGTGAGACCATCGTGTTGACTTCTTCATTCGTGTCTTTTGCCACGAAGTTTCCCCCCGCCAGCTCAACTATAAACTGGGGGTATGAGTTTTTCGAGAAGCACTCCAGGCCGTCGTCGGAACAACTGAAGTACACTTTCTTCCTGTCCCCCTCCGTGAGCTTGGCAGTCCTCTCCCTGACCATGCGGACTTTTTCGTCAAAATAGCCGTTCCACGCTTTAGCCTTCTCTTTCGCCTCACTCCCTATGGAATCGGCTATGACGTCAACTTCGCGCTTCTGGAAGGCTATGAATTCGTCGACAGTAGATGGGTTATTGGCCGTCAATTGCGCCACGACCACAGTGAGCCCCGCCGATTCGAGCCTCTCGATCTGTTCGTTCATGCTCCAGTAATAAATGATATCCGGGGCGAGACCGACGAGTTCCTCCACGTTCGGATCCATCGGGCTTTTGAAGAGAGCTATTTCGCCGAACTTCGGGTATACTTCCAGCGCCCACGCACCGGACACCGCGTAGGCGTTCTTCCCCACCAGCCTGTCCGCCGCGCCGAGCATCAGTATTTTCTCCGGCGTGGGGCCCACAAACGTCGCGAGCCGCCGCGGATTTTCTGGCAGTTTCAACTCGCGTCCGGCAAGGTCGACAAAAAGCCTCTCCGAAGCGAATACGCCCGACGCCCCAATTCCAGTCAAAACGGCCAACAGCAACGCGACAGTCATAATTTTTCTCGAAACCGCACTCATTTTCATTACCGACACCTCCGAATTGGATATTGAATCCCGTTTTATTCCGCGCCATCATCGACGCGCGGAAAGATCACAACGCCGTCCTCTGCGCGAATAAGAGCCAGATAAACAGCGGGGTTCCGATTATGCCGGTCAGGATGCTGAGAGGTATCTCCGAACCGGTCAGGCTTCTTGCGATGGTGTCCACCAGGATAGTGAACGCGGCGCCCAAAAGCGCGGACGCCGGAATGAGACGCTTGTTGTCGTTGCCCGAGAGCAGCCGTCCCAGGTGCGGTATGACGAGCCCTATCCATCCTATGGTTCCGCTGATGCAGACGGCGCTTGCAGTGAGCAGAGTCGCGCACGTAACGACGCCCGCCCGGAGTCTTTTCACGTTTACCCCCAGCGATGCCGCCTCGACGTCGCCGAGAGTCAGCAGGTTGATCCTCCACCGAATCGCGGTGACCGCCGCCATGGAGAGAACGATCACCGGGCCTATGGCGAGTATGTCCTTCGTTTTGACCGGCCCGAGGCTGCCGAGGGCCCAGTATACGATCGACGGAAGATCGTTGTATGGATCCGCGATATACTTGAAAATTCCCTGTATCGAGGTCATGAACCCCGAGACGATCACTCCCGACAGCACCAACGCCATCGAGGAAGTGTTTTTGAAAAACCGCGGGACCATCGTAGTGAGCGTCACTGCCGTAAGACCGGCGCACAGAGCCGCAGCCTGAACGCCGAACGCGCTGAAATGCAGCAAAATGGCCGCCGAGGCGCCGACGCACGCACCCGACGATACGCCGAGCAGGTCGGGGGACACGAGCGGATTTCTGAACACGCTCTGATAA
>JAITRO010000006.1 GCA_031288335.1 Synergistaceae bacterium | reverse complement strand
GGAATGTAACGGGATTTTATAACCCGGTCTCGCTTCCGCGCGACGCGTCAAAGCCCTGAGCCTTTCAATAGGTCGCCCAACGTCACTCCCATGCCGGATTCACTCTCGCGGTTGGCCTCCAGGGCGGAGAGTATGGTGTCTTTTATGCTTTTTTCGTCGTAAGAGACGGGGAAATACAGGGCAGCGGCGTCTTCATGCCCTCCACCGCGTATTTTGCGCCCGTCTTTCAGCAACGACACCGCTCGGCCCGCCAATCCGCTGCGGCTGCGCAGCGAGACCGCCCATGTCCCGGATGGCCTGCGGAAAGCCAGCGCCACGAGCGTGGGTGCCGCGCACCCGTCATCCGGCCTATCCAGGACAGTTCCGCAGAAATCGGACGTATCGCCGAATTCCAAGAATCCGTCGCCGAGAAACGCCATCTCCTCCCCGCCGGTGCCTTTTATTTTTTTCCGCGATATATTTTCACGAGCCGCTTTGAAACGTTCCTCCTGCGCGGTCACGAACTTCAGCGCGGTCTCGCGCTCAGGTTCGGTAAACGTGACGTCAGGATTGGTGATGATGCGCGCGAGAGCGCCCCATTCCCCGCACAGAGTGACCATCGCCTGCCAAAGCCGTCCGTTTGGGTTTTCGTTTATCCAGAGGTCGCGGTCGTTGGCTACTTCGACGAAGCCGGACAGCGGCGCGACGAGGCGTTTAACGGCAGCAGGGGCGTTATCCGCGAGCCAGTCCCAATAGACCGCGGCTCCGCAGCGCTTTGTGTTCACCACAGCCCAGGGACGTCCCCCGATTTTCTCGTAGGTGCTCTGATGATGATCGAACAAAAAGGGCCCCGTCTCTCCGAAGAAACGGTCTATTTCGTCAATGGTATTTTGGAATTGAGGAGATAAGTCGAGTGTGATCACCCTGTCGCGCCGGCGCAACCCCTCCAAAATCAGATTGTCCACCTCGCCGTAACCGGTCAGGGATATTTTCACTGGCCCGGAAGGCGAATTGGCGTACCATGCCAAAGCCGCGGCAACGACCCCGTCCAAATCCGTGTGGCTTACAATATTCACAAGTCCGCCTGACGTAATCATCTAAAATCCCCCCCAAGAGTGAAGCAATACGTTTGTATCATGAAAGCAATATTATAACGCGAAAATGATTATAATATGGGGCGGTATTTCTCAAAAAATCGGGGGAGTCAGTTGAAATTTTTTGTAAAGATCATGTCGCGCATAATATCGATAAAAAGCCCTCGTGGCGTCTCTTTCGCTTTAGCTGCTACCTCGCTCACAAGTAAATTATTTGGATATGTAAGGACTCTCATCGTGGCATGGACGTTTGGCACTTCGTCAGGCATGGACGCCTTTCATCTTGCCTACGGCATAATAACGTTATTCTCCGGCAGTGTCGGCAGCACGCTGGAAAACGCTGCTCTCCCTGAATTGGTGAAGACGCGCGGCAGGGAAGGGGGCGTATACGCGTCCGAGACACTGACCGCTTTCCTGGCGTGTTTCACCTACGCGGTCACCGCACTCTTCGCGGCGGTCGTTCTCATAGCTCCGGGAGTGATCGTCAAATCGTTCGCCGGAGGATTCGACGCCGAACGAATATACATTGGCTCGCGTATGATGCTGTGGCTCATACCGTTTGCCGTTGTCTCAATGCTGAGACCGATTCTGGGCGTGTGGGCCAACCTGACCGAAAGATACACGCTGAACTCCCTCGCCTCGATGCCCATAAACCTCATCATAATACCGGCGCTGCTCCTGTCGGTGCCTTTCATTGGAGTATACAGCGTGGCATTTTCAATGAGCGCCGGGCAGGTGATAGTGTTCGTCCTGTTCTTGGCAATTCTTAGAGGAATTCCTCTGAAATGGCGCGTTTGCGACGTAGATTGGGATGTCGTCGCCAGAATTTGCAAAAATTCATGTCATCTCATGATACTGTTCGCGGCCAACACAATTTATGTCGTCGTCGACCGTTATTTTGCCTCCAGGCTTCCGTTCGGTTCGGTAGCCGCGATCAGTTACGCCGCGACTGTAATTGGGACTCTCAGGACGTTCACCGATACGCCCATGGCATATTTTCTCTCACTGACGGCCAAACTCTCCGGTAACAGCGAACAGTCGTTCGGAACGCTTAAAAAGGCAATATCGATCTCGCTGGCGTATTTCGTGCCGACTGGCGCGTTCATAATGGCCTCCGCCACGCCGGTGGTGTATGTAGTGTTCGGGTGGGGAAATTTCGACGCTCGCTCCGTCTCCATGACGTCGGTAAGCGTCGCGGCGTACAGCGTGGGGTTCGCGTTCGCGGCATCCTCGGTCTTCTTATACCGTTATGCGCTGGCGATCGGCAAACTGAAAACCGTGGTTCGTCTGACCTACGTCCTGATATTGCTGAACGCGGTGCTCGATTGGGCTCTCGTGCAACGGTGGGGATTGCTCGGGCTGACGCTCGCCACCAGCCTGACGCAGACGGCCGGTTTCATCCTTTATTATTACACTGTGGCCGGCGGCGGTCTGCTCCGGTTTGTGCTCGAAACCAGCTTGGTTGGACAGGCCGCGCTCTCGGCGTTGTTGGCGTATGCCGCATGGCGGGTCTCCGTCTTTGGCATCGGCATTCAGCTTGCCGCGTGCGCCGCGCTTTACGCGGCGTACTTCGCCGCGGCGCAGAAAATCGGTCTGATGTCGCACCTGCCCGAGAACTGGCGGCCCTTGGGACTCCTGGCTTTCTTTTGGTCAAGCGCGAAATCTTACATGGGTAAAAAGTGAGATGGAGGTAAAACTTTGGGGCTCCGCCCCGAACCCCGCAAGGGGCGCGGCCCCTTGCGGAGTTCGGGGCGGAGCCCCGAGGTTCCGTCAGCAGGGTGTTACACGGGCGGAAGAGCGAGATGAGCGGCGGCGTTGAGGAAATTCCACGGCTTGTTGAAATGCGGCTGGAAGAAGAAGTCGATGAACGCGAGGTCGTCGACTGTCATTCCGTTCTGGATGCAGACCGAAACCGTGTTGATGGCGGGCGTGAGGTCCACTTTGGACATTATCTGCGCGCCCAGTATTCTGCGCGACGCGCGCTCAAACACGAGTTTCAGCTTCACGTTCTCGTAAGAAGGCATGAATTCCGGCCGGTAATTATCGCTGTACGTCACCGAGACGGCGTCGAAGCCTGCCTTTTTCGCGGATTCCTCGGACAGTCCGGTGCTCCCTATGCAGAGATCGTATATCTTTATCCCGCTTGTCGCCTGAGTTCCCCGGTATTCGGTGGTGTCGCGAACCAAGTTACGGGCGACGAGCATGCCCATGCGCACCGCGTTCGTCGCGAGAGGTATATAGTCGTAGTCGCGCTTGACGTTGCTCCATACGGTGGCGGAATCGCCGGCAGCGAAGACGTCGGAGTGCGAGGCGTGCATGTATTTGTCGACCTTGATGGCCCCGTTCGGCAGCATGTCGAGTTTGCCCTTGAACAGGTCGGTGTTGGGACGAAACCCGATGCACAGTATGACCATGTCCGCTTCGTACTCGCCCTTGTCGGTCACTATGGCCGACACCTTGCCGCCGCTACCTTTGAAACCTTTTACGGATTCGCCCAGCGCGAACTTGACGCCCTTTTCGGCGAAAAGTTTAGCCGGCGCTTCGACGAATTCAGCGTCGAGGTATTTGGGGAGGATCTGACGCTCCATGTCGACGACCAACACTTCCTTGCCCTGCACCTGGAAAGCCTCCACGAGTTCTGTGCCGATGTATCCAGCCCCAACTACAGCAACGCGGCGCGCGCTTTTGGTCTTTTCGGTTATCTCCTTCGAATGAGCGTAGTTCTTGCAGAGCAGAATATTTCCGAGGTCTGAGTTCTCGAGTTTGGGCTGTATCGGCCACGAGCCGGTGGTTATTATCAGTTTGTCGTAAGTGTCCTCGAATTCCTCGCCTGTTTCCAGATTGCGCACGCGCAGTTTTTTCGCGTCGAGGTCGGCGGAGATGACATCGTGCCGCATACGTGTGACGACACCCAATTCGGCGAGTTTTTGAGGCGAGCAGTAAAACAGCCCAGCCTGGTCTTTTATCACGCCTTCCACGTAAAGGGCGATCCCGCACGACAGAAACGAGATATTATCGTTGCGTTCGTACACTGTCACGGCAGCGTCCTTGTGCAGTGACGCTATATTGACTATGGCAGCCGTCCCCGCGTGCGTGCATCCGATTACCACAACTTTCATAAAACATACCTCCCTTTGAGATTTTTTAAACAAACCATATTATAGTAAAATTATTATAAGTCCTGGAGGTGATCGATGACAACTTCATTAAATACTGAACAGCTATAAATTCTGGTTGATCTCGTATCACCTGGGGATTGAATCACAAAAAGGCGAGAAATTACGACACTTGTTCGGAGAGGAGTGATCGGGAAAGTGCCTTTCGAGATGTTCGACAGGTCTCGTCTCAAACTGAAACCACTGGCCGAACGCGTGCACGACCTCGATTTGAGCGTGATGATAGACCCCGCTGGCGTGAAACCTGTCGTGCGCCACCCAACCATGGATATTTTGGCCGAGCGAGTGATAAAGGCACGCAAAAAGGGTGCCGCGGTAATCATGGCCATGGGCGCTCACGTGATCCGCGACGGGTGTGCCCCGCTGTTGATTGAGCTTATGCGGCGAGGCCTCATCACCCATTTCGCGCTGAACGGAGCGGGAGCGATTCACGATTACGAGTTCGCGCTGATAGGGAAGACCACCGAGAGCGTCGCGCGTTACATCAACGAGGGACAGTTCGGCCTCTGGAACGAGACCGGCGGGCTGAACGACTGCGCGGTTGAGGCCGCGTGCGACGGAATAGGTTTCGGCGAAGCCATAGGCCGCCGAATAGAGGAGGGCGGCTTCCCGCACAAAGAATATTCGCTCCTTGCGGCCGGCTTCAGGTATCATGTGCCAGTCACAGTGCATGTGAGCATCGGATGCGATATAATACACGAGCATCCAAACTGCGACGGAGCGGCGCTTGGCGAAGCGTCCTACAGGGATTTCCTCATTTACGCGCACAGCGTGGAGAGGCTGGAGAGCGGCGTGTTTTTGGAGTTCGGCTCGGCGGTCATGGGGCCGGAAGTTTACCTGAAGTGTCTAGCAATGGCGCGCAACGTGGCGCATCAGAGAGGTGAGAAGATCGCTCGTTTCACGGCGGCCGTGTTCGATTTGCACGACATCGAGGACAAGGAGATCCGGGAGACACCGCCCAAGACCGACGCGCGGTACTATTTCAGGCCGTGGAAAACCATAATGGCGCGCACGGTCGGCGGCGGCGAAAGTTTCTATGTGCGGGGCAGACATTCGGAGACAGTGCCGGATCTGTATGCGAAATTGCTCGAAAAGGCCGGCGGAAATTTTGAAATAAAAGGAGATGGAGTGTATGTACGATAAATTCATAGGAGGCTACCTGCAATCTCTCAGCAGCGTCATGGAAAAGCTCGACAGGGGCGCGTTCGGGAAGGCTATAGAAATATTGAGGGAGGCTTACGCGAATGACCGTCAGATATTCATCGCGGGCAACGGGGGAAGCGCCGCCGCGGCGAACCATTTCGTCTGCGACTTCGGCAAGAATGCTGCGCCCCTGGACGGCGGGCGCCGATTTCGCATAATATCGCTTTCGGACAACGTCGAGAAGATAACGGCGTTTGCCAACGACATTTCCTTCGATGAGATATTCAGCCAGCAGCTGAAAAACCTGATGAACGAGCGCGACGTCCTGATAACGGTGAGTGCGAGCGGAAACTCGCCCAATATCGTAAAAGCCTGCGAGTACGCGCGAACCATGAACGCTCCGATAATAGCGCTCACCGGTTTTTCAGGCGGCAAATTGCGCGCTTGCGCCGACGCTTCCTTGCACGTGGACGTCAATAGTTATGAACAGGCCGAGGACGCGCACCTCATCATACTGCACATGATAGTGTGCTTCGTGAAAGAAAACAGAGCTTATGTGCTGGGCGGCGACTGATTTGAGAGTTTGTGCCGCATTATCTGACTAAAAGCAGAGGCGAAAACGATGTCCTTGGATTTGGAAATACGCGGCGCTGTAATACTCTCCTCGCATAACGGCTACGTTCCATTCGTCGGCAGCGTTGGGATCGAGGATGACAGAATCGCCGCCGTGAGCGGAAATTCTCTGGGCGCGGTCGGTTCAAGAGTGATTGATGCCGGCGGCAAGATTCTCATGCCGGGCCTGATCAATGGGCATTGCCACGGCGACATGACGTTTGCCCGCGGTTTGGGCGACGGCATGACTCTGGCCGAACAGATCAGCGCGTTCGAACCGACTGACTGGTTTCATTCCCTGATAAACGACGACATCCGTTACATGTCCCGGCAGTTGACTTACTGCGAGGCATTGCTTTCCGGAACCACCTTCATTCTGGAGAATATGTACTGGCCCCTCGGTTTGCGTTCCATAAAGGCGATGGCCGAGACGGGAATCCGGGGGGCGCTCGCCGAAGACGTGCGCAAGGATTTTGCCGTTCCCGATATCATGTGCGACACCGAAGAACTGAGGACATTCAAGTCGGAATGCGAGAAGAGCGGGATCATCCCAGTGATTGGCGGCCTGTCGGAGGAGGACTTCGAACCCGGAAGACTCAAGCGAGTCGCCGGCATCGTCAGGCGGTTGGGGTGCCGCTACACTCTGCATCTCGCCGAAACTAGATGGAGGATGGAGCTGGTGGAGGAACGCGCCAAAACGACCTCCGTCCGCTTCCTGAGAGACATGGGAATGCTTGGGCCGGATGTGATCGCCTCGCACGTCGTGCATCCGGCGAAGGAGGAAATTATTATCTTGAAGGATCAGGACGTCAAAGTGGTAAATACGCCCATGTGCGAGATGAAAATAGCGGACGGAATAGCGCCCATTCCGGAGATGATCGGAGCGGGAATCACAGTCGGGCTTGGAACGGACGGCGCGATGTGGAATAACTCCAACGACATCTTCCGCGAGATGAAGGCCTTGTTGTTGCTTCACACCGTCAATTCCGGCATCCGCGCGGTAAAAACCTCAGATGTCCTGGATATGGCCACGATACGCGGAGCGCGAGTGTTTGGAATGCACGATAAAATAGGGAGCGTGGAGGAGGGGAAGATGGCCGACCTGATCCTGGTCGACGCGACGGCGCCGCACATGCGCCCGCTCCGAGTGGCCAAGCATGAAAATGTCGCGTCTTCCATAGCGTTCAACGCCACCGGACGCGACGTCACGGACGTCTTCGTCGGCGGCAGGCGGCTGGTGTATGACGGGCGTATGACGGACTTCCCTTTGAATAAACTGGCGGCGGATTTGGAGGACGCCGCGTCCGAATTTGCGGAACAGTTGGGCGAGCTGAAGCGTTTTGAATGACGCGAGGCGCTGGGCATATTTCAACAGGCGTCATTTATGTCGCGCTGAAGTATCCCGAGACGATAATTATTACAATTACAATGAGTGAGGAGGTACGAACATGTCCGATGAAAGAACAAACCGCGCGGCCGCTCCAAAGGCGGCTAACGAAGGAGTTTATCACCTGCGGCTGCGGGAAGGGGACGTGCCGGCGTATGTAATTTTGCCGGGCGCGCCCGAGCGAACTCTCAAAATCGCGGAAAACTGGGCGGACGTAAGAGAAGCAGCCTTTTACCGCGAGTACAAAACCGTTACGGGACGTTACGGCGGTATGTGGCAGGCGGCTGCATCCACCGGTATCGGCGGCCCGAGCAGTGAGATATGCATTCATGAACTCAGCGTGCTGGGCGTGCATACCTGTATCCGCGTGGGTACGACGGGATGCATAACGCCGGAATATGATCTGGGAGATCTCATCATTCCTGTGGCTTGCGTCCGCAAGGACGGGACTTCCCACGCCTACATCGAGCCGGAGTTTCCGGCATTTGCCGATACGCACGTCGTAATGGCCCTCATGAAAGCCTGCGAGCGGCTAGGCTTCAAGTACGGCCTTGGCTTGGGATATACGGTCGGCTCCTTCTACATTGGACAGGGCCGTCCCTTAAATGAAGACTATTCCGGATACTGGCCGTCCTTCGCGGATAAGATAATACCGGACCTGCAAAGGGCGAGGGTGACGAATATCGAGATGGAGACCTCCGCTCAGTACGTTGTCGGATACCTGCACGGCATGCGCATGGGTGCAATACTGTCCGTCATCGCCAACAGGGTGCTGGATCGCTGGGGCGACGAGGGAGGCGAATCGAAGGCTTGTCTGGCAGCTTGCGAAGCCTTAAAAATACTAAAAGAACGCGATGAGCGGAAGAGCTGAACGCGGAACTGAGTCGGTTTACGCCGTCAGGCCATGCGTCTTATCGCTCTGTTTTTCTGCAATGCGTCGAGCAGGACGGCGCCGAGCACTATGAGATAACGAATCAAATCCTGCCAGAAAGGCGGGGCCGTAAAAAGGGTCAGCGCGTTCTGCACCAGCGCCATCAGGGCTAGCCCCAATATCGCGCCCAGCACCGAGCCTCTGCCGCCGTTCATACTGACGCCGCCGATGACGGCCGACGCTATGGCGGTCATTTCGAGCCCGGTTCCAGCGCTCACCGGAACGCCGGAGAATTTATTGACGTAGATTATCCCCTCTATTCCGGCGAAAAGGGAGCAAGTGACGCAGGTCGCAAGTTTTACGCGGTCGACGTTGATGCCCGAGAACGCCGCGGCCTTTTCGCTGCTGCCCGTATAAAACACTAGACGCATCAGCGACGATTTGCGGACGAAAATCTCGCTCGCCACGGCCAACGCCAGAAATATTATGACAGTCATTGGGATGATGCCGCCCACCTGTCCCTGCCCGATGAAGCGGAACGCCGGAAGGTCCTTCAGGGCGCCGACGAGCGAAATCGGCGTGCCCGTCGTGAGCGCGTACACGATGCCGCGTGCGATGCCGAGGAAGCAGAGTGTGACGATGAAGTGCGACAAATGGATTTTGGTTATCAAGAGGCCCATGATCAGTCCCGCAACAGCGCAGCCGAAAAGCGCCAAGAGCGCCGACAGCCACGGGTTCACGCTTGCGCGGATCAGCAGCGCGCATATAGTCATCGACAGGCACATGACGGAACCGATCGAGAGGTCGATGCCGCCGGAAATGAGTATCACGGTCATCCCTATGACGGCGATGCCGTCGAGCGAGAACGAGCCGATCACGACCCGAAGATTCGTCCAGGTCGCGAAGTACTCGTTGGTCAAACTGAGACCGATTATTATGACAAGCAGAATGAGCATGAGGTTGAGTTCCCTCATCTCAAGAATCTTCCATTTCTTCTTCTTTATCTCGGAGGGCTTCGCAGCGCCGGTTTCAGTCAGCTTGACGGTATCCATATTTTCCTCTAAGTCCCTCCCTGTCAGGCGCTTGCACGCATGTTTGCGGCTGAGCCGCCCGCGTCGTCAAGTTTGAACGCGCCGGAGGCGAAGTACATAATCCTGTTTGAATTGACGTCATCACCAACGACCTCGCCGACCAGGCTGCCTTCGCGCATCACGGCGACCCGGTCGCACATCCCCGTTATCTCGTTGAGTTCCGAAGAAATTATTATCACTCCGATATCCTCAGTCACCAGACGCCGGAGAAGCTGATGTATCTCCGCCTTGGCCGCGACGTCTATTCCCCTCGTCGGTTCGTCGAGAATGACGGCGCGCGGCTTTTTGGCGAGCAGCTTGGCAATGAGAAGTTTCTGCTGGTTTCCTCCCGACAGATCCATAGCGTTCTGAGCGATGCCCAACGTGCGGACCGAGAGTTCTTCTATCATCCTCAGAGCGAGTTCGCGCTCCCGGTTGGCGTTGATAATGCCGTCCGATGTTATCAGATCGAGATGCGTAGAGGGGATATTGTTCGCTATGTTCATCCCCAAAAACAGCCCCGACTCTTTTCTGTCCTCGGTCATGTAAAGCAGGCCGTTCGAGAAAATCGCCTGAGGTGTCATGCCGGTTATGTCGTTTTCTTCGAATATCACTTTGCCGCGCTTCAAACGCCGCAAACCGACGATTCCCTGCATGACCTCGCTCCTGCCGGAACCGACCAGCCCCGAAAAACCCAGAATTTCTCCTTTATAAAGTTTAAAACTGACATCCGAAAAACGTTTGTTGGCGTCGGCCAGATTTTCAGCGGAAAGCAGCGGGTTGTTCCCGCGATATTCGAGTTTTCCCGATTTTTTGGGATATATGGTTGTGACCTCGCGGCCCGCCATGTCGTTGACGAGCTGCTGGAGGCCCGCCTCCGCGACGGTATACCGCGATATCATACAGCCGTCGCGCAGCACCGACACGCGGTCGCAGTGTTCGAATATCTCCGACATCCTGTGGCTGATGTAGATTATGCCGATACCCTGGAGCGTCAACCGGCGCATTATGCGATAGAGCGCGTTTGTCTCGGTCTCGGTGAGCGAGGCCGTCGGTTCGTCGAGTATGAGTATTTCGCAGCTGTCCGAAAGAGCCTTCGCTATCTCGACCACCTGTTGCGACGAAATGGAGAGGTTCGCCACGCAGGCATCGGGGTCAATGTTCGCGCTGCCGAGTCCCCGCAGTATCTCCCTCGCTTCTTCCGATTGGCGTTTGTAATCCATAAACGGTTTGGCGAAGGCCTGTATCGCCGTCCGGGACATGAAAATATTCTGAGCCGCGGTGACGTCCGCGCAGAGAGCTATCTCCTGATGAACGAAACCTATGCCTTTTTTCCGCGCGTCGAATGGATTGTTTATCCTGACGGATTCGCCGCCGATGATTATCTCTCCCGAGTCGGGCTGAAGAAGGCCGGCGACGACGTTCATCAAGGTCGATTTGCCAGCGCCGTTCTCGCCGATTATCGCGTGAACCTCGCCTTGTCTCAGTTCAAAATTGACGCCGAATAAGACCTGGTTGCTGCCGAAAGATTTGGAGATGTTCTTCAATTCCAAAAGATTGCCGCTCATTCTCTCACCCGTTTTCGACATAAACCCAGGGAGAGAACTCCCTGGGCCGGATACCATTTACTCCGCGTTATTTCTCCTTGCTGGGATCGCCGGGCGAAAGCATGTCCTTGACGTCTTTGTAGCCGAGCGATTGCGCGTATTTGTCGACGTAGAAGTAGTCCGCATTCTCAGCCGTGACAAGTGTGAGGCCGTTGTCTATGTACGGGATATATACAGGATTTTTACCGGTTTCGAGTTTCCCGTTCATCGGATGGATAAGCTCCGGGTGGGCTGCCATGAAAAGGGTCAGCATTCCGAAATAGCCCTGCATGCCCTGATCGGGGTTGATGGCGCCGTACACGTCGCCGGTCTTGAGCATGTCGAGGATCTGCTCGTTGACGTCGCAGCAGATTATCTTGATTTTCGCGGAGCCGCCGCCGAGCTCCACAGCCGCGCGGGACGCGCCCATCGCGGAGCTGGCTTCCGGCATGAATATCGCGCCGAGGTCGGGATGCTTTTGGGCAACGGTGAGTACCGATGTGTAAGCCTTGTCGGGATTCTGGTTCGTCGGCTCATCGGCGACAACCTCTATGCCGGGAAATTCTTCTTTAATGGTCTTGATGAAGGTGTCCACCCTTATGTCATGGTTGGACTGTCCAGGGTTGCGGAGCGTCATTACCTTGCCCTTGCCGCCGAGTTCACTGCCCAACGCCCGCGCGGCGTACCGGCCTTCCCTGACGTTGTCGGAAGTGATATAGCCGTGGCGGTTCGATTCCGGCGAGTCCGCGGCGAAAGTAACTACCGCCACGCCCTGAGCGACTGCCCTGTCAATCGGTTCTTTGAAGGCTTCGGCCGTTATTGGATGTACCATGATGCCCTTGGGTTTCCGTGCGAGAATCTGATCGAAAACCTCGACTTCCTTGTTTGCGTCGTATTCGGTCGTGCCGACGTAGAACGTCTTGACGCCGAGTCGGTTGCCGGCCTCTTTGAACGCCGCGAATACGGGGAACCAATATTCGACACCTGACACCATCTGTATCTGATAATATTCCTCGCTGGGATCTCCCTTCAGCCCGTTTATTTCCGCGAAAGCCGCGGTCGTTCCGAAAATAAACGCCGCTGTCAGTATGAACGCCATCAGTTTCCTGCTCATGAAATTACCCCCTCGCCGTCGTTTTGATTTACAAGAACCCCATTGCGCCGATAAAACCCCTCAGCCAATCGCGCCATACATCACCACCTTTTTGAACAGCGGATGCCGGCATGAAAATCCACCGGAATATATCGGCTGTCGTTCGATATGACCGCAGTTATCTGAAAACGAAAAACGGGACTTAAAACGCCTTATTGTCGAACATTCGAGTCAATATATATTGTAAAAAAACAATTATCTTTTGTCAAATCCTGGTCAAGTTTACAGGTTCACGATTGAGTCAAATTGGCAGTCATAATTCTTACTGCCGCAAGGATATCTTGACTGACGTATAGTCCCAGGCAGTGTCTTAAATGCGATGTGCTATGGTCTTCTGAATTGACGGCTACTTGAGCCTGATGCCGATATTCAAGAACTTTTTCTCTATCAGGGCGATTTCTTTCTTGCTCAGAATACCGAGAGATTTGGCTTTCCTGTAGTCTTCGAGAAGCTCCGCCTTCCAGTTTGGGCCGAGCAGCTTTGGAGCCAGCTGGAAGGCGATAGAGGTCATGTACTCGAAATATTTTTTCGTGGTGGCCCACGAACCGAGTCTGCCTCTTTGGAGCGAGGCGAAATAACCCCACGCTGTGCCGGAATGTTTTACGGCAAGCGGATAATCTCTCGTTATCTTCATCCGGTAATCGTCGAGAAATTCATCGAGCGAACTGTAAGCGCGGAAATACGATTTTCTGTAAATTATTTTCCCGCCCACGCTCTCTGTGGACCTTTTGAAGATGTGCGGCCGACCGGACGCCCTCCACTTTTTGTCGGCCTTGATGCCGGCGCCGTTCATCGCATTCTTCCACAGGAACGACGTCCAGAATCCGGTTTCGTGCGCGCTCTGACAAGTAACTGCGAAAGCGTTGATGTTCCGTATTTGTTTAGCTTTGGCGTAAAATTCCTCCGCGGTGACTGCGGACGCCAAAGTCCGCGAAAATAGAATCAATACCGCGAAAACAACCATAACAGCGGCGATTTTTGCATAATTTGCCGCTGTTTTTGGATACGATCGCGTTAATTCTGCAACAGACGTAATATATCTTTCCATGTCACAAATGCGATCAGCGCGAAAAACGCTATCAAGCCGACGAAGTGAATGCGTTTTTCCCAAGTTTCGGGAAATTTTCGCCCCGATATCACCTCGCCCAAAATAAACACGACGCGGCCTCCGTCAAGCGCGGGAAGCGGCAGCAGGTTCAAGAGGCCGAGGTTCAGGTTGATCACCGCCAAAAAGGTGATGAACGTCCAAAAACCCTGCCGCGCCGCGTCGCCGGCCATGGCCGCTATGCCGACAGGACCTGCGACGTCGGCCTTCATGGTTCCAATGATCATGCCCCACAATCCTTGAAGAATCATGACGCTCATTTTCCAACAGTAGCCCATCCCGACGAACAACGCCTTGTGCACTGGGTATTTGACCCTCGACGGCTCCACGCCCCACAGACGAACCCCGTTTTCTTCATCGAAGGGAATTGTCCCGGCGAGAACCGTCTCGGCGTCGCCGCGTTTCACTGTTATGCTGACTTCATCCGTTTCGATCGTCTGCAAAATCTTCCTTATTTCCGACCATTCCGAAATTTTGTTTCCGTTAATCGACAATACCCTGTCTCCGGGAAGCGCTCCCATAGCCGCGGCCGGTTTGTCCTCCAGCAGACGCCCCACCACCGGGGAAGTCAGGTCGTTGATACCGTTGCCCGCAAGGAGAAAAGACGTCAAAAGCCACGCTAAAAATATGTTCATGGCAGCGCCGCCGGCTATCACCACGAAACGTTCCCACGGTTTCTTGGCGTAGATGGAACGCGTCGTATCCGAGATGTCTCCCTCGCGATTTCCTTCTTCATCTCCTTCGAGTCTAACATATCCTCCTATCGGGAACAGCCTCCAGGCCCACAGCACGCCGCTCTTCGAGCGTTTCGAGAGGATGGCGGGCCCCATCCCGAACGAAAAGTCGTGAACCTGTACATC
>JAITRO010000078.1 GCA_031288335.1 Synergistaceae bacterium | reverse complement strand
CGTCGGGCAGTTTGTCTGTGTCCAGCCCAGCGTTTACGAAAGGAGCGGCGTCGAACGAGATGTACACGTCGAAGGGCCTCTCACCTTCTTCATCGCTTCTCCATGAGAACGACGCTTTCCCGTCGGGAGCGGCGATGATCCAGGTATGTTCCGTTTCGTTCGTGTCCGGCAGCGGAAGCGCGCCCAATATTTCACCGAACGAAGTCACCGCCGCCGCTCCCACAACGTCGGTTCCGAACGCCGCCTCAGCGCCTGGGACGGTCGCCGTCACAAGTGCCAGCGCCGCCAATGCCGTGAAAATTGCTCTTTTGAACATGATGTTTCCTCCTTGTAAGGTTTATTTGATGCTGTCCCTCAAAAAAATCACAAAAAAAATCTTGAGGCTCCGCCTCAAACTCCGCCGGAGAACTGGTTCCCCGGACCCCTTTTAAGAGGGTGCAGGGAGCTTGCTCCCTGCCGGGGTTCGGGGCGGAGCCCCGAGCGCGCGTCTTTTATTTTATCGCCGACGAGCCTACGGACGGTTTGAAGCGTTTTAGCCGCAGGGCGTTCGTGACAACCGACACAGAGCTGAGCGACATCGCGGCAGCCGCCAGCATCGGATTGAGAAGGGGGCCGCCAAAGAGATGCAGCAAGCCCGCCGCGACGGGGATACCCGCCGTGTTGTAGGCGAAAGCCCAGAAGAGGTTCTGCTTGATGTTGCGTATCGTGGCGCGGCTCAGAGCGATGGCTGCCGGTACGTCCATCAGATCGCTTTTCATCAGCACTATATCGGCCGACTCCATCGCGACGTCGGTTCCCGAACCGATCGAAATGCCTATGTTTGCCTGCACCAGGGCGGGCGCGTCGTTTATCCCGTCGCCGACCATCGCCACGCGCAGTCCCTCTTCCTGCAGTTTCTTGACCTCATTCGACTTGTCCTGCGGCATCACTTCGGCCAGTACTCTGTCGATGCCCGCCTGTTTCGCGATGGTGTTAGCCGTGCGAGTGTTATCGCCGGTTATCATGGCTACCTGTATGCCCATTGACTGCAAAATTTTCACGGCATTTGCGCTGCTCTGCTTCAACACGTCGGCGACGGCTATTATTCCGACCATGCGCCCGTCTAGGGCGACGTACATGGGGGTCTTGCCCTCACCGGCCAGACGGTCGGATTCGCCTTCCAATTTGCCGAGCGATACGCCGCGTTCGTTCATCAGTTTGCGGTTTCCTATGAAAAAATTCGAGCCGTCGATGGTCGCCTCTATGCCGAGCCCGGTGAGCGCGGCGAAGTTTTCGGACGTCAGGAACTCGATGCCCAGGGCCTCCGCTTTGCGCACTATCGCCTCGCCCAGAGGGTGTTCCGAGCCCCTTTCGGCGGACGCGGCTATCTGAATGAGGTGGTTTTCGTCGATGATGCGGGCCTCGTCGATGCTCGCATCATCCGCCAATATCGTGTCCGTGACCTCGGGACGGCCCTCCGTCAATGTGCCGGTCTTGTCGAACACTATCGCGTCGAGCTTATGCGCGGTCTCGAGCGCTTCACCGCTTTTGAACAGTATTCCGTTTTCGGCGCCCTTGCCGCTGCCCACCATGATCGCCGTGGGGGTCGCCAGCCCCAGCGCACAGGGGCACGCTATTATGAGCACTGATATGAATATGGAGAGCGCGAAGCGGAACGAAGTCCATCCCTCAGGCGGAACTCCAAGGAAAAACCACGCCGCGGACGCGACCGCAGCTATCACGCATACCGCCGGTACGAAATATCCCGCCACAACATCGGCCATCGCCGCTATCGGCGCTTTCGAGCCCTGAGCATCCTCGACCAGCTTTATTATCTGTGCCAGGGCCGTGTCGCTGCCAACTTTGTTCGCCTCGAAGCGTATCACGCCGTTCTTGTTTATTGTAGCCGCGTATACCCTGTCGCCTGGTTTTTTGTCGACCGGCAGGCTTTCTCCCGTGAGCATCGATTCGTCGACGGCCGAGTGTCCTTCCACGATCACGCCGTCCACCGGTATCTTTTCGCCCGGTTTGACGAGGATGATGTGCCCGATCTCCACCTCGTCGATGGGGATTTCGGTCTCCTTGTCGTTCTCTATGACGGTTGCCGTCTTGGGCGCCAGCCCCATGAGTTTTTTGATGGCCTCCGACGTCTTGCCCTTCGAGACTGCTTCGAGAAACTTACCCAGCATGATGAGCGTGATTATCACCCCGGCCGATTCGAAAAAGAGCGCGTCGACCGCCCGGAAATTGCCGGCGAGTATTTGATGCGTGGAGTACAGGCTGTATATTATGGCCGCCGATGTGCCTATCGCGATGAGCGAATCCATGTTCGGGCTTCCCAGGAAAAACGACCTGAAACCGACAGAGTAGAAGCGCCTGCCCGCTATCGCTATGGGGATGACCAGGGCGATCTGGAGCATAGCGTAGTTCAGAGGATACCGCATCGGCCTCAGCGCTTTGGGTATTGGCAGGGGAATTCCCCACGTCATTGTCACCATCGGCGCCATCGCGAGGTAGAGAAGCGGGACGCAGAATATGGC
>JAITRO010000060.1 GCA_031288335.1 Synergistaceae bacterium | reverse complement strand
GGCGGCCCCTATCGTAAAATGGATTATAATGTAAGATATTTACGAAACATGATTTTCGGGAAAGAGGGTGGTCGTCATGGACGGCTTTATTAAGAGCGAAGAAGCTTATGGACGCGCTTGTTCCGTCCTGGTCGGAGGTGTGGACAGTCCTGTTCGGGCGTGGAAATCTGTTGGAGGGACGCCCGTCTTCATTATGTCGGCGAACGGCGCTTATATGTTGGACACGGAAGGCAAGGCGTACCGAGACTATGTCGGAAGCTGGGGCCCGATGATTTTGGGACACGCGGATACCGACGTGACGAAGGCGATATACGATGCCGCCTCGCGTTCGACTTCTTACGGGGCGCCATGCGTCGCCGAGACGGAGCTTGCGGAACTCATCAGGGGGAAATTTCCCTCCGTCGAGAAAATCCGTTTCGTCAACTCCGGCACCGAGGCAGCCATGACGGCCCTGCGCCTGGCCCGCGCTTTCACGAGCCGCGACAAGATAGTCAAGTTTGCCGGCTGCTATCACGGACACAGCGACTCGCTGCTGGTCGAAGCTGGAAGCGGGGCGCTCACGCTGGGCGTCCCCACGTCGCCCGGCATAACCGCGGCCAACGCGTCCGACACGATAGTCATACCGTACAATTCGGCCGAGGCGGCGAGCAGAGTTTTTAGGGAGTGCGGTGGGGATATCGCGGCGGTGATAGTGGAGCCGTGGGCCGGAAACATGGGCCTGGTTCCGCCGGTTCCCGGCTTCCTTGAAGCGCTGGCCGGACTGTGCAAGGACGCCGGGGCGCTTCTCATATTCGACGAGATAATTACGGGTTTCCGCATCCCCGAATTCGGGGTGCAGAACAAGGAAAAACTGCGGCCCGACCTCACTTGCCTGGGAAAGATAATAGGCGGCGGATTCCCGGTCGGCGCGGTGGGCGGACGCGGAGAGATCATGAACAAGCTCCAGCCCTTGGGGCCGGTATATCAGGCGGGAACGCTCGCCGGAAACCCGGTCGCGATGGCTGCCGGCATCGCGACGCTCTCCAAACTCACGCATACCGCGTATCAGAAGATAGAGTACTCGGCCAACCGCTTCGCCATGGGACTCAAACAGGCCGCATCGTCGGCCGGAGTCGATATCTCTGTCTCGCGCCTCGGCTCGATCGTCGGTTTTTTCTTCGCGCCGAAACTTCCGCTGAATCTTGACGCCGTGAAAATGTCCAATGCGGGACTTTACGCGAAATTCTTCCACGCGATGATGGCGCGCGGCGACTATTTCGCGCCCAGCCCATACGAATCGATATTCATCTCTCTCGCGCATACCGCTGAGATCATCGATGCCACGATCGACAATGCCGGGGAGGTTTTTTCCGAAATTGCTGAATTTGCCAAAAAGGCGTCGGCGGAGGCATAGCCTCGAGGCGTGGTTTCCGATGTAAGAGACGCCGTGTCTTTTCGGCGGACGCGTGACCTGCTGGAGGAGCTTTACAGCGAGTTCAACAGGAGGGAGTATGTCTCGCCCGACCCGCTCGAGTTCCTGTACATGTACGACTCACCGGCCGACCGGGAGGTGGTCGGCCTCATAGCGTCGTCGCTCGCTTATGGGCGCGTGGCCTCCATCTTGACGAGCGTGCGGCGCGTGCTGGATGTGCTGGGGAAAAATCCGGCGGACGCACTCGCCGGAAGCGATTTTTCCTCCCTTCTTCCCCGTCTTGCGGGATTCAAACACCGTTTCAACGGCGACGAGGAAATGTGCCGTTTCATGTCGGGCATTGGCGAGGCGCTGCGGTGTTACGGCAGCCTCGAGAACGTCTTTAGTTCGGCGCGGGAGGGACCGATAATAGGCGCGATGGATCATTTCGCCGACGCGATACTGCGCCTCGGCGGTCTCGAGTCGTCTCATCTCCTGCCGCGCGCCTCGAAGGGCAGCGCCTGCAAGCGCCTCGCACTCTTCATTCGCTGGATGGCTCGGCGCGACGACGTGGATCCGGGAGGCTGGAACAGCGTCACTCCTCGTGATATTATCGTGCCGCTGGACACGCACATGTTCAGGATAACGACGGGGCTGGGATTAGTTAAACGCCGCTCCGCCGACGGAACGGCGGCTGAGGAAGCCACCGACGGATTCAGGGCGTTTTGCCCGTCCGATCCGGTCAAATATGATTTCGCGCTGACGCGTTTCGGCATACGCACTGGGATGTCCGTCGGCGAATTGCTTAAGAAATTTGGTTAATTTGGTTGATTTGGTCAGAGAGAAGGAACCAACGTAATGAACGGCGATGCGGCATCGGATATCCTGATACGGGAGAATCCGGAAAAAAGAAGCGAGTACATAAATCGGGAGTTGAGCTGGGTGCGTTTCAACCGGCGGGTTCTCGATGAAGCGTTCGACAAGTCCAAGCCGCTTTTGGAGCGGGTGAAGTTCGCCGCGATTTACTCCAACAACCTCGACGAGTTTTTCATGATAAGGGTCTCCGGCCTGGTCAGGCAGTTCAAGGACGGAGTGATTCCCCCTCCCCCGGACGGCATGACCCCGCTGGAACAGCTCGTCGCCATTCGCAGGGCCATAGCGCCGGACAACAAACGATTGCTCGCCTGCTGGCACAACGAACTTCAGCCGGAGCTGCTCGAAAACGGCATAGAGATACTGAACTTCAGGAAGCTGTCCGAGAAACACAGGTATTTTCTCGACCAGTATTTCAAAAACGAGATATTTCCGACGCTTACGCCGCTCGCGTTTGATCCCGGACACCCTTTCCCGCATATCTCGAACCTCAGCATGAATTTCGCCCTGGCGCTCCGCGACGAGAGAGGAAACGAACGTTTTGCGAGGCTCAAAATCCCGGAGTCGTTCCCCAGACTCTTCCGCCTTCCGCATGACCTCGGGGACAAAGAGGGCGAGGCGGGATTGCGGGGTTCGCGAACCGAGACGTTCGTGTGGCTCGAAGATGTCATCGAGGCGAACCTGAGCACGCTGTTTCCTGGAATGACCATAGAGGACGCCGTGTTATTCCACGTCACGAGGGATGCCGATTTCGAGATAGAGTCGGACGAAGCCGAGGACCTGCTCCATTCCATACACGAGAGTGTGGGAAAGCGGCGCTTTGGTCTCGCCGTCAGGCTCCAGATAGAGCGCGGCGCTCCGAGACACATAAGGGAAATTTTAACGCAAAACCTTGAACTGGACACGTTTCAGGTGTATTCCACGGAATATCCCGTTGGTCTATCGTCGTTGATGCAGCTTTACAGCCTTGATCGGCCCGAGTTGAAATATTCTCCATTTACGCCCGGAATACGCCGCGAGACCCGTGACAGAAAGAGGATATTCGACGCCGTCCGCGAGCGCGACATGTTGCTGTATCACCCATACGACAGCTTCAAACCGGTGGTCGATTTCATATACAAGGCATCGCTGGATCCTGACGTGCTGGCGATAAAGCAGACGCTTTACAGGGTGGGCTCCAATTCGCCGATAGTTGAGGCGCTCAAGGAAGCGTGTTCGAGGGGGAAACAGGTGGCCGCCCTGGTGGAACTCAAGGCGAGGTTTGACGAAGAGAACAACATAGGCTGGGCGAGAGCGCTCGAAGGCGCGGGTGTCCACGTCGTTTACGGTCTGCCCGGGCTTAAGACTCACGCCAAGATATGCTTGGTCGTCAGGCGAGAAAAGGACGGGATCAGGCGCTACGTCCATCTCGGTACCGGAAACTACAACGCTGTCACTGCTGGCGTCTATACCGACTTCGGCCTGTTCACGGCGAACCCCGACATAGGCGCGGACGCCTCCGACCTTTTCAACGTGCTCACCGGTTACTCGGCGCAGAAAGAGTACCGGAAACTGCTGGTCGCGCCGCATACTCTCCGGCGCGAGATAATATCGAGGATAGATCGCGAGATAAGCCGTCACGTCGAAGACGGCGGCGGACGCTTGATATTCAAGCTCAACGCCGTATCGGACAAAGGGAGCATAGACGCGCTTTACAAGGCTTCCCAGGCTGGGGTCAAGATCGACCTGCAGGTGCGTGGCATCTGCTGTCTCAGGCCCGGGGTCAAGGGTTTGAGCGAGAACATCAGGGTATCGAGCATCGTCGGTCGTTTTCTCGAGCACACGCGTGCCTTTTACTTTCGCAACGGCGGTGACGACGAGCTGTACCTGGGCAGTGCCGACCTAATGACGCGCAATCTGGACCGCAGAGTCGAATGTCTTTTTCCCGTGGAGTCTCCAGAGATTCGCCGTGAGATAATTGATACGATCCTGTCCGTGCATCTGGGCGACAACGTCCAATGCTGCGATCTTGCTCATGGCGGATCATACAAAAAGCTCACCCCTGGCGATGCCCCCGCGGTCGATTCCCAGCGGGCAATGCTGGAGCGCCGGTGCGGTTTAAAGGGGTAGCGGGCATGGGCGCATTTACATTCCGTTTTTCCCCCGAAACGGAACGAGGGGCTTCCGCAGACGGCGCACGATCACGCGCGCCAGCCACATTGGGCCGCGATAGCCGTTTTGTATCAGAGGCGCGCGGGACATGTAATTTCTGAACATGTCTTCGTCTTTGAAAGTGACTGCGACGATGTTCGGCGTGAGGGCGAAATCTTCCAAACCGTGTTCGAACCTGTACAAATTTGCCCATGGGATTTTCATCCATTGCATCCTTAATGATTCCCGCCGTTCCGGCCGTACTGTAACGTAATGCAGTCCGGCGTTATGCAGTAAAAAAGAGAGCGTATGCATCGTATAAGATACGCGATGAGTGAAGTCCGCGTACCTAAAATACCCGAAAGTCGGCGACAGCGCGTTCGGGACGCGTATTACCACAAACCCGTCATCGGCAAGCCTGGAATTCACGAGTTTCAGCAACGGTAATTGTTCTTCTTTTTCAATGTGCTCGAGCACATCAAAACAATAGACGGCATGGTATTTTTCACTGCCGTCACTCAAAAAATCGTTCGCATCCGTCCGATAGACCCGCAAACCCTCTTTTTTCGCCGTTTCGGCTTGTGATTCGTCGATGTCTATGCCTGTCAGGTTTTCGTAACCTTGCCCACGCAGCATGAGCAATGTGCGCCCTATGCCGCAACCTATTTCCAGCACTCGAGATTCTTGCTCGTGCGGATAAATGGCATGGATGTCGAACAGTTGTTTTGCGGAAAAAACGTCCGCTTTTCTGGATTCGTCGGTGTCGGTGTGCCAATTTGAATACTGATACGAATAATCGAAGTCGCTGTTTTTCATCTATTGCCTCCGTTTTCGGAGAATTTCTAAATAACTTCCTATACATCCCACATTCGGCAGTTGATTTTTGTTCTTTTTTGTTTATTGAATTATCGTCAAGACACATTAAAAATTTTCTTTGAGCACCGATGATATTATTGCGATTCTGGAAAATAACTTTTA
>JAITRO010000053.1 GCA_031288335.1 Synergistaceae bacterium | reverse complement strand
GGGATAAAAAATGAACTATCGCGACGCCGGACTCTCCGACGCGGAGTACGCGAAGGTGCGTGACATCCTGGGCCGCGAGCCTAACGAGCTGGAAACGGCCATGATAGGCGTCATGTGGTCCGAACACTGCAGCTATAAATCGACGCGGCGTTTGCTCTCCAAGTTCCCGCAGAAGGGAAAGCATCTGGTGCAGGGACCGGGTGAGAACGCGGGGGTCGTCGACTGCCGCTCCGGTTGGGGGCTGGCCTTCAAGGTGGAAAGCCACAATCATCCTTCCGCCGTCGCGCCCTATCAGGGGGCTGCCACTGGAGTCGGCGGGATCATAAGAGATATACTCGCCATGGGCGCGCGCCCCTCGGCCTCGATGGACTGGCTCTTCTTCGGGATGCCGGATTCGGGGAAATCGAAAGCCCTTGCCGAGGGCATAGTGGACGGCATCGCCGGATACGGCAACGCGGTGGGCGTTCCCACTATAGGCGGAAAGACCTTCTATGACCCCTGTTTCGAGGGCAACCCGCTAGTCAACGCCTTCAACTGCGGTTTTGTCCGGCTCGGCAAAATAGTGAGTTCCAAGACGGCGCGGCCTGGGGACATGGCGGTGCTCCTGGGTTCCAAGACCGGACGCGACGGAATCGCTGGCGCGTCGTTCGCCTCCAAGGAACTGAACGAGGCAAACCGCGAGAGCCGCGGCCACATACAGATAGGTGACCCGTTCGAGGAAAAACTGCTGATCGAATGCTGCCTCGACCTGCTGGAGCAGGGGCTTATAGTGTCGATGCAAGACATGGGAGCGGCCGGCATCCTCTCATCTTCAAGCGAGATAGCCCACAAGAGCGGCGCTGGAATCGAGATTTTCTGCGAGTGCATACCGCTGCGCGAGGAAATGGAGCCGTGGGAGATATTCCTGAGCGAGTCTCAGGAGAGGATGCTGCTCATACTTTCGGAGGATAAACTCGACGCGGTGTGCGACGTCGCCCGGCATTACGGGCTGGAGTGCGCGGCCGTCGGCGCGGTCACTGACGACGGACGGTATCGTGTCGTCAAGGATGGCGAGACAATAGCCGACATGCCAGTGAGCATTCTCGGCGACGCCCCGCTCATGAACTGGCCGGAAGCGCCTCCCGCCGACCTGGCCGAACGCCGCGAGATTCCCAAGGGCATGAAGAGTGCCGATCCTGCCGGTGATCTGATGAAACTCATCGCCTCGCCGCACGGCTCGTGCCGCGAGGAAATATGGCGGCAGTACGACTGCCAGGTGCAGCTGCGCACCACTGCGGAGCCGGGCGCGCCGGTCTCCACGCTTCGCATTCCCGACTCCGACAGCCTCGTCGCCTTCGCGATGGAGGCCGAACCGTGGAAGTGCCAAACCGACCCCAAACTCGGCGCGATGGAGACCATGGCGCAGTCAATACGGACGCTGGCGCTCTGCGGCGCTGAGGTTCTCGGCATGACCAATTGTCTCAACTTTCCGTCTCCCGAGAACCCCGAGCATTATTACGCCCTGTCGCGGTGCGTCGACGGTCTCGCCGCAGTCTGCCGTGACATGGATTGTCCCGTGGTCTCCGGGAACGTCAGCCTGTACAACGAAACGCCGCGGGGGGCCATTTACCCTGCGCCGCTGGTGGTGACCGCCGGTCTCATTCCGCATTTCATTTATTTTGCCTCCGGAGGGCACGCGCACGATGGCGATTTTATATTCCTCGTCGGCCCGACGGCGGGATCGCTCGGCAGCTCCCGCTGGCAAGTGCTCTGTTCGGATTCGGCGGGCATGACGCCGCGCGGCGCGACATGGAGGTATGACGTGGAGTCCGAGTCAGCGTTTGTCTCACGCGCGCTTTTCACATCGAAAAAGGCCAACATAAAAAAGAGCGCGCGTGTCGTCGCGGGCGGAGGTCTGGCTGTGGCGCTCGCCAAAGAGGCGATCTTGTCGGGCCGGGGAATGACTATAGAGTTTGGGCGCGACCCATTCGCGGCGATGTTCGGCGAGGGCGGCCCGCGCGCCGTCTATATCATTCCTCACAACTCAGCCGATAAATTCCTCGAGTGCTGGGAGGGATTTCCCGTCGCGCGGATAGGGTGTGTCGGCGGGGAATCGTTGGTTGTGAAGGATTTCATGGAAGTGCCGGTCGTTGAACTTCGCTCGGCCTTTTACGGCCCAAGCGCGGCTGGAGCATAGGGCGGCATGTGCGGCGTTTTCGGCGCGTACAGCCCCGACAGTTTCGTGGCTGAGGAAGTGTACCTGGGCTTAGCGGCGTTGCAGCATCGCGGCCAGGAATCAGCCGGAGTGGCATGGATCGACGACGACAGGCGGATCAATACCATAAAGGGCATGGGGCTGGTCCACGAGGCGCTGAGCCAGAGCGTGCTCGCCGAGACGCCGGCAAAGGCGGCAATAGGGCACGTGCGTTATTCCACGGCCGGGGGGTCGATGCTTCAGAATGCCCAGCCAATCTGCGCGAACTACGCTAAGGGGCCGGTCGCCATCGCTCACAACGGCAATCTCACTAATTTCGACGAGCTTCGCGCCACGCTCGAGAACAGGGGAGCTATCTTCCAATCAACAAGCGACACGGAGGCTATTTTGCAGCTGCTTGCGCACCAGCCGAAGCGAAACCCGTTCGACGCGCTGCTCCGCGCGCTGGAGGAGGTACGGGGGGCTTACTGTCTAGTCATCCTGCTGGAGGAGGGGTTGGTGGGAGCGCGCGACCCGTGGGGTTTCCGGCCGCTCGCGCTGGGGAAACGCGGCGACAACTATTACGTGTCGTCCGAAAGCTGCGCTTTCAACCTGTTGGGCGCGTCTTTCGTGCGCGATATAGAACCGGGCGAAGTCGTCCTGATAAATGCGGACGGCGTCAAATCGTACATGCTTCCTATAACGAGCGCGAAGAAATGGTTCTGCTCTTTCGAGTATGTCTATTTCGCCCGTCCCGACAGCGTGCTTCTGGGCCGCTCGGTCTACAGGGCGCGGCAGGAGATGGGCAAACGGCTCGCCATCAGCGAAGGCGTGGACGCCGATTTTGTGGCCTCTTTCCCCGACAGTGGCACCAACGCTGCCCTTGGTTACGCGGAGCAGGCCGGCATACCTTTCGAGGCGGCGGTCGTGCGAAACAGGTATGTCGGGCGGACTTTCATACAACCGACACAGAAGGTGCGCGAGCTGGGCGTGAGGATCAAGCTGAGTCCCTGCCCGGAGCTTTTCCGCGACCGCGCCTCAGTTCTCGTCGACGACTCGATCGTGCGCGGCACAACCGCCGGGCTGGTGATATCCATGATAAAAGAGTGCCGCTCGCGCGCCCTGCACCTCAGGATATCGTCGCCTCCGGTAAGATATCCGTGTTTTTACGGCATAGACACCCCTTCGAGCGGCGACCTCGCCGCCGCGAAGTGCAACCCTGACGACATGGCCGGCACGGTTGGCGCCGACTCGCTGCGTTACCTGAGCCGCGAGGACATGATAGGCGCGATCGGCCTGCCCCCTGATTCGCTGTGCACGGCGTGTTTCGACGGAAATTACCTGGATGACGGCGAGAAGCGCGCGGCGGCAAACGGCGAAATTTTCGACTGAAGGATCAAAAAACCTCGGGCTCCGTCCGAACCCGGCAGGGAGTAAGCTTCCTGCACCCTCGTTAAGGAGGGGTCAAGAGGGCTGGCTCTCTTGCTGGGTTTGGGGCGGAGCCTCAGGATTTTGCGTTTCGCCTGCCTCGAATATGGCGGCTTCTCTGTAGCCCAGGTTGCGCGATATCAGCACGGCGGGGAAGGACTGTATCCATATATTGTACTCCCTCGCGGAGCTGTTGTAATAATGCTGTGCCATGTGGATTTCGTTTTCGATGGAGTAAAGTTTCCGCTGTAATTCGAGGAAGTTTGCGTTTGCCTTGAGATCGGGATATGCTTCCGATACGGCGAAGAGCTTTTCGAGCGTTCCTGAGAGTGCGTTTTCGGCTTCGATTCTGGCCTTTTGCGTCGCGGCGTCGGATACCGTGCCTCGCGCCGCGGTCACGCGCTCCAGAGTTTCACGTTCATGTTTGGCGCATCCCTTTACGGTTTCGACGAGGTTAGGAATCAAGCTGAGTCTTCTTTTGAGCTGTACATCCAAGCCGATCCAGGCTTCGTCCTTCATCTTCGACAGGTACGCTAGCCTGTTGTATATAGATATCCCCCGCAGAAAGATCGCCACGGCAACGACGGCTGTTATCGCCGAGGCAGTTGCTTCTGACATTGCTGGTCACCCCCGTCAAACGGTAGACGCGTTCATTGTTTTTCTCTGCGCTCGCCGCGACCACGCGGCATTCGCAAGATAATACAACGTTTTCGCCAAAACGCAATACCCCTTGTCCGGCAACTTTAGGCCACAGGTAGAAATCTTTTCTCGTCTTTAGTGTTTATTTTCATCCTGTTTGACGCGTCTTTCCCGCCCGACAATTCGCAGCACACCAGCCGGACAGGCCTGTCTGCAGATGCCGCAGCCCAAGCATTGGTCCGAAGCTATCACCACGCCGTCCTTTCCAAGTGAAAGCACAGCAAAGGGGCAGCGTTTTATACATTGACCGCAATGGCGGCAAGATTCGGTTTGCGCGGTGATCATGCAGGGAGTTCGCAGGTAGCTTCTCCGGATCGCGTCTCTGTACTTTTCAGTTCTGTGATGATGTACGCAGCAACAGGGACAGCAGTTGCATACATGATGATGCGCCGCGTTGTACGTATGCACCAGTCCTTGGCGATCCGCGCGCCGCAGGACGGCAAGAGCATCTTCTTTAGTCACCGCTCGGGTCAGTCCGCGATGCGCGGGTGTATTGGGTTCGGGGGGATGAGACTCAAAGGAGAGACATACGTCGCTTTTGTTGGCAGCGCAACCCATAATGTAATTGTTACAGTTGCACTGCGCAAGATTATAATACCTGCAGTCGCTTTCTTCCACCAATCTCAGACAGTCCTCAAGTGGAAGAATGGTTTCAGTATCGCCGCTTTTTATATATTTGGGGATCCAAATGTCTGGGTTCATGATATATCGGTCAGTTATTGCCCGACGTACATCATCCGGCAGAGAAAGCCAGTAGGCTTTTTCCAATACGATAAAGGATTCAAGTCTTGCGTCAACCATCGCGGCTTTATAACGGTACTCCCCCTTTGCTTGCGCTTCAAGGGCTAAAACGCCTCGTTTATAGAGATGATCCAACCAGCTTGCCCGATATTCACCTGTGACAAAACCATTTTCGTCAGTACCGCTAAGCATATCTTTATCGAAATCGGTGTAGAGGCAGTCGAAATAATCCCGAATGCTATCCGGCATGAATACCTTCGCGCACAATGCCGCGTTGTCCAGTCTATTATTCATGTTCATACATCCACGTGTTTTTTGCCGCGGCTCAGGATAAATCCGCCTCGTGCTTTGTATAATGCCAGCTGTTCCAGCCATTGGAAGAGCTGATTGACCAATACTGCCAGGCCCGTGGAGAAGATCGTTCCCCAAACCAGTTTCGCCGGATAGTCACGCCGCATCCCGTCTGTGATCAGCAAACCAATGCCGCCGGCGCCGATGAAAGCGCCAAGTACCGCGATTCCAATCGCACTCAGCATGGCGAGTTTGACGCCGTTGATGATCGCGGGCATAGCCAGGGGCAGCTTGATCTGCCGGAATTGCTGCATCGCGTTCATTCCTAGCCCGGTCGCCGATTCCACAACCGCCGGACTAATTGAATCAAACCCGATAATGATGTTTTTGAGCAGCAAAAACTGCTCATAAATCACGATACAGATAATCGCAGTCGGCTTGCCGAGTCCGGTGAAAGGCAGGAGAAACGACAACATCGCGATACTGGGTATCGCATAGGTCATGTTAAAAAATCCGATAATTACAAGGCCAATTCTACGGAATCGCCGACAGATCATGGCAATCCCAACCGCAAAAACAAAGGCTATTGAAACTGAAACTACGCATAAATTTATGTGATCCCAAATGTATCCCGCAACATCGCCCCAATGTGTTGATAGATAATGCCACATGCTTTTCAATAGTTCCATTTTTTCACATCCTGGCGCTGGCGGCTAATATTTCGCGGACCAAATCATCGACTCTATTCTTGGTGATAAATCTGACTGTTTCCTCGCCGTTCTTGACGACCGCTACGTCCATATTTTTTTCAACAAAGCTTTGATACACGTTTTTGAGGTTATCATCAGGCGTGACTGTAAATGTTTCTGGGTAGTTATCGTCCCATTCGATCGGTTGGGCTATATCTTTGGCCGCGATAATCTGCAGCTTGTCAAGAAAGTTTTCACCAGCCATCAAATTTTTGACGTAATCATTGGCAGGTTTGAAAAGTATATCGTGGATCGACGCATATTGCTGCACCACGCCTTTATTCATGACAATCAGCTTGTTTCCAAGTTTGAAGGCTTCCTCAATATCGTGTGTGACAAAAACAATGGTCTTTTTAACCTTGCTTTGCAGTGCCAGCAACGCTTCCTGAAGCTTCTTGCGGGTGATAGCGTCCACGGCGCCGAAGGGTTCGTCCATCAGGACAATTTCCGGATCCGCGGCCAACGCGCGCGCTAAGCCTACCCGCTGCTGCTCGCCGCCGGACAACTCACGCGGAAAACGATTTCTGTAGGTGTCGTAGTCCAGCCCGATCATTTCAAGAAGTTCCTGCACTCTTGCAGATATACGCGCCTTGTCCCAGCGGAGGATTTTAGGAACGATCCCGATATTTTTCTGCACCGTCATGTGCGGGAATAGCCCATGCTGCTGGATGACATAACCAATCCCGCGGCGGTAGACAGTTGGATTGATACCCAGCACGTCCCTGCCGTATATTAATATCTGTCCCCGCGTCGGCTCGTAAAGGCGGTTGATCACCTTGAGAAGTGTGGTTTTCCCGCTGCCTGACGCACCAAGAATTACGACAAAATCGCCTTTGTCAATGGTAAGGCAGACATTATTTACAGCATCCGCTTCGCTGTTTTCAAATTTTTTGCTGACGTTTTTAAGTTCAATAACCGTCTTAGACATGCGGCTTAACTCCAATAAATTTTATATTTTTAAATCACTGTAAACGAGAAACCATATATACTGCTGAACGAAGAGAATCGCGTTTCTCTTCGTTCAGCAAAGTACGTCTTTTGCGTTATCGTTTGTTATTTTTTAATGTTCGCGATATACCAGTCACGCGCGATTTTATCGTAATCTTCCTTTTCGACAGTCGCCTTATAATTAAGATTAACCGTATCCTTCTCCGTCAGCTTAGCGAAGATCCCGTTTACGATTTCCTCAATATCCTGATACTTTGTGAGAATTTCCTGCCGAGCTAAAGGAATGACATAGTAAGGCTGGTAGGTCGGAAAATCGTCGGTGATACGGAAAATATTAGAATCGTTTAACTCCGCGTCAGTCGTAAAGGCGATCGTTACATCCACCTCTCCGTTCAATAGCGCCTTGTACCGCAAACCTTTGTCGAACGTATTTACGCTCTTCCAATCGAACTCACTTCCGTACAGTCCCTGCAGGCGCTTCCTTTCTCGCTGCCAGAATACGCCAGGGTCGGCAAAGGTGAGCTGCTTGCTCACTTTGACCAGATCAGACGTTTTCACAATATTGTATTTCTCAGCTGTTTTTTGGGTGACCACCATGGCGTAGCTGTTGTTGATGCCGCTTTCATCCAGGGCGGCAATATTATATCGCTCTTTGAGCTCAGTTTTGATGGTCTTATATTCCTCTTCCTTGTCGAAGATCGGAGTGTGTCCTAAGAGAGATTCATAGAGCGTACCGGAATAGTTAGCCGTGATGTCAATGTCACCCTTGACCAACGCATCATTCAGCAAATCGCTGCCCGCAATGTCTAACTTGTATTCGACTGTATAGCCGGCATCTTCCAGCGCCAAGCCGGTCAGATACGCAAAAATATAGGGTTCGGCCCAGTCCCGGGCGCCTATAATAACTTTCTTGTTTTCGGCGCCGGCGGAGTTGGTATCAGATGCTTCCGATGAGCAGTCGATCAGGGAGATGGAAAGGGCGGCAAAAAACGCAAGGAGCAGCGCTGTGAGTTTTTTACTGGATATCTTCATAAAAGTTTACCTCTTTCTTTATTTTATTTTGGATCAAGCAATGAACCGGCGATTGATCCTCTTTTGGAGCGGATTCATGATTAGATCAGCGAACAATGTCAGGATTGCAAGCGCCCCAGCTCCTATCAATAACAGGTGTTTGGTAGTAACTCCGCCGTAAAACCCTTGAAATATGTAAGTGCCCAAACTGATCGAACCTATAAAGGAAGCGATTGTTGCGGCATAGATCGTCTGTATCAAGGCGGTGCGAAATCCTGTAAAGATCATAGGGAGCGCAAGCGGGATCTCAATTGAGCATAAACATCGAAATCGCCCTATTCCGCAGCCGTCGGCAGCCTCAAGGATGTTGGGATCAATGCGCAGGAGCCCTGATCGAGTATTGATTATCTGCGCCGGAATTGCCGCAACACTCATGGCAACCAATGCAGGTACGCGCCCGATACCGATAAGAGGCATCAGAAGTGCCAGCAGAGCGATGGTTGGAATCATGTGTAAAAAATTAGCGATATTAACAATCATCGAGCTGAGTTTTTTTTGCTTGCCGGCAATCACCCCCAAAGTCACGCCGATTACGGTGGAAATCAGGATAGCGTAAAAGCAGAGGGCCAAATGGTTAAACAGATAAAGAAAAAAGGTTGAAGTATTTTCGGTAAGCTCCTTGATTATTTTTTCCAGCATCCGCCATACCCCTCAAATACGATGTCTTGGCCGCTTCATCGCTATTTTAATAGCATATAAAACAAATAGAACTACTATGAATTAGATAATAATGCACCTATGCGTATGTGTCAAGAGCCCAATTTCTGCCGTGACTATCAAATTGACATACTCCCGCAGCTGAAGCGGGCTGCGTCCGCAACCTAAATTTTTGTTTTTTATTGGTGAAGTGTGCCCGTAAGGTGCTAATATAAACGCGATATTTCATAAAATGTATCTGTTTAAAGTGAGTGATGTTATGAGGATTCCAATGGATCAACGGCAGTTTTGCCGAAAACGCCGAAATTCTTAGAGGGCGCGCTCCACGTGATGTCGACGTGGTGACGTTTGATTATTTGCCAGGCGAGATGACTCAACAATCTCTCTACGATAATAATCCGTCGTTATTTGAACATAGTTCCGTAAAAAATCGGTTTCATGCAGACTGTTATTACATTCAAATAGGTAATATTTGCGACGATAAGATGGTTGGTGATATTGCATATTGGTATGGCGCTTGGTCGCACACGAGAAATGACACATGGAAAGGTTTCCTCGAAATATGCCTGTCCGAAAGTGACGATTTAGCCGCCGAAGACGCTTTGAAAACACTGGAGGCGAAATTATGAGTTGCGGCGATTACATCTATTACTCATCCGAAATTTTCGAATTTAGTTACATGCTTGACAGGATGCCCAAGGAGCGCGTCATCGACAGAAAAAGTTTGGAATACAGACTTGAGGAAGCCGGTTCTGATCGTCGGTTCGGCAATAGGTTCTTTTGGCTTTGAAATGGAAATAATAAAACCCGATGAAATAAAGAATTCTACCGAGGCAAGACAATTGGAGTTACTTGATTTTGAGGGTTCTTCGGTAACCGAGCAGAGCATCAAAATCATCATCGAATTGTTCAAAAGGTCGGCGCACAGCACTAATGAAGCCGTAGCCGAAATAGTCGAACAGATAGACTCCAGGGCGATTAAGAGCGTCGAGAAGTTTTTGAACTACACGACAAGGCATAACGCTTACTGCGCTTTGTCCGTCGATAAGGACTGGAAATTCAGGTATCGCGACATCGAGAGTATAAATCGTTCCAAAAGAATTCTCAGCTCCAGCAATTTTCAAAAGAGCAGAGAATCATTCAGGGGATGTTTCATTGGGGTGTTGCCAAAGGCGAGGCGATTTGAATTTCGCGTTTCAGATACCAAAGATGTTCTGAAGGGCAAAATTTTAGACGCGGTGCCGGAAGAAATCGAAAGATTTGCGAAAACATATCTTTACAGCGATGTCAGCGCGGAAATAGAAGTATACAGAGTAGGTGATTCAAAACCAAGATACAGTCTGGATATTTTTCACCTCTCCACAACGCCTCCGTGATAGCAGATGAACCTGTCCGCGTCGAGGAGCAGTAATTTTTTCGCCGACATTTTGGCGGTCTCCGCGTCGAATGAATACTTCGAAGCGGGGACGCGAAGCCGTCCGCTCAAGGCGACTAAGGCATCCCCCGTGACGACGGTTTTCTCATTCCGCAGGAACATGGATATGTGTCCCGGCAGATGGCCGGGGGTGGCGATTATCTCGGTTCCTCCGCACCACGGCATCACATCCCCTCCCTTAACGATGGCGTCGATATGCGCGAGCTTCATGGACTCGAATCCCGCGCGGATCTCGTTTAGACGGATCTTCTCCGACTCGGACAGGCCGTCGCGGATGGATTGAGCCTGACGCAGGCGGACCGACTTCTCTTTCCCCTCGATCACCAGCGCGTCCGGAGCCGAGGCCATCGTCATAATGCCGGGATATTTTTCCTTGATGTCGGCCATTGCGCCGCAGTGGTCGTAATCGTGATGGGTAACGACGACGCCCGTGATCTCGAAGAACGGGACGCCGGCGTCCTCTGACGCGCGCTCCAGAAGCGGCAGGAATCCTGGGTATCCACAGTCGACGAGGATGCGGTGCTCGCCGTCGCACAACAAAACGGGATATATGGTCTTGGCGCCGCCGCGAACGAAATCAACCCGCAGGGGGATCGCCCCCCTTATTTTTTTACGCTCCATCTCCAACAGTATCATCGCTCCTTCTGATAAACCTCGTCTTACGACGCTCGCCCCTCCCCCATTATGTATTTTTTGACGCGATGTGAATTCGGTATATTTGCCGCTGACATATTGTTATATTATGTATAATATGACAATATCAACAGGAGGTGGTTTAAATGTCTTGGTTATGGGCTGCTTTAACGCCGCATCCGCCCATTATCGTTCCGGGGGTCGGAGGTGGGCGCGAGAATGAGGCCGCGATAACCCTGGAAGGTATCACGGTAGTGATGGAACGCGTGCGGGAACAGAAACCGGAGGCGATATTGCTTCTCTCGCCGCACCAGCCTTACGCGTTGGGGGCGTTCGCGCTGAACGGCGCTCCGGTATTGAAGGGCGGGCTTGCGATGTACGGAGCGCGGGATGCTTCGTTCGAACTGCGCACGCCGACGCAGGCAGTCGACGCGCTGACGGAATTTTTGAGCGCGGACGGCGTGCCGGTGAGCGTGACGACGTCGGTCGAACTCGACCGCGATCAAGGGTCCACGGTGCCGCTTTATTTTCTGAGAAACGCGTACGGCGAATTGCCCGGCGTCGTCCTGTCCAGTCCCATCGGACTGGACAGGAAAATGTCATTCAGCCTCGGAGAGACGCTGTCCCGGTTCGACGACGGCCGCACATGGGGTCTGCTCGCGAGCGGAGACCTGTCGCACAGGCTGAAACCGGGGGCTCCGGCGGGTTACAGCCCGATGGGGGAAAAGTTCGACGCGGCGGTCGTGGAGTCCCTTAAAAAAGCCGATCCCTCGCCGATCTTCGAATTGCCGAGCCGTTTGATCGAGGACGCGGGAGAGTGCGGCATGCGCTCGGTGCTGGCGATGCTCGGCATGGTGTCGGCCCTGGGCGGAAAGATCGACGTCCTGTCCTACGAGGGCCCATATGGTGTCGGTTACTGCAGCGCCATATCCATGTTCTGATTTATTTGAGGGCTCAGCCCTTTAAATATGTGAAAGGAGCGACGGAACGATATGACAGATATTGAAAAAAATCATCCGTATGTGGTTTTGGCCCGCCGTACCGTGGAACGATACCTGGGCGGCGGTATTCCGCCCGCAGGCGGGCTTGAAATAGACCCGCGCGCTGAACTTTGGAACATCCGCCGGGCCTGTTTCGTCTCGATAAAGACAACATCCGGCGACTTGCGCGGCTGTATCGGGACAATACTGCCCGCCCGTCCATCGCTGGATGTTGAGATCATAGAAAACGCCGTATCTTCCTCCACCCGCGATCCGCGTTTTCCGCCGATGAAAAAAGCCGAGCTGGACAACGTCGTCTTCTCGGTTGACGTGCTGAGCGAGCCGGAAAAGATTCCCGACAAGAGTATGCTCGACGTCAAAAAATGGGGCGTGATCGTCTCGAATGGGACACGCCGCGGCGTGCTCCTGCCCGACCTCGAAGGCGTGGACACGGTCGACGGGCAGATAGAGATAGCCTCACGCAAGGCCGGCATTTATGACACGAACGGCATAACGCTCGAACGTTTTTCGGTCAGGAGGTATCCCGAAAAATGACGGAACCGGCGTGGTGGAGACCAGCCGACGGAGGGGCGTCCGCCGTGTGCTCGCTCTGTTTTCGCGAGTGCAGGATCAAAAAGGGCAGCGCCGGATTTTGCAAAGCGAGAAAATATACCGAGGGAGGTTTTGTGTCGCCGCACCTGGGAAGGTTCGTGTCGGTGGCGGTGGATCCCATAGAGAAAAAGCCGCTGCGCCGCTGGCGTCCCGGCACTCAGATACTGTCGCTGGGCAGCATACGGTGCGACATGACGTGTCCGTTCTGCCAAAACCACGCCATCGCGCATCCGCTGGGCAATATGAGGGAACGCGCGATAGAGCCCTGGCAGCTCGCTGAAATGGCAAGGAGCTGCTCGCTGAAAGCCGTTGCCTACACCTACAACGAGCCGACGCTCCAGGCGGAGTATATAATCGAGACATCCGTCATCTTGAAAAAAGAGGGCATAGCCACGGTGATGGTGACGAACGGTATGTTCGGCGAGGCGTTCTGCGAGGATGCCGCCCGCTGCGTCGACGCCATGAATATAGACATAAAGACATTCGATGATGAGAAGTACGCCAGGCTGGGAGGCTCGCTCGAAACGGTGACACGCAACGTGAAACACCTCGTCGACGCCGGAGTGCACATAGAATTAACGAACCTGGTCGTTCCCGGCATAAGCGACTCGGAGGAAGATTTCATCCGTATGATATCGTGGATAGCGAGCGTCTCGCACCGCGTGCCGCTTCACATATCGAGATATTTCCCCGCCTATCAGTATTACGAGGATCCCACAGATCCCGCGCTGATGCTGAGGTTTCGGGACATAGCCGGTGCGAGGCTCAAATTTGTTTATATGGGCAATCTGCCATAAGATGTTCTTAAATTAAAATTTGTGCACTTTCACGTCCTTGCCGTTCACCCATCCCTTGAATTGCGAGTTCGTGATGTAGTACCATACGTTCCCATCGCCGCCGCGGATTTCCTGTGTGGCGAAGATGGGCGTATCCTTTCGCATCACCGCGACTATATCCGCCGTCTCCGACGGCTTTGTCCGGCACGCAGACCTATCGAGCGTAACAACGCCCCCTGTTTGGACGGCGTAGGTCTGCGTTTCGTATTTTTCGCCGGTCGTGCGGACTGTCCGAGCGCCTGCTTCGCTCTGAGGAGCAGCCTGTTGAGGCGCCGGCGAAGGTTTTGCCGGATGGACCATCAGGTCGCCTGTTTTTGCCGTGAGATTTTCCCCTCCGAAATATTTCGTCCCGTATTTGAAGGCTGCGAGCGTGAAGGCCACGAGAATTACCGCCATGACGAGGTTTTTTGCCGCGGTTTTGCGGGATTTTTCCCAATTGAGCCGTTTCTGAAACGCTAGATCGACGGCGATGCCCGATTCGTTCGATTTGAAATTGTGGATGTTACCCGTCGGGCATACTCGCTGCGGTTCTCCGAAGGCGTCGTCATATTCCCTGCGTCTGACGGGATCGCTGAGGCATCTGTAGGCCTCGGTCAGCTCCGGCGTCAAAGATGCCTGGGACGCGTCATTATCAACGGCGCCCGAATGATTTTTATAAGCTGCCTCTATCTCGGCGGGAGAGGCATTTCTATTTACTCCCAAGATGAAATAGTAATTCTTCAACGTCGCCATAGCCTCTCCTCCCACGTCAGTTTTGTCCGCGAATTGCCGCAAACACGGCGTTAATAAAGGACGTCCCCGATTATCGTAAACCACACTACAATACACCAATATCCACCTTCGCGTCAAACGCGGCGATTCAGGCAGCCGCATATGAGAGAACGTCCTAACCATGAAATTTGATATAATTATGAAAAAAGGGGCGATCGTCAATTTAGCGCGGTTGGCAGAGTTGAGCGGGCTTATTGAGCGCCTGACGAATTGGTGCGGCTGCTTTTGCCGTACAAATTACCGTCGCAGCATGCGAAAGAACATGATTTATCCGCCGACGGACGCATTGAGTATATTTATGTCTGTCGGCGATTTCCTCGAACTTGACCGGAAGACAGATTCTCTGTCGTTTGCGGCGAACGCATATGAGACGTTTCACCTCACTGGAGATCCCGGCATACTCGATGAAGTTGATGACTATTTGCGGAGGCGGATTGAGCATGGAGATAAATCCTGATATTGAAAAAAAATTGCGGCTGTTCGCTCGGCTGCTGGCGGAAGGCAATGAGCGGGCAAGGCTTGTGGGGCCTTCGGACGCGAACGTCATTTACGAGGAACACATAAAGGACGCCGTCGCTGCCTCACGTCTGCTCGGCGTCTTGCCATCTGGGAGCAGGTTCGCCGACATCGGCACGGGAGGCGGTATTCCAGGAATCGTTTGGTGCGTGTGCCGTTCCGATATGGAGGGCGTCATGGCGGACAGCGTCGGGAAAAAAATCAAAATAGCCCGCGAAATATCCGAAGCGCTCTGTTTGAAAAACGCGGCGTTCGTCAACGCGAGGTCCGAGGAGCTGGCGGCGAGAGAGAGGGAGACTTTCGACGCCGCTTCCGCCCGTGCTGTCGCTGATTCCCGCGTAACGGCGGAATATCTCGCCCCTCTAGTCAAAGCCGGAGGTATCCTCATAGCCTTCAAGGGAGCGAAAGTCCACAGCGAAATAAACCTGCCCGCGCCGCTATGGCGAAAACTGGGGCTGAGCGCGCCGTCGCTCGAGCCGTACAGCATGTCGGGCAAAGCATTATACCTGCTCACATGGAAAAAAATCGCTCCTTGTCCCGCCCGCTTTCCGCGCAAACCCGGAGAGGCGAAACGAGATCCGTGGTGGCTGAAATGAGGGGGCAAAACTGATTTTTATGGCTTTATCCGGAAAGGAAATGCGCGGCATTCTCATCAAGTCTCTTTCCGTTTCCAGAACTTGCCCGGCGATAAGTTCGATGATTTTGGAAACTTGCTTTCGTATTTTGATTTTTCCCAAGGATGCGGTTATCATATATTTTTATGAGAAACGCGGATGCTTTCAAGACCTGCTCGTCACATGACTTGTATCATATGAAGATAGCCCTCGATGAAGCGAGGCTGGCCCTTCTGAACGGGGAGATACCCGTCGGGGCCGTCATGACGATCGGAGGGCGCATAATCGGACGCGGCGCAAATAAGCGGGCCGTGGATAATATGCCGTTCGCGCACGCTGAGATGCTCGCCATATCCGAAGCGGGGCGTGTGCTGTCGCGCTGGCGTTTCGACGAATGCACGCTTTATGTGACGCTGGAGCCTTGCGCCATGTGCGCCGGCGCTATAATGGAGACGCGGATACCAAGAGTGGTTTTCGGGGCGCGTGACCCGCGGAGGGGAGCGGCCGGCAGCCTGTACGACATACTGCGCGACCCGAGAATGCCTCACAAATGCGAGGTAAGGGGCGGTATAATGGCGGAGGAATCATCCAGGCTGCTCGGAGAGTTTTTCGCACGCCGCAGAAACTCGGCCGCACGGAAGGGGCGCGTTTAGATGGACGTACATACGAAATTCAAAGAATACGCTGTTCAGCTCCTGAGAATGGCCGGACTTAGGGTGACGGTCAATCGCGCGGACATATTGAAGTGCCTCGTGGAAGCTGGGCGGCCTCTTTCACATTCGGAAATACAGGAAAAACTTCCAGCCCTCGACAGGGTTACCTTGTATCGCACGCTCGCGTGTTTTGTCTCGAAAGAGGTCGCCCATCAGGTGCAGGGCCCTGACGGCGTGTGGAGATTCTGCGCCCACGAGCCGGTTAGTGAAGGATGTCCCGGCAATCATCCGCACTTTCTCTGTTTCTCATGCGGCAAAATGTTCTGTCTCACCGACCATAGGCTGCCGCGCGTCGAAGTTCCGGAAGGTTTCGTGGTTGACGGCAAACAATTTGTAGTGTACGGAAAGTGCGCGCAATGCGCTGAATAAAAAATGCGCCGATCGATATGGGCTGATCTTTTGCGGAAGACTGCCGGCTAAAAATGATAAAAGGATATTGAAATGAATTATCTATGTGTAATTATCGGCGGCGGTATTGGGGCGTTGTCTCGATATTTCTCTGCCCAATTCATAAATTCATCCGTCAATATTAAATTTCCGTCAGGAACTCTTTTTGTCAATTGTATTGGCGCGTTATTGATCGGTTTTTCGATAAATGTCTTTGGCATGTCTTCAATAAACAATAAGTGGAAATTATTGATGATAACCGGTTTCCTGGGAGGTTATACGACTTTTTCAACATATTCGTTGGAGACGGCGCAATATTTTATGAACGGAGACATCAAACACGCCCTCGTGAATATATTGTTAAATAATGTTTTGTGTATATTATTCGTATTCTTGGGAATGTGGCTAAACAAAATATTATTTGCAAAATAAAGGGTTCCGAGAGTTACAAATATGCGCCGATCGATATAGGCGGTCTTTCACGGAAAATTAAAGCTGGCTCTTGAATTATTTCTTAATCGGATTATACTTTCATTACTGTAATGAATATCAAAAATAAACATCGCTTTTAACCGGCAAATTTTTCAAGGAGAAGTTTGCCGGGCATGAGGATATGAAATAAGGGGCGCTGCGCGTACGGGAAGTTAGCGCGCGGTAGGCAGTCCATGGATGGAGTTTTTTGAAAAGGCCGGTAAAACCGGCATTGAAAGGAGAGACGAAAATGAAGAAACCGAAGCTGCTTGAAAAGTATCAGCTATTCATCGACGGCAAATGGAAGGACGCATCGGACGGCGGCACTTTTGCCACGACATGCCCGGCCAACGGGGAACATCTGGCCGACTGCGCAGAGGCGGCGAAATCGGACGTCGACGCAGCCGTCGACGCAGCGTGGAAGGCTTTTGGAAGCTGGAAAAATGTCGAGCCGATCGAGAGGGCGAACACTCTCATGAAGATCGCCGACATCATCGACGTGAACGCCGAACATCTCGCTCTGGTCGAGTCTTGCGACAACGGCAAGCCCATCCGCGAGACGTCGAACGTCGACGTTCCCTTGAGCGCCGACCACTTCCGCTACTTCGCTTCCGCCATCAGGATCGAAGAGGGCTCGGCGACAATGCTGAACAACAATACGATGTCCATCATTTTCCGCGAACCGATAGGAGTTGTGGGCCAGATAGTGCCCTGGAACTTCCCGTTCCTCATGGCCGCGTGGAAACTCGCGCCGGTATTGGCCGCCGGCTGCTGTACGGTGTTCAAGCCGTCGAGCTACACATCGCTCTCGGTGCTGGAAATCGCCCGGTTGATACAGGACGTCCTGCCGCCCGGCGTGTTCAACGTCATCACCGGCAGGGGCTCGAAATCGGGCCAGTATATTTTGGAACACGAAGGGTTCCGCAAACTCGCGTTCACAGGATCCACCGATATCGGATGCAGCGTGGCACTAGCCGCCGCGAAAAAATTGATCCCATCGACCCTCGAACTGGGCGGCAAATCCGCCAACATCTACTTCCCCGACTGCCAGTGGGACATGGCGATCGACGGTTTGCAGCTCGGCATTTTGTTCAACCAGGGACAAGTGTGCTGCGCCGGCTCGCGTGTGTTCGTGCATGAGGATATCTACGACAGGTTCGTCAAGGACGCCGTCGCGGCGTTTGGCAAAATCAAAGTGGGCATGCCCTGGGAACCTGATACGCAGATGGGCTCCCAGATTTATGAGGCGCACCTCGCCGACATTCTGGAGTGCATAGAAGAGGGCAAGAAAGAGGGCGCCAAGGTAGCCTGCGGCGGCGAGCGCTACAAGGAAGGCGAGTTGGCTAAAGGCTGTTTCATGAAACCGACCCTCCTGACCGACGTGAACAACAAGATGAAGGTGGCTCAGGAAGAGATATTCGGCCCTGTCGCGGTCATAATCAAGTTCAAGACCGAAGAGGAAGTGATCGCGATGGCCAACGACAACAAATACGGTCTGGGCGGTGCCGTCTGGACTCGTGACCTCAATAGGGCATTTCGCGTGTGCAAGGGCATAGAGACCGGCCGTATGTGGGTGAACACCTACAACAGCATCCCCGCCGGCGCGCCGTTCGGCGGCTACAAACAATCCGGCATCGGACGCGAGACTCACAAAGTCATACTCGAACACTACACTCAGATGAAAAACATAATGATCAACCTCAGCGAGTCGCCGTCCGGCTTCTATCCCGGCTAGCGATAAGATAAAACTTTGAACGGCCGCCGTCCGAAACCCAGACAGGGTTCGGGCGGCGTAGTCTTGAGGCTCTGTGGTTCGTGGAAAAATAAAAAACTTGACTTCTAAAAATGCCATAGTATCATTAATGCTACAGTAAAAGGAGGCTCGAACGCCTCTGCCCCAAGGTTTTATCTGCGGTATTCGAGTCTCGAAAATGGGCGGGCAGATAAGGGAATTTCCCGAACGCCATATTGAGTTCTAAAAACGGGACGTGATGAGTATGTACGCCAGGACAGTCATGATAACCAGCCCCTCCGGTTTGCATGCGCGCCCCGCGTCAGAATTTGTGCGCTGCGCGAACCGGTTTTCCTCAAAGATAACGGTGGGCAAGACGTCGGACGAAAAAAGAGTGAACGCAAAATCCATAGTGATGGTGATGTCCCTCGGTGCCGCAAATGGCTCCGAGATCGAGCTATCCGCCGAAGGCATCGACGAACGCGAAGCCGTCGATGCCCTGGCTCAGATGCTGGAAGCCTGCTCCGGCGGGTTTACGGGCGACGTTTGAATTTTTCGGCCATTCTGATGATGCGGTTCGCGAGACACGCAGCTCCGAAGCCGTTGTCGATGTTGACGACGCCCACGCCGCTGGCGCAGCAGTTGAGCATCGAGAGAAGGGCGGAGAGCCCGTGAAAGTTAGCGCCGTAGCCGACGCTCGTGGGCACGGCGATCACGGGCATGTCGGTCAGACCTCCGATCACCGAAGTGAGCGCCCCCTCCATGCCGGCCACCGCGATTATCACGTCCGCTTCCCCTATCACGCCGAGTTTCGACAGAAGCCTGTGAAGCCCGGCCACCCCCACGTCATACGCGCGTTCGACGCCGTTCCCGAAGAAATCGGCCGTCACGGCGGCTTCCTCGGCTATGGGCAGGTCTGAGGTGCCCGCCGCCGCGACGAGGATTTTCCCCGCCTTCGGCGCCTTGCCTGCTCCGACAGTGAATACGCGGGCCTCGGGGTAAAACGCGGCGTCAGGCGCGGTAAGCCTCGCCTGCTCGAACATTTCCGCGCTCGCGTGCGTCCCGAGTATCCGTTCCGCCTCGCGCGCTAGCATGTTTTCCACGATGCCGCGAACC
>JAITRO010000238.1 GCA_031288335.1 Synergistaceae bacterium | reverse complement strand
TAGACGCATTCTTGAAAGAAGCGGAAACCCACACCTTCAACGTTCTGACGCCTGAAATGGGCCATAGGCTCGTTCCAGGGGAAACACTCACTAAGCGTTGGTGGAAGTAATATAAGATCGTTGGCGATGTGAGCGCCACGTAAATACACCCCTTACTAAGTTCCGAGAACAGGTTCGCCGTTGCTGATAATTTCTCGATCTTTTGCATTCAACAGCGAAGGAGTGAACGCTTTTCTGCCCTCGCTAGGAGGGCTTTCCATCATGTTTTCCCACGATTGAACGCAAGCTCCGTTTTGGCTTGGAAAAAGAATCAGGTATTTCCCCGGCGATATCAGAATTCTTCGAATGTCAAAAGAAATGCGGTTTAGGCATGTCCGGCAATGTAATATAAGCATTAGACATTCCTGAACGAGAGATTCAGAATACAAACGTTCCTTTACGGAGCGTCTTTTTTGTTTATGAGCTCAAACGGGAAGGTGCAAGAGGATGACGATTGATGAGGCCAGTGAACGCTATAACATCCCCATTAAAATTCTGCGCGAATATGAAAGCTGGGGGTTATGCGGAACTGTGAAAAAGATCATGGGCGCGTGGCAGTATGACGACCGTGATTTGGAACGGCTGAGTATGATTATGACCCTGCACGATATCGGATTTGAAAACGACGAGGTGGAAGCGTACATGCGCTTGTTGCTGGAAGGAGGATCCACCGAAGCCGAGCGGATGCGTATGCTGAACAAAAGGCGCGTCAGCGCCCTTGATGAAATCCATTTTAAGCAAAGACAACTGGATCGCTTGGATTATCTCAGACATGAAATCCGAAAGGCAACTCAAACACTTTAATTTTGAGGAGAAAGCGTCAATGAAGAAAAACCTTGGCTCCGTATTGGCATTATATCCTGCACCTGTTACTGTGGTTGGAACAATGGTGAATGGGAAACCAAATTGGCTGCTGGCTGCCCATGTCGGTATTTTAGGTCACGATCGCATGCCATGAAAAAATATTGGAGATGTTTTCGCTTTGTGATTCTGATGGCGGCAGTCTTTATGTTCCGCGGTGCTGCCTGGGGTGGAAGTGGAGAGAATGAAAGAGGTGTCGAGATGAACGTGACGGAGTTTGAACAGATTTTCCCGTTGGGGGAAAAGAACGACGCTTTTGCTCAATACTTTATCGGGCAAAGCTATCTAAAAACGCTTACAGCCGAGGGCGTGTTCATAACAAACGTAACATTCGAACCAGGCTGCCGCAACAACTGGCATATCCATCGCAAAGGCGGCCAGATACTCTTGTGTACCGCGGGTTACGGCTGGTATCAGGAAGAAGGGAAACCCGCCCAGGCATTGCGCCCCGGTGATGTTGTGAATATTCCGGCAGATGTAAAACATTGGCACGGTGCGGCGAAAGAGAGTTGGTTTTCACACTTGGCATTGAGCGTCCCTGTCGAGGGCGCTTCCACCGACTGGCTGGAACCTGTCGGAGACGAAGTTTATCTAAAATTGGAAGCGGATATGAAGCGCGCTGACAGGAGCAAAAACAGGATGAAGACCTTGGGTATTGACGAGCGTGCTGTGAATATCCTGTTTCCAGAGTTCGCGGAGATAAAAAATCGCTTTCTGTATGGCGAGGTCTGGTCGCATGGTTCTATGAACGACAGACTGCGCTCTTTGGTAACGGCCGCCGCTTTGCTCACCGTCGAAGGGTCTGATCTGGAAGAACAGCTCCGCGCCGCGCTGAAAATTGGAGTTCTCCCCTCGGAACTTCAGGAAGTTTTTCATCAGGCAGCCCCTTATGTCGGCTTTTCCAAAGCGGAAAAAGGGCTTGCTGTGCTGGCTATAGTGTTCCAGCACGAGGGAATCTCTCTGCCGCTCGATGGCAACGCGACAGTCACCGAAGAAAACCGTTTGGACAAGGGAATCGAAGCGCAGAAAGCGATATTCGGGGAAGTGATCGACACTATGCGGGCAAACGCCCCGGACGATTTGAAGTTCATCCAGGATTACCTTTCGGCGTATTGCTTCGGCGATACCTATACGCGCAAAGGTCTTGATTTGAAAACCCGTGAACTGATTACTTTCACCTGCCTCGCCGCGTTGGGCGATACCACGGGGCAGTTGAAATCTCACACCGCGGGAAACTTGGCGGTAGGCAACGGCAGGGATGTCTTGCTCTCCGCGTTGAATCAGAGCCTGCCGTATATTGGGTTTCCGAGAATGCTGAACGCCATTGCGGCAGTCAACGAAGTTACCGGATTAAAAAAATAAATCGAATAAGAGAAGATATTGACATATCGGGAGGTAAAAGTTACGCCATGTTTTACAAAACCATATTATTTTGTCTCCTGTCCGCGTTATGCCTCTATGCAAGAACGGCGGACGCGGCGGCTACAGAAGATTTTGTCCTCGTTAGAGGCGGAACCTTCATAATGGGAAGTCCCGCGGACGAACCTGAGCGAGGGCAGGACGAGACGCAACACCGGGTAACAGTGAACAATTTTTATCTTGCCCGATCCGAAGTGACTCAGCGGGAATACGCGGCGCTTATGGGAAATAACCCCAGCGAGTCCAAAGGGGAGAACCTTCCCGTTGAAAACGTGACGTGGTTTGACGCGGTGCGCTATTGTAATGCCCGAAGCGAGCGTGAAGGACTCAACTCAGCTTATCACTACAACGAACATAAAAATTATGATATATTGAAAAGAAAAGCAATCAGGGGGGAGAGAGATGTTATCGAATAAGAATCCTTACAATACAGAGATACCTGGGTTGGAAACCATG
>JAITRO010000097.1 GCA_031288335.1 Synergistaceae bacterium | reverse complement strand
TTACAATCAGAGCTTTTCGGCCGTGTCCGGACTTCCATTTCAGCAGGTCTTCCGTGATCTTTCGTCTCAACATGTTCTGCCTCACAATTGTTGATTTTACAACCTTTTTGATATGACTGCCGCTATTATTATATGATGGGCAGGCAAGGCTGTCAATTGCAATTGCAGGTTTTTCCCTTGAATATTTCTGCATGGTGCAGGATTTTCCCCCGAATATTCATGCGGATTGCAGGATTTTACCTTGAATAATAAGGCTTGATCGTGCACATCGCGACATATACTCTTTTATTATGTCTTTGACTTCCGTATACGAAAAAGATGTCGGAGGATTTATGTTGAAATTTCAACGTTTGCATCAACGTTTCCACGCAACGTTTCCACGCAACTTTGACGGATGCTTCCTAATCGTGTTATAGCGCGTTGGAGTTAACGGTTTTTTTGGAGTTAATTTGGAGCTACTGATGTTATCCGTCATTTCAAATACTTTATCATTTGAAGCAAATCGCCCTCGTCGGATTTCCGGTGGTTAATGATGTGGTAACCGCTATTTTCGTAGAAAGACACGAGCTCCTTTTCATCGGCGCATTCGATATAGACCATTTTACCGCCGATAATCCTTTGCGTCGCCCGTATCTTTTCTTCGGCGTATGAAATCAATTCGTTCCCCGTAATCAGATTGTCCGCCTCCTTCGCAAAATTTTTACCGAGTTGACCGATAAGCGGTACTGCCAAGAGATAACTGTTCGTTTCTTCTTGGAACTTCCCGAATTTGTCGAAACGTCTTCGCCAATCGGAATTTTTCGCCGCTACTGGATCAACTAAAATCACTTTGTTCGCAAGTGAAAAATACCCGACTATGATATTGTCGCCGTCATTTTTGGCAATAACGGTATAAGTGGAGGAGATACCCTGCCTTGAAAATTCGATTGCTTTGAATTTCAAGAACCCCTCAATGTCGGTATTGCGTGGGCAATAAAAAGAGGACAGGAACTGTGTTACCTGATCCTCTCCAATTTCTTCATAGAGGTCTATTATGTTAACTATTTTGAAGTTCAACGCTTGTCCCCTGACTTTCCAAAAGCCTCTCTAATCCACTCTTTGTCAGCATCGGTAGCCTTTGTGAGAGCGATATTATCGCGATCGGGTTGCAAACGCTCGGACTTCTCCAAAGCGACAACCAAATCCTTGAACTTCTCCTCTGTGTCGATTACGACATTATTGAAAAAACTGCTTGTAGCCATCTGCGCTCACCTCCTTCGCTATCTTTTCTTGATTTGATTATATCATCTGGATTCTGTCGCCACAACACCTTGTTGCGCATATCCAGTTATGTTGCGCATATGGCCAAAAGGAAACCTCATCGCCACTCCTCGAGAGAGGAATAGTTGCGCTGGCTTTTACACGCGGCCGCAGTCGCGTTGAGTCTTGGACCACCGCAGAGGCGCCACGCCCTCCGGCCCGCCCTGATCTCCTGGAGACATCCGGACTGTCTCTGTTACTGCCGAATCCGGGCGTCGCGGAAAACCTGACAGACAAGCAACGAACCGGAGCAGAGCGCGCGAACAGGATGATCGCAGACACGCTGAAGACACGCTTCGGCGCTGAGTACGAAGAGACACTAACGTTGTTGCCACTCGTGAGGCTTGTGCGAATGGCGGGTGATAGCCGCATGGCTGAGATGCCGGTGGGTGTCGCCGAATTCTGCAAGCGACATGCTCTGGGCTTCGGGGAGGAGTGAGGAGATGGCAAAGATCGCACATCCAATTACTGAATTTGCGGACATCATCAAATTGAACGGCATCGAGTGTTCGGAGAATCTCAGCCCATCCAACAGGGTTGTGAAGCGTTTCATAAGGATAGCGAAGAAAGTGCCGGACAAAAGGATGCAGGGCGTGATCGAGTATCCGATGAAGGAGATTCTTTTAGTTGCGTTCTTCGCTGTCCTTTCTGGCGCGGAGACATGGACGCAGATAGCGCAGTTCGGGAGAGCCCGCGAATCATGGCTGGGAAAGTTTCTGAAATACCGCCGTGGCACACCATCGCACGATACGTTCAGGCGCGTGTTTTCACTAATAGACCCTTCCGTGCTACAAACCCTCACAGTTGACTTCCTGATGGACAACATGAGCCGCATCAAGGCGTCGCTCGGTATCAGGGATGAAGTCATCAACGTAGACGGGAAGCAGGCGCGTGGTACGGGCCGCCGTAAGGGGAAGGACGGTGCGAGGCCAAACCTGCAGACGCTGAACGTATTCGATGCATCAAATGGTATCTGTCTCTCAATGGAGTGCATACCGGACAGGACGAACGAGATACCCGCCGCGCAGACAGCGCTCGCACTACTTAACGTTAAGGGAGCCGTTGTCACCTGCGACACACTAAATACCCAAAAAGAGACGATGCGCGTTGTGAGCACAGGGAAAGGCAACTATATGGCAGCGCTGAAGAAGAATCATCATCTCTTCTATGATGAGGTGGACGCGTATTTCACTAAGGAGAGAATGAAGTCCATCCGCAAAGGGAGCGCGGATTTCGTCACGAGCATCGACAAGGCACACTCACAGGTCGAACGGCGGAACTTCTACCTTGCCCGCGACGTGAAGTGGTTCGCTGACAGGAGAGCGTGGGAAAAACTCAAAGCCTTCGTTTGCTTCGATAAGAGCATCACCGACACGCAGAGCGGAGAGGTCACGAAGGAACGCCGGCTGTTCATCAGTAGCGTGGCAGACGCAGGGCTGTGCGCAGAAGCAATACGTGGACATTGGGCTGTGGAGAACATCCTGTACTGGCATCTGGATGCTTTATTCGGTGACGACGAGGATATGACCACGGACAAAAACGCCTACATGAATTTCTCGCAGTTCCGCAGGATGGCGCTCACGCTCTGCAAGCTGGCCCAACCGTTCATGAAATGTAGCATCAAAAGCATGCGCTGGCTTATCGGTCTCGAATACAGGCAGGAACTCGGCAGGATACTCGGTACGTTGGACGAAACGTTCCTTGAGGAGGCTTTGCGCGCCGCAAACGAGAAGAAACAGAAGCAATAGCCTTTTTGCGAAAAATCCTCACCAGATCCGGCTTCGCTGCAGAAGTCAGCATCATCGACACAAAAAACCCCTTTCATGACGTTTTTTTTGAGAAACGGAAAAATGACTGATACGCGACGCCATAAAACACGCTATTTCGCCGCTGATTCCCCCTCTTGTTTCGGTTTCAACTCTCATTCGTCGTGGATTGATGCGGTTGCCCTGGCGCATATCGAGTTATGTTCGACTGTCCAATTCGGCGCGGCGTATTCAATTGTCCTCTACATTTGTACATTTTGTCGGATAGCTTTTTTAAGTTGTCGTATTTCCGCTCCACAGCCTTTTTGGAACTACTGCCGCTACGGTGGCATTCCGGCACAATGCTGTGTGATTCGGCAGGTATCCCCTTCATTCAAAAGACGCGGGCTCGGAGCCCCTAAGACCGGACAGACTTTGACATCTATACAAATATACAAATCGGGTGTAAAAATCAACCTCCAAAAACCTCGAACGTCCTTGAACTTTCAAGTACGTTCATGAGTGACATCTTTTTTGTTCTCCAAGGCTACTAGACTATCCTCAAATCGAACCAAGACTGCCAAAATCGAAGTGGAGTATTCACCTATAGCAATCACATGTACTTTCCCGTACAATGTTTTTCTAATAATTATAACGTCGGCAGTTAATGGTAGGGACAAAGGGCCGAAGATTTTCGTCAGTATGCGAGGCAACGAAACCGCACATACTGGTGTGGTATGTAAGGCTTTCGCCAACAAAGCAGACCTGCGAAAAGACCGGTACAGTCCGGTGCGGCTTACTATTACCCTGTAACCCCTAAAACTTTACTAATCGCCGGTCTTTTTTCCGCCGTACCGCGTTGCCGCCGGCCGCCATACCACTTGGTACGGCTTCTTCCTCCGCCGTGTCCGGCGAAAAAATCCTCGCCGGTTATTGACAATTGTCAATCTTGGCTCCGCCCGCCGCCACGCAGTACGTAGCCGCCGGGGGCTTGGACCCCACGCCGGCTCAGTAAGTGGTGACCCCTGCCTGAAGGCAGGGGATTGGACGGCGCCGTTCAGGGGTTACAGGGTACTATATTTAAGTTCCGGGGGGTAATATTGTCGTAACGCGCCCTTTTCTTGCCGGTGTTGTTTTCAGGCGCCGCCGGGTCTTCAGCGGCAGATCTTTTCCTTATTTGTATTTTTCTGGTTCTTAAGGTTTTGATGGAGGCATACATGCCGGTTACGGATTTTCTTGAAAAAAACGCGAGGGAACATGGCGGAGAAGTGGGTCTGATTGAGATAAACCCGGAAGTGATAGATAAGGATAACCTCTCGTGGAAGGAATACGCGCTCGTCGAAACCGCGCATGTTCACGGCTACCGTAAAGAGATGACCTGGCGTGAGTTTGACGGGAACGCCAACCGTTTCGCCAATCTGCTCATCGAAAGGGGCGTAAAAAGAGGCGACAAGGTCGCGATTCTGCTCATGAATTGCATTGAGTGGCTGCCGGCGTATTTCGGAACGCTGAAGTCTGGCGCTACGGTCGTCCCCCTGAATTACAGGTATACGTCAGATGAGATAAAATACTGCCTTGAGCTGGCCGGCGTGTCCGTCCTCCTGTTTGGGCCGGAGTTCTCCGGGAGGCTTGAGGCGGTAAAGGATGTGCTGCCGGATATGAGGCGCTGCTTTTTCCTGGGGGAAAACGCGCCGGATTTTGCGGGAACATACGGCGCGGCTATGGACTCCGTTCCGGACAGTCCGGCGGGGATCACACTGCGCGACGCGGACGACGCGGCGATTTATTTTTCATCGGGGACCACAGGTTTTCCCAAGGCCATACTTCATTCCCACGCCAGTCTGGTATCAGCCTGCGTTACTGAGCGGATGCATCACGGTCAGACGCGCGACGACGTATTTCTGTGTATACCGCCCCTCTACCACACGGGGGCAAAGATG
>JAITRO010000171.1 GCA_031288335.1 Synergistaceae bacterium | reverse complement strand
CCGGGATTTCCGATCAACACAGGATTGTTTTTCGTCCTGCGGGTCAAAATCTGGCAAATGCGGGATATCTCTTTGTCGCGTCCAATCACTGGGTCGAGTTCGCCTTTGGAGGCCATATCCGACAGATCGGTGCAGAGCTGATTCAGCGTCGGGGTTTTTGAGGTGTCCTGCTTTCTCACATTCACCGCGAATTGCGGCGAGCCGACCGGGGCGAACTGAACGTCGCCAGTCTCATGGGAGGCGTTCTGTATCTCCTTGCGCAAGCGCGATATATTAAAACCGAGATGTCCCAGTATCTGGCTGGCCAGTCCCTCCCCTTCCGAGAGCAAACCCAGCAGGATATGTTCCGCCCCGACGTAATTCACTCCCATGCCCCGCGCCTCGCGCATGGAGATATCGAGCACGCGCTTTGCCCTCTGAGAAAGCGGCAGGTCGATTATCTTTTCCTTCGGAGCGCCCTTTTCGAGCATCGCCTCGATCTGCAGCCTTATTTCCTCCGGCGCGACTCCGTGCGACTCGAATATAGATGAACAGGCGGGGTCGACCTCGTCCAGTATGCCCAGCAGCAGATGTTCCGTTCCGATAACGTCATGACCCAGCCGCAGGGCTTCTTTGTGAGCCTGTTGCACGACGCGTTTTCCCTTTTCATTAAAAAATTGCCACATATTTTTCTCCTTTTCAGTTGACGGAGGAACTCAAATTTTCTATAAACTGCCTGAATAAAGCCGCGCGCGCGTACTGTTCTTCCGGTTGTTCCAATATCACGGGGCAGGCGCGGCTGAGATGATATTTCTGACTTCCGATTATCATCCTGCGCCACTTCCTGTCGTCAATGCCGGGCAAAACTCCGATATCCGCGCCCAGCTTCACCAGCGAAAAGGCGTCGAAAGCCTCCACGAATGACAGTTTTTTTGCGTGCCGCAGCAGCCCCCAGGCGCGCCAAAATTTATCCGTCATATCTCCCTGCCGCGCATTCCTTATTTTGTTCCTCGCGAAAAGTTCCCGCGATACAAGCGCCTGCGTCCCCATATATACAGTGTCTATTATTTCGCCTGGGGTGACCGAAAGGGTAATTTTGTTGGAAATGGCGTAAAAATTTCCGCACGGCTCATCGCCAAAGACATGGAATCTGCCCATCTCGAGGCGGCTCCAGTCTTTCCTGAACGCCTCGATCGCCCCCGGAAATTCGGCGGTCGCGTCGAGCGCGGGCAGGTGCAGAATTACGGTGGCGGTCATCCCGGTGCCCACATAAGCCGGATTTGCCGTGAGATATCCGAGGACGACGTCGCGCGCCGGTTTGATATCTACAGACCGCTCCATATTTTCGATCGTCTCGAAGGCGGACGCAAGGCCGAGGCCGGAGTCGGTCACCGATATGGAAATATGGTCTTCCTCGTTTATCATGCAGGTCGTTCTTCCGTTGGCGTCGCGCAGCAGAAACCTGCCGGCCCCGCCGTTCATGAAACCCGGCGTTATCGTATTCATCTCGAGCAGCAAGTGTTTGGAAAAGTCGTCGAGGTCGTCCACGAGGCGAAAGTTGCACTCATTCCAGACAGTGCTTTTCCCGATGCTGCCGAGGGCGATGGCCGCCGAATCGTACAATTCCGACTTTGAGCATTTTCCTGGAAACGGGAATCCCTCTATATTTCTCCTCAAACGAACGCTCGAAAGCTGAACCGCTGAACCGGCCGTCCCCTGAGCGGCGTCACGCACCCAAGCCGGTTCGGCGCTCACGAACGAATCTTCGGTCATTTTTTGTCCATACCTCCGACCAGGGGTACCAGCATATCTCTCAACTCCGCGGCCCGCTCGTAGTCCTCCCTTGAAATGGCCTCGTTCAGCTCCAGCGTCAATCTTGCGATATTGCCCCTGACCTCTTCTTTTTCCGCCGCGATATCCATTCGATAATTAGCCGCGTCGGCTACTCCGATTTCCCTGAAAGTGTCGGACGCGACCCAATGGCTTTCGGCGCCTTGAGTTTTATGGAGATATATGCCCAGCGGAACCCTGAAAGACTCGTAGCAGTCGGGACATCCAAGTATGCCCGTTTCGCGAAACGACGAGAAATCGGAGCCGCAGGTCGGACAACGCATCGGCTCGATGGGCAGTTCCCGTCTTCTGGTCTGGGCTTTCCGTATCTTCTTCTGTCTTGGAGGGCTCTCGCCTATCGAGAATGATATGGTGATGCTCGGTATGAGGGGAGATATAAAGCCCATTTTTTCCGCGCATTGCCTGCAAAGATTCAGAGTCTTCACTTCTTCATCAATCACCTGTCTTATCAACACTTCAACTTCATTCTTGCCGCAATTATCGCATAACATAACCGACGCTCCCTCAAAACATCGCGAGACTCACTAGAATTTTTTTCAGAAGCTCCGCCCGCATCGTATCCCTCTTATAAGGAGGCAGGTCAAAAAGGGTGCGGCCGTTTTCGTCCTGATTCCTCAGCGCCACTTCCGCAATGAGGCGTTCGCGCGGAGTTATGGTCTCCCTTTCCTGAAGCCTCGCGAGCAGTTTCCGCGCGTCCTGTTCAGATATCACGTTCCCCACCAGATCCTCCAGATGCTCGGCGTATTCGTCGCAGTCGGCGAAACGAAGCTGCATTATGCGAATGAATCCATGTCCGCCCCGCTGGCTTTGGATCAAAAAACCCTGCTCTGGAGAAAACCTGCTTCTCAAGACGTAATTTATCTGACTGGGCACGCACCCAAATTTCCGAGCCAGGTCCTTCCGGCTCAAAACCACTTCACTGCCCTCGCTGTCGTCGAACAGCGTCACAATGTAGTCACCGATTACTTTCGTCAGGCTATTCACATTCATCGCCCCAACTCCCCAATCACCAGTATTGCAGTGATTATAAGGCAAGGTCAAAATAAGTCAATAGAATTTTCATTCGCTCTCCTCTCTCCGCGGAAAAAAAGGTTTGACTTTGTTTTCGTTCCCTGCGATTATGCGCGCTATATTTTCCCTGTGCCGTACGACTGCGAACGCGGCCAGAAAAAGACCGCAATAGAAATAAGGCCGCGGCATGCCGAACACGAACATACAAAAAGCGGAGGCGAAAAGTGCCGTCATCGAGGCCAGAGAAACCATGCACGATATCTCGCGCGCCGCAAACCAAGCGATTCCGCCCAAAATCGCGGCAGACGGATTGAAAAAATCGAAGAAAGCGATGACCCCGAAGGATGTGGCGACTCCCTTTCCTCCCCTGAATCCTATCCAGACCGGGAAGTTATGTCCGAGGACGCTCATGGCGCCGACCACCGACAATGAAGCAGCGTCGTCGTGTCCCATCGCCATGGTGAGCAATATCGCGAGTCCCCCCTTGAACATATCCGCGATCGCCGTAAAAAGGGCCCATTTTTTGCCCAGCACACGTGAGACGTTTGTAGCTCCGATGTTTCCGGAGCCTAATTCTCGGATATCCACGCCCTTGATCAGCCTCACGAGCAAGTAGCCTGTCGGACACGAACCCAACAAGTACCCGAGCGTTGCCCACGGAATAAAATGTTCGAGCGTTTCCACCATCGCCGCCGCCCCCTTGCTTAATATTATATGATATTAAAGGAAAACTTTGGCGGTTTTTCGGCGATTGAAACATGAAAAACGGGGGCTCGAAATCGCCCCCGCGTAAACCTCGGGCTCCGCCCGAACCTGCCGGGGAACTGATTCCCCGGACCCCTTATTTATAAAAAACTTGTAAATTTATTTATATGAAGAGGGTAGAGGGAGCTTGCTCCCTGTCAGGGTTTGGGGCGGAGCCCCAAGATTTTACCTCTCAAACGCTCCCGCCGTACAACGGCTCCGCCTCAAGCGGCGTATGGGCCAAGCGAATCCTGCTCCCCTGCGTGTAAACAAGCGCTCCGTACACCAGCGCGAATATGATGCCCAGCGTGTAAGCGATATTCATCGGCAGATTGAAACCTATTTGCGCGTTGCATATGAAGGTAAAGGTTATGAATGCGTACCACATGCCGGGAATGAGCGACATTAAAGCGGCCGCCCGGTAACCCTTGCCCAGCATATATATCGAGATTATCGCGAAAGCAAATATGGATATCGTCTGGTTGCTCCAGGCGAAATACCTCCAAAGCATGTTGAATCCGCCTGGCGACGTCTTCGACCAGTAAAGTATCCCTATGACGAGCGCGAATACGGGCACGCAGATGTAAAGCCGGTTGCGCATAGGTTTCTGGTCGAGGTGTATATAGTCGGCGATCATGAGGCGAAGCGAACGGAGAGCCGTGTCTCCCGAAGTTATCGGAAGGACTATGACGCCCAGAATCGCCACCATGCCGCCCATGTTGCCGAGCATATCGCGTGCCACAACTCCGATTACAAGCGTGGGTGCCTTCAAAAGCATATCGAGCTGCCCGGGATACGCGTCCGAGACGGTAATTCCACCGTTGGCCGCTCCTATCGCCGCCGCCGCCCATATCATCGCGATGAATCCCTCAAGCACCATCATGTTGTAGAATGTCATCCGGCCCTGTTTTTCGCTGGTAACGCTGCGCGAGATAATAGCAGTCTGTGTGGAATGGAAACCCGACACTATCCCGCACGCCACAGTGATGAAAAACATCGGGATAAGTCTCTGTCCGGCAGGATGTCCTACTTTCAGCGATTCCATGGTGAACTCGGGAAGGGTATATCCTTTTAGAAAAAGCCCCGCGAATATGCCGACCGCCGAGAACAGCAGTATCGCCCCGAAAACCGGATAGATGCGGCCGATAAGTTTATCTATGGGGAACATCGTGGCCATGAGGAAATAGATGAAAATTACCCCGTACACGACCCACGTCGAAACGTCCGTCGCCTTGCCGGAAAGTCCGAGCACCTGAACCGCCGCTATGTCTCCGGGGGTGTAGATGAACACCGCGCCCACGAGAAGCATGAGCAGACATACGAAGATGTTGTAAATATTGTAAACGGGTCCGTTGGTGTACTTCTTGACCAGGTCGGGCATCTGCATTCCATTATTGCGCAGCGCGAGCATCCCCGAGAAATAGTCGTGCAGAGCGCCTCCCAGAATATTCCCTATAGGGATCAGGATAAACGCTACAGGGCCGAACAATATGCCCTGAATGGGACCCAGGATCGGACCGGTGCCCGCGATATTGAGCAGGTTGATGAGACTGTTTTTCCAGGTCTTCATCGGCACGTAATCGACGCCGTCCTGTTTGGTAAAAGCCGGAGTTTTTCTGTCGTCCGGTTTGATCACGTTCTCGCATATCTTTCCATACACTGCCGCGCCGACGATAAGTATGACGAGTCCTACCAAAAAAGTAGTCACAAATATACTCCCCTTTCAGATAATCGGTTGGGAAAAAAAATAAAAACGACTGCGCACGTTCAAATTACGCGACCTTTTCCAAGACCACCTCCCCTTACTTATTAATAAGACAAGCTAATAAACCTCGGCCAAAGCAAAAAAATGACCGAGGCGCACAATGGGAATCAACTTCCTCCGCCCGAATATAAATCAGGGAGCCGTTATTGAACCGGAGACGCTTCCCATTATCACGCAAAAAGCCTCCGCCTTTATCACGGAGCCTTGCTGCGGGGTTCCAATGTCGAAGGTATCAGACAAACCATCCGCGCTGGTTTGCGATTTATAATCCTTCGATAGCACTATTTTGTTGTCCTTGTATATCGTTATTTTGTAAATATAATGTTTGTCGGGGTTATCGACAGAATGGCTCACATTTACCGAGAGCATTCCGCCCTTCAAGGACATCGTGACATCTTTCGGCGGATGGGAAAACGCCGGTCCCGAAAATGCCGTGACCAACAAAAACGAAATAAATATCTCAACACTCAGCCGTTTCACATTTTTCATTCCGTACGCCTCCACGCCAGCGACGTTGCCCTCTGTCGCTGCTTAACTCAAATTTGCGGTCACTTTCAAAAGAATAATAACCTCGGCGATTTTATTTAATTATACTACACCGCGTCCGACGTATAGTCAAGATTCACGGTAAGTTCTGACAAAACCGTAGCCGGAGGCGGAAATAGTCCAGCCGGCGCGTGTACGCCGGTCGTCTTTGTAATAGACGGTTATGCTGATCGCCGGAGTGAGTGTCTGATATCTGTAACTGTAATTGCTGGAAACGCCGGTTGCGTTGCCGGCGGTTTTGAAAGCGATGTTTTCGGCATTCCAATATTCCCGTTCGCCGCTCGTCCCCCATTTCACGTTCATCGAGGATTCGGCGCCGTCAGCCGATACCATCAGCGTGAAATCGGATTTATTCCAAAGCGCCCGCGTGATTACGCTCCTCAGCCATGCCGCGGCTTCTTCGACTTCGCTTTCCACGCGAAAATCGGATCTTTTGTCGGCGTGACGTTTTATCATGGAAGTGCCTGTGACTAAAGTTGCGGACAAAATGAAAGCGAACAGGGCGATGACCGTCATTAACTCCACGATGGAGAAGGCATTTTTTTTACATGCCGGCTTCATGCTTTCTCGCTTCTTCGAGAAGCCAAAGTTGAAATTGGTTATTTTTCCGGTAAACCTTGCCCTCTTGATTCACAAACGCATGTTTTGTCCAGCCCTCGGTCAGCAGTTTGTCTTCGACCTTGACCTTATACTCGAACATAATGCTGTTCGGCTTAATTTGTTCCGCCGGCGCACGGCAATACAGCGCCGCTGTGTCGTCGTAATTGGCGGGAAGGCGGTATTTGCAGTACGATTCGATCACCGGAAGATAGTATCCCAGCGCCTCCCATTCGCGGTAAGTTTTCCCAAGATTTCTGCAATACTCGGTGCGCGCTATCTCGAACCACACGAGATAATTCGCGTTATAAACTATGCCCATCTTGTCGGTTTCGCTGTACCGCACCCTCAAGACGCAAGTTTTAACGAAAGAATCGGCGTCGTTTATCACTTGATCGGCCCCCCTGTTCCTCCAGTTGTCATTTTTGCCGACGGAAGTATAATATCACATTAGGAGGGCTGGCCGAGTGGTCTAAGGCGGTTGACTTGAAATCAATTGTGGGCATCCCCCACCGCGGGTTCGAATCCTGCGCCCTCCGCCAATTATACTCGCAAGCTTTGAGATGTACTAAGTTACGTAAGTTCAGCGTAAACAGGAGATGCTCCTGTAAGCCGGAGTACCGCAAATTCTATCGCGCACGAGTATAACACTACAACGAACATAAGATTTTTAGCCCTGTATTTATGTGGGTTCCAAAAATTATACAGGATTATGGAACCCTGATCTTATGGTTCTACAGATTCTCATGTTCGTTGTAGTGTTA
>JAITRO010000142.1 GCA_031288335.1 Synergistaceae bacterium | reverse complement strand
CCGCCCTTCATGACAAATTTTTCGGCTCCGCCGTTTCTCTGCGCGTTAGCGGCCAATATCCGCGTCCGCGGGAAACCGGCCGCGTCAAGCGCGCGGCGCAGCAGCGGCACGTAGTTGCTTGCCCTGCACGCGCCGCCCGTCTGCGCATAGAAGCAGTCGGTGGTCTCGGGGTCGAACCCGCCGCTCCGCAGGGCCTTGAGAAACTGTCCCACCACGACCATCGCCGGATAACAAGCGTCGTTGTTCACGTACCGCAGCCCAAGTTCAACCGATTCACGTCCGCCCTCCGGCAGAACCCGGAAGTCGAGTCCCTCGCGGCGCATTGCGACTTCGAGAAACTGGAAGTGATGCGATGAAAGAGGCGGGCAGAGAATGGTACGCTGCGGCGCGCAAAGCTCGGGCGCTGCCCGAACCCGGCAGGGAGCAAGCTCACTGCGCCATCTTACCAGTTTTTCTTTCACCCTTTGGGTGAAAGAAAAACTGCTGGAAGGGGTCCGGGGAACCAGTTCCCCGGCGGGGTTTGGGGCGGAACCCCAAGTCCCTCTTACGGCTTGAAACTTGCCGGCTCTCATGCGCACCGACGACAGAAGCGAGCGTATCCTTATATTGATCGGGCCGTTGTTCTTGCCCTCGTCTATCTTTAGCAGCGTGTGCGGTTTTCCGTGGCGCTCCAGTATGGCGGCTGCCTGATCCGCGCTTATCGCGTCCAGCCCGCACCCGAACGAGTTGAGCTGAACCATGTGCACGTTCGCGAAATCCGGATGCCTCGCTACCACGGTCGCGGCCCTGAACAGACGGGAGTGATATGTCCACTGGTCGACCACGTAGAGCGTGTCCGGCTCTCCTATCTCGCAGGCGCGGCCGCATACGGAATCCTCCGTGAACACGGCCGCCCCGTAATTGGTTATCAGCTCCGGAATGCCGTGATGGACTTCGGGATCCAGGTGGTAAGGATGTCCGGCAAGCACTATCCCCACTCCTCCGGTCTCCTTGAGATACGCCAACGCTTCATCGCCGTATTTTTTCACGTCGTCCCTGAAACTCCGCTGCTCCTCGATGGCGCGCGAAAACGCTCGAGACACCTCGCGCGTACCCGCCCCGAAACGTTTCAGCTCTTCGTAAATCCGACGCCGCATCGCGGCTCCGCGGTTATACAACGTCATCGACATGGCGGGCCGAATGAAATCGACCTCCGGGACGCGCAAGGCGTCTATGTTCAGATACGCGACGTCGGGATAACCGATGACCACGGGGCAGTTGTAATTCTGGTGAGCGTCCTGGAACTCCATCACCTCGCGCTGGATGACGGGATAGAAAATTCTCTTGACACCGCGGGACAGGAGGTCGAGTATATGCCGGTGCACCAGTTTTGCCGGATAACATACGGTCTGGGACGCGATAGTGTCGATGCCCAGAGACTCGTCGGGCCGGTCGGACGAGAGTTCCACCCTGAACCCCAGCTCGGTGAAAAGCGTGAACCAGAACGGGTAATCCTCGTACATGTTGAGAACGCGCGGGATGCCGATGGAACCCCTCGTCGCCGCTTCGACCGGGAGAGGTTCGGCAAAACCGAAGAGCCTTTTATATTTGCGCTCGAACACATTGGGAGGCAGCCGGCGCGAAGACGTCTCGACGCGTCCCGTTCCGCGTTCGCACCGGTTGCCCGAGACGTACACACGCCCGTCCTTGAAGGTTGTCCTTGTCAAAATGCAACGATTGCCGCACCCTTTGCACCGCGCGGCGCCGGTGACGGTCGATAGTGCGCGCACCGCGCCGCGTCCCAAAAGGGTAGTGGTGCTCTCATCATCCGAGTCGCGCGCCAGAAGCGCCGCGCCGAAAGCGCCCATCAGTTCCGACAGCTCGGGACGCACGACCTCGCGCCCCGTCATCAGCTCGAACGCGCGGAGCAGGGCGTCGTTTTTGAAGGCCCCGCCCTGGACGACTATGCGTTCGCCCAGCTCGTCGACGCTTCGTATTTTCAGCACCTTGTAAAGCGCGTTGCGCACCACGGAGTACACCAGCCCGGCCGATATGTCGGACACGCTTGCCCCTTCCTTCTGCGCCTGACGCACGCGTGAGTTCATGAACACCGTGCATCGCGAGCCCAAATCGACCGGCATCATCGAGGCCTCCGCCGCTTTCGCGAAGTCGGAGACGGACATTTCGAGCGACTCGGCGAAACTCTGCAGAAAAGAGCCGCAGCCCGACGAGCAGGCCTCGTTGAGGAAAACCTTGTTTATCGCGCCATCTTTCATGCAGAGGCATTTCATGTCCTGTCCGCCGATATCTATGACGAAATCAACGCCGGGAAGGAAGAAGCCGGCGGCGTAGGAGTGCGCGACGGTCTCGACCTCTCCGACGTCGATGCCGAACGCGGCCTTGACCAGCTTTTCGCCGTATCCGGTCACCCCGCTGCGTTTTATCGTGACGCCCTCGGGAATTTCATCGTACATCTCGGAGAGAAGCTCCCGAACCGTGCGTATCGGCTCCCCGCCGCCCGTCGGGCGATAGCGGGTGAATAACGCCTCTCCTTTGGAGCCTATCAGTATCATCTTAGTGGTCGTGGAGCCCACGTCGATGCCGAGGTAGGCGTCGCCGCGATACTGCGCGAGGTCGGCGCGCAGGGCCCTGCCGGCGGCGTGCCTCTGCCTGAACCGCTCGCGTTCGGCCTCATCTATGAAAAGGGCCGGCAGGACGTTCACGGACGCTTGCGGGGACGCGGCGAAAAACGCCTGCGCCTTATCCTCCAGTTTCGCTATGTCTACTGCGCCGCCGCGTTTTCCAAGTATGGCCGCGCCGAGCGCCACGAACAGATGCGGGTTCTCGGGAAAGATGCACTGCTCCTTCGTGAGCCCGAGGGTCTCGGCGAAACGTTTCCTCAGCTCCGACAGAAAATAGAGCGGTCCTCCGAGGAACGCCACGTTGCCCTTTATCTTGCGCCCGCACGCGAGCCCGCTGATCGTCTGGTTCACAATTGCCTGGAATATCGAGGCGGCTATGTCCTCCCTCGCCGCGCCGTCGTTCAGAAGGGGCTGCACGTCGGTTTTGGCGAATACGCCGCAGCGCGACGCAATGGGGTAAATCGTCTCGTAACCTTTGGCGAGTTCGTTGAGCGCCGCGACGTCGATGCCCAGCAACGCCGCCATCTGGTCGAGGAAGGCCCCCGTCCCTCCGGCGCACGTCTCGTTCATCCTCTGGTCGATGCCGGACTCGTCGAAGAACGTGAGTTTGGCGTCCTCGCCGCCAAGTTCTATGCTGACGTCGACGCCTT
>JAITRO010000141.1 GCA_031288335.1 Synergistaceae bacterium | reverse complement strand
GTAGTGGTGCTCTCATCATCCGAGTCGCGCGCCAGAAGCGCCGCGCCGAAAGCGCCCATCAGTTCCGACAGCTCGGGACGCACGACCTCGCGCCCCGTTATCAGCTCGAACGCGCGGAGCAGGGCATCGTTTTTGAAGGCCCCGCCCTGGACGACTATGCGTTCGCCCAGCTCGTCGACGCTTCGTATTTTCAGCACCTTGTAAAGCGCGTTGCGCACCACGGAGTACACCAGCCCGGCCGAGATGTCGGACACGCTCGCCCCTTCCTTCTGCGCCTGACGCACGCGGGAGTTCATGAACACCGTGCAGCGAGAACCCAAGTCGACCGGCATCATCGAGGCCTCCGCCGCTTTCGCGAAGTCGGAGACGGACATTTCGAGCGACTCGGCAAAACTCTGGAGAAAAGAGCCGCAGCCCGACGAGCAGGCCTCGTTGAGGAAAACCTTGTTTATCGCGCCATCCTTCATGCCGAGACATTTCATGTCCTGTCCGCCGATATCTATTACAAAATCCACGCCGGGCAGGAAGAAACCGGCGGCGTAGGAGTGCGCGACGGTCTCGACCTCTCCGATGTCGATACCGAACGCGGCTTTGACCAGCTTTTCGCCGTATCCGGTCACTCCGCTGCGTTTTATCGTGACGCCCTCGGGAATTTCCTCGTACATCTCGGAGAGAAGTTCCCGAACCGCGCGTATCGGCTCCCCGCCGCCCGTCTGGCGGTAGCGGGTGAATAGCGCCTCTCCCTTAGAGCCTATCAGTATCATTTTCGTGGTCGTGGAGCCTACGTCGATGCCGAGGTAGGCGTCGCCGCGATACCGAGCGAGGTCGGCGCGCAAGGCTCCGCTCGCAGCGTGCCTCTGCCTGAAACGCTCGCGCTCGGCCTCGTCTATGAAAAGGGCCGGCAGGACGTTCACGGACACTTGGGGGCGTGCGGCGAAAAATGCCCGTGCCTTGTCCTCCAGTTTCGCTATGTCCACTGCCCCGCCGCGTTTTCCCAGTATAGCCGCGCCGAGCGCAACGAATAGATGCGGGTTCTCGGGAAATATGCACTGCTCCTTCGTGAGCCCGAGCGTCTCGGCGAAACGTTTCCTCAGTTCCGACAGAAAATAGAGCGGCCCTCCGAGAAACGCCACGCTGCCCTTTATCTTGCGCCCGCACGCGAGCCCGCTTATCGTCTGGTTCACTATCGCCTGGAATATCGAGGCGGCTATGTCCTCCCTCGCCGCGCCGTCGTTCAGAAGAGGCTGCACGTCGGTTTTGGCGAATACGCCGCAGCGCGACGCAATGGGGTAAATCGTCCTGCAGCCTTTAGCGAGTTCGTTGAGCGCCGCGGCGTCGATGTCCAGAAGCGCCGCCATCTGGTCAAGGAAAGCTCCCGTCCCCCCGGCGCACGTCTCGTTCATCCTCTGGTCTATTCCCGACTCGTCGAAGAACGTGAGTTTGGCGTCCTCGCCGCCAAGTTCTATGCTGACGTCGACGCCATCGAGATATCTCTCGACGCTCGCCCTGCACGCCACAAGCTCTTGGGCGAACGTGAGGTGCATGCCCTCCGCTATGGCGAGGGCTCCTGAACCGGCCACCGCTAGGGTTATCATGGAGTCCCCGTAGTTTTGACGAAGCTCCTCCATCATGCCGCCTGCCGTGGTGCGTATATCTGCGTAATGCCGCCTGTACGTGCTGTGTATCAGACAGTCCTTCTCGTCCAACACGACCGCTTTGGCCGTGACCGAGCCTATATCGAGTCCCACATGCAGCAACGCCATGCCAGACCTCCTTATATTCAAAACGCTTCGCTATTAATTAAAAGATGCAGCGAGACCGAATATCGCCGCGCGGTGATAAGTTATGATGAAGTGAGCGCGGCAGCGCGCAAATGTTTGCCTGGATTTATTCTCTCGCGACCGTATCTATGCTGCCCGCGCCCGGCGGCGGCGGCACGATGAAATCATGCGCGGGTTCCCCATCGGTACGGAAACCGGCACAAGAGATGAACGAAACGTCAGTACAATGCCCGGAGCCAAGCCACGCGCGCGCAACCAGAGAACGCAGCGCGGACGGACACGAGTCCTCCACGCGGCTTGCCCCGTCGATTATCTTGAGCGCGCGGAGTATGCTGTCCACCCTGTTTTGGGATGACAACTCGGCGAAAAACTTATCGGGAGACAGCGAGGCGATACAGACAGTGAGCGCCAAAAAAAGCACGGCAAGAAGTCCCGCGCAGACGCGCCTCGTTTTTCCGCCTATCAGTCCGAATATCAAACGCCCACCTCCCTGATGTGCTCTTTCATAAAATAAATATATCACGAAACCGCCATTCAAACCAATTATCGCGGATTTTTGCGGATTTTCTCCCGAATCGCGGACAGAACCTCGGTTCGGTTCGAGATTGTTGACTGAGGGCGCAAAACATTATAAACTCTCGCAAGTGCGAGAGTGGTGGAACTGGCAGACACGCAAGACTTAGGATCTTGTGCCTCCGGCGTAGGGGTTCAACTCCCCTCTCTCGCACCAATCGATAAATCTTTCAAACACATCAGCTCATTAAAGAAAGTGATAAAATAAATTCGGCAGCGGCAAAAAGCCGGTTAATCGTAAAAATAAATATTATGACATTTTTACGATTAACGTTATACTCGTCAGGATTTTAGGATTTCGTCAAGTTTAAGGAGAGACAAGACAGCATGAGAAATTATGGTTTGACCAGCGCGCAAGTTCAGGAGTCAAAATCGAAATACGGCGACAACAGACTGACAGAGCAGGAAACGGAGGGTTTTTGGAGTTCGTTTAAGGACAATTTGGGAGACCCGATGATCAAAATTCTCTGCGTCGCCCTGGTAATCAACGCGGCTTTCGCGTTCATGGGACAAACTGAATGGTATGAATCCGCGGGAATCGCCATAGCCGTCTTCCTGGCCACGTTTGTATCCACATTTTCCGAGTACAAAAACGAGAAAGCGTTTCAAAAATTGCAGGAAGAGGCGTCTCAAATTATCTGCAAAGTACATAGAGACGGCGAAATAGCCGAAATCTCCATCAATGATCTGGTGGTGGGCGATTGCGTGCTGCTGCAAAGCGGCGACAAGGTTCCGGCCGACGGCGTTCTCCTGGAGGGCGAACTCAACGTGGATCAGTCGGTTTTGAACGGCGAAACGAAAGAGGCCCGCAAAATCGTGATGCCGAGCGATTATGCCGAGCCTGAAACGGCGATGGATTTCCTGAACGAGTATAAAATTTTCCGCGGTTCCGTGGTATGTTTGGGAAACGCGGTCATGTCGGTCGCGACCGTCGGCGATAAATCGGTTTACGGTCAGATCGCGGGAGAGCTGCAGCAGGACGATGAACGCGACACTCCGCTCAAAGTCAAGCTGAGCAACCTCGCGAACGGCATCAGCAAATTCGGCTACATAGGCGGTGTCCTGATTGCACTGGCGCTGCTGTTTCAGAGAATCATCGTCCAAAACGGCTTCGACATGACGCAAATCACAGCCTATTGTTCCAATTGGATGACGGTCGCAAACGACCTCGTTCAGGCTCTCATGTTCGCGGTAATCATCATCGTCATGGCTGTCCCCGAAGGCCTGCCGCTCATGATAGCGATCGTATCGGCGCTGAACATGGGGAAGATGCTCAAGGACAATGTGCTCGTGAGGAAAATCGCCGGCATCGAGACGGCGGGAAGCCTCAATATCCTGTTCTCCGACAAAACGGGAACGATCACGAAGGGCCGGCTTGAAGTCGTCACCTTCGTAAGCGGAGGCAGCCGAGAATATAAGTCATTTGAACAGGTTTCCGGCGAACTCGGAAAATTACTGTCGGTCAGTATTCATCATAACACAAGTGCTGTCGTCAGCGGCGCCGGCAAACAGATGAAGGTCATAGGCGGAAACGCGACCGAACGGGCGATTCTCGGTTTCGCGGCGGGGAAAAGTAAAAATGTGAACGCCGCTGTTGTCGCCGACATTCCCTTCAACAGCAAAAACAAATACTCGGCGAGCCAAATCGAGGGAGAGTACAACATTTCCCTCATCAAGGGCGCGCCGGAGAAAATACTCGACAAATGCAGCGATTACTATGATGAAAACGGCGCGCGTCATGCATTAAACAAGGACAACGCCGTCTTTAAAAAAATCGATACACTCGCCTCCCGCGCGATTCGCGTACTGGCGTTGGCCGCGAGCGATGAAAAAATAGTTGACGGTGCGCTCCCGGGCGGCAATTGGACTCTGGTCGGCATCATCGGCATAAGGGACGAAGTGCGCCCCGAGTCCGTCTCCGCCATAAAAGAGGTTCAAAACGCCGGTGTACAGGTCGTAATGATTACGGGCGACAGACAAGACACGGCAGTCGCTATCGCGAGAGAAGCGGGCTTGATGAAGAGCGGTTCGGACATCGTCATAACGTCGGACGAACTCGCCAAATTGACTGACGACGATCTGAAAAAACAGCTCAGGAATATTCGCGTCATAGCTAGGGCGCTCCCGAGCGACAAGAGCCGTCTGGTGCGTATCGCGCAGGATTTGAATTTAGTCGTCGGCATGACGGGTGACGGCGTAAACGATTCCCCCGCGCTGAAGGCCGCCGATGTCGGTTTTGCCATGGGCGGAGGAACGGAAGTGGCAAAGGAGGCGAGCGAAATTATCATCATGGACGATAATTTCAGCTCGATCGACAAGGCCATCCTGTACGGACGGACGATATTCAACAGCATTCGAAAGTTCATAATCTTCCAGCTCACAATCAACGTAGGAGCCGTTTTAATTTCTTTCGTCTCGCCCCTGATCGGTATGCAAAACCCATTGTCCATAACGCAGATACTGTGGATAAACCTCGTCATGGATACGCTCGCCGCTCTCGCGTTCGGAGGGGAACCGGCTTTGAAGCGGTTTATGCAGGAGAAACCTAAAAAGAGGAATGAAAATATCGTCAGCACCTATATGTGGAGCGCGATACTCGTTGGAAGTCTGCTGACTTTCGGGCTCAGCATGCTGTTCCTGCTGTCGGATTTTACGAGGTCGTTTTTCCGCGCCGATGACGGGAACAAATATCTGCTGACTGGATACTTCGCGTTTTTCATCCTTACGTCGGTTTTTAACGCGTTTAACGCGAGGACGGATCAAATTAATCTTTTCGACAACATCAAAAAAAACAAAGGATTCTTGAGGGTCATAGCGCTGATTGTGACCGTCCAGGTGCTGATGACTTATCTGGGGGGCGTGATCCTTCGCTGCTACGGATTAACGCTGAACGAATGGTTAGTCGTGCTGATCATGTCCTTCATCATCATCCCGGTCGACATAGTCCGCAAGGTCTTTGCCGGAAACACGCTGAAATGAGAACTTCGGCGGCGCGTGATTCTCAAACGCGAATTCATCGTTAAGGAGGCCTTGTGATGGCTATTAGTTTGGCTAAAGGACAGAGGGTGTCTTTGGACAGCGCGATGCGGCTTGCTCTGGTAGGTCTCGGTTGGGACACGAATAAATACGCGGGGAGCGCTGATTTTGACGCTAAGACAACGTTTGGATCGGGGTAATCTCTACGTGGATTTCTTAGGATCGACAAAGCGCGTGGCTTGCGGACGCGATACCATTTCCCTTATAATTCCGAGCAGCTCGGACGTAAAGGTTTTGGAGGGCAGGACATTTATGCGCTCTCCCCGCGGCACTAAAGTTTCCGGGATGATTGCCATATCGGCAATTTCCAGCATCGGCAGGTCGAGTTCGCTGTCCCCAGCGCAGACGACATAGCCGGGGGATATGCGCTCCCTCAGGCGTTTCACCGCGAGGCCCTTGTCGAGGCCCCTCGGCAATATATAAACTTTGTCATGAACGGAGCGCGCTTCAAATGCGCTGTCTTTTAAGACCGTTTCCAGGTATTTGACGGCCTGCTGGGGGTCTCCGCTCTTGGCAAAGACAAAGAAGTCATCGACGCGCCTGATGTCAAACAACAACTCGCCCGGCTCAATCTCCGGAAGTATGACGTTCAACAACCGGCGCGTTTCCGAAGCCCAGACCTCGTCGACCTCATCGTTCGTCAGCAGCAGCGCTCCGTTGGCGACCAGAGCGTATTTGGGCTTTACGCCCAGGTCGAGCCTGCGATATTGCTCCAGCGACCGCGTAGTCACGGGGACGAACGCGCATCTCGCCGCTATGTCTTTGAGAATGCCGTGCGTCTTCGGCGACATAAACGACAATTTTTTGCCGTTCCTGGTTTCGACACATATGTCACCGGCTTCGGCGACCCGGTATGAATGAATCAACGTGTTGTCCAAATCCGACGCAAACAGCAAAAAATGTCTCACAAGTCCGATATCGTCAAAGCCTTGATTATCCCGCAGGCCTTGTACTGCCTGAGTGGATAGCGAATGACGGGGACATGTTTTTCCTCCGCCAATTGGATAATATGGGAGATATACCGCGGTTCGGCGTCTTCCGCGATCAGTATCATATCGGGCATGCGTCTCAAAAGCACTCGCGTCGCCTCGCCTATGCCGGGTTTTACGAAATTTATATCCGCGACGCCAAATTTTTCCGCAATCTGCCGCGCTTCATTGTATCCGCTCGTATCGACGGCATATGAGCCCATGCGGCTCTCGATCCGTTCGATAAATTCGTATGTCTTATCATCCGCCCGCAATTCCTCGAAAAACGCGACGCCGTGAAATTCGTCCTCGCCGATGCCGAGACGGACGACAGTCCGGCTCATCAGCCCGCACACCGTGGCGTTCAGAAACGAACTCGCGATTGGAATATCCTCGTGCGTGCCGCACATGTCGGTTATGTTGGCTGGATCGGCAAGCACGGCAAGCAATTTTCTGTCGTCATGTCCGCCTGTAAATTCAACCAGAGCGGCGGACAATTCGCGGAGGATGGCCCCCTTGCCCGTCCATCCGTCGATGAATTGAACGTCGGCGATGCGGCGGCTGTCCAGGATATATCGCATCGCCGCCTTGTCAATCCCGCGGCCGCGAACCATTGAAATTGTGTAGTGCGGCGCGTTGACGCCATATCTGCGGCGCAGGTACCGCTTGATCAATATCCCAATGGGTGTTCCCGCCCTGGCAAGCGACACCAGCACAACTTCGCCGCCTTTCCGCGCGTATATTTTTTCGGCTGCCCCAACGACCGCGTCCGCGGTTTCGCCGGCGAAACTATCCAAAGCGCGCGAATACTCGGCGAGATATCGTTCCGACGGCCTATATTCCAAGGGAAGCATTTCCGAATAATGGACGCCGCTTTGTATGAGCTTCTCCCGTTCCTCGGTGGACTTGGGCTCCAGCAAACCCGTTATATCGTTGAGGAGCAGCGTCACGTCCTCCGGGTGAAATGTGCCGCGGTTTTCAAGAGGCACTTCGGATCCTCACGAAATATATATTCACGCAGGCACGGCTTTGTACCGCGCCGATGAGTTCCTCCCCACGGGAACCGGGGGCGTCGGTAATGATAATCACCGTGTCGTATGAGGCCAGATTATACAGATAAGTAACGCGTTCGTCCTCATATGGGCTTGGGAAGCTCTGTCTCGAATGAAGCGGATAATCCGCGCCGCCCTGCGGCAGAAGCGGAGTTCTGGTCGTGGAGTGAGACTTCACGCCGCGCGCTGTTTTTTCAAACTCGCGCCCCAATATCAGCGCCGGATACATAAATTCTTCCGTCCCAAGGACCAGAACGTCTTTGTCCTTTATGTCGCTCATGCTCACGGCGGCGGCAATTTCCCCGGCCAACTCCGCGCATTTATCGTGATACAGGTCTATCTCGATGCCGGAACGAGGATTTGGCAGCCCCGCAAATTCAAGCCGCCTGACGTATCCGACCTTTTGCAGACAGCAAAAATTGGCGTCGTATTCCGCGAACGCGCTTTCGTCGAAACCATTAAACACCAGTGCGGATACTGTAATTTTGCCGCGATAGGCGACGTTTCGCAAAAAGTTTCGTATCGTTTTCCCCGTTGTGATTTCATCTTCTACAAATACAAGCCTGTCGTATTTCGACAGGTCGTACAGTTCTTCGCGCAAATACAGCGCCTGATTCCTTGCGTGACTGTGTTCTTCCAGGAACTCCGTGACAAGTCTTTCCTCCGGCGCAGTCCCATCCAATGGGAGAGCCCATGTCTCGCGAGTGGTGTGAACGTAAACGGCGCCCTCAATCGCGTGCGCGACCGCCGCGCCCACCGCAGTCGCGGTTTCGGCAAAACCTATCGCCAACACGCGTTCGCCTTTGCAGGTTGCCGCGACCGCGTCTCCCAACTGCCTGAAGTATTCCAATGTGACGCTCGGTACGGATGGCAAATGTTTCGCAAGCAGAGGATTTACGATCACATAAGAACGCGTTGCTGTCGTGCTGTCACGCAAAGCGATTTGTAAATGCGGTCTCATAACTCACCTCAACAGTACAGGGGTCTCTATAAACGACACCACCCGCGTTATCTTGTCCCAAACCTGACGTTTCTCGATGCCTAGCAGGCGATTGACGGCTATATTTGGAATGTTGACTCCCGTCGCGGCGTAAGACATCTGAATCCCGCCCGACATTCGGGCATTTACTTCCAAAAGATACGGCACATCGCCCTCATATTTGAATTGCAAGTTGCACGGACAACGCAATCGGAACTTATCCAGGAATGCCCCGCATATATTCAGGATATCGGGATCGAACTTTATCCTCTCGCTTCGTCCCCACGACTTATAACGCGGAATAATTATATGTTCGCCGTCAGGTATAGACAAACAGTCCGCACTGATCTCCACACCGGATAAATACGGCATGACGAGAAGCGGCGGAAACTTTTCCAGGCGCGATAACGCATCGATAACGTTCGCATAAGAAATCTTCGTCCCGGCATTCTCGGTCAGGTTATGCTCAACCCTGTCATCTACCACGCGGAAACTGACGGCGCCCTCGTCGGAGGTAAATTTCAAACAAACCCGGTTGTTCTCCGTTTTAAAGCGGCGATATGCTTTTTCATATTCCGCAGCCGAAGTTACAACGCAATAAGGCGGTATATGCCCCATCCCCGCATCAGCGAACAGGCAATAGGTCTCAGCTTTGTCTGAGAGCGCGCTGATTATTTGGTAGTCTCGCTCGACCAACACTTTCACGCCGATCGCGTCAAATTCCCCGATACGCCGGGAGACTGCCCTCATATTGCGGCGCGGCACAAACACATTTATCTCGTGTTCGCGGCAAAAGGCGACGCAAAAATCAACGTACTCATCGCTGCCGCAAAATTTCGCTTCCATAAACCATTCATCGCACACGGCACGGTAGACGCAGTTTCCGTCGGTATTGCTTCCGATCGTTACAAAGTCGGCATGCTCATCTTCCTTGAGCATACGGATAATATGATAGGCCGTGCTGAACCAATGATTGAACCACACTCTGACAGTTTTCATAGAGCCCAGCGGCGCGCCCCGGCGTGGAATAATCTGTATTCACGCATGTATTTTCAATGCTTGCAAACGCGAAAAACCGTTTCGACAGCGAGAAGCGAAAGGCTCGTTTCTCGGCCTGAACGCTTTTGCGCGCCCGTCACTCTACTTCTTCATCAGAAAGCCCAACTTATTGATGAAACCCCTCAACCCGCCGGGATTGCGCGTTTGTATCAGCACTGTGCCGGGACCTTTGAACCGGCATACGAGACACTCTCCCGACATGAAGCTGTTGATCCAGCCGTTGGACGCTTTGGTAATTTGGTATTGCATATAGTCAGCCCAAGCCACCAAGTGTCCGTTGTCCACCACGATCTCTTCCCCAGCTCCGAGATTTATAGCGTGAATCGCGCCGTAACTGCTGAGAAACACCACTCCTTTGCCGGACACATTCAGGACGAAGAAACCTTCTCCGCTGAAAATGCCCTGAAAAAGGTTTTGCATCTGAGTGCCCACTTCGATGCCTTCCGTGGCCGCGAGAAAACCGTCCTTTTGAACGCGCAGTACGTATGAGCCATCCAGCTCCACATCGATGATGCCGCCCGGGAGGGAATGTCCCAGCAACACCTCGCCTTCGCCGCGCGTCGCGGTAAGATACTGAAAAAAGAACTTCTCTCCGGCAAACATCCTTGCCAGCCCGCTCATAAATCCGCCTTCCACGCCGCCCGTCACATCTACGTTGGCGGACATGGCGATCATCGCGTCGGATTCCGCTTTCAGCCGTTCTCCGGGACGAAGCCGATATTTGATGATGGGGAAAGCCTCGGTGTACAGTATTTCATAGTTGCCCAACAGTTATTTCCTCCCCGCTGTCCAATGAAACCCCCACCCAAACGCATGGTCCATTTCCTTGTGTCCGTTGAAAAAGCGAATCAATTTTTCGATCGCCATCGAGCCGTTGACGTTGATTATTTCGGCGATCGCGCACATTCCTTGTGAAGTGCTGTACTCGTCCAAGCGGACGACGATATCGTCTCCGCCGGAATATTTGATGGTAACGACGGCGTTGGCTTGCTGCCAATCAGCCGCGCCTTCGTATATAAATGTATACACGAGCATCCTCTTTATTTTTGTCGACATTTTGCCGTTGACGCGTATATTTTCCCCGGCGAGAGAGGCTCCGGTGCGGTCATCTCCGTCGAGTGCAACATACGGTGCCGACTTCAAGTCGCCGAATGAATTCCCAAGGGCCTGAATGACGTATTTGTCGCCCTCATTCAGTTCGACGAACGCGCCTAAGTCCAAATCTATGGATTGCGTCTTCGTCAGTCCAAAAAATCCCTTTTTCGCTGTTCCCTGAGTCCAGTTCAGATTGATTAGGATTTCGCCCGAAACGGCCGTCTTTGACAGGTTGACCTTTTGACCTTTTCTGAGTTCCACTGCCATTACAGCATACTTCCCTCCTTTACGGCACTGGGGGATTGTGACAAAACACAATCCCCCGCAGATCGAGGTTTATATTTATACGTTAACCCCAAAATTCCCGCAGAGCGCCTTCAGACCTCCGGCAAAACCGCTGCCGATCGCGTTGAACTTCCACTCGCCGCCGTGCCTGTAAATTTCAGCGACAACAACCGCCGTCTCGACCGAATAATCCTCGCCCAAATCGTAACGGATGAGTTCTGTATTGTTAGCGTCGTTCACCACGCGGATGAATGAGTTGGATACCATTCCAAAATTCTGCGATCTTGCCTCCGCGTCATAAATAGTGACTGTGAAGTCGATTTTGGCAATGTTTGCCGGAACTTTCGACAGGTCGATTTTTATCACTTCGTCGTCGCCCTCGCCTTCTCCGGTCAGGTTATCGCCCGTATGTTTGACAGACCCGCTCGAATGTTCGAGGTTTCCGTAAAACACAAAATCGGCTTCCGACTGTACCTTGCCGCTTTCTCCGAGCAAGAACGCGGCGGCGTCCAAGTCAAAGTCAGCGCCCCCGTCATATTTGTTCGTGTCCCACCCAAGGCCGATATGAAGTTTCGTCAGTCCCGCGTTGCCCTTGGTTAGATCAACTTTTTGCCCTTTTTGCAGACTAATTGCCACTGTTCCTTTGCCCCCTTTTGGTGATTTTGGAATTTGTACTTCTGTACCACAATTTTGACAGGAATTCTCAATCTCCCGTCAAAACTCTGTCTATAAAGCTCCAGCCTCTCCATTGCCAACCGCCGCCATATCCGCGCATCGGACACGACTGCCGTTTTGACGGATAAATTCCCTAAAAGCTAATTCAGTATACCACAAAATATAAGCAAGAGCGGTTTACGTTTGTTGAGTGAGGGCACAAAACACTATCATATAGAAAGCCGCGCCCGGCAATTACGGAAGATCGACCGGCCCGACGCGCGCCTGATGGAATTGGGATTAGATGCCATGCTTATTCATAATTATTTTATAAATTATACTTTACACGCCCATTTTCTTCGTAAATTATTTTCCGGATAAACATTTCCTCAATTATTTTTTCAATTTCGTCATCGCATTTCTTTGTAAACGTTTTAATATGCCTCAATAAGCCGTTCCTGCTTTTGGGTCTTGTATTAGAAGGCATTTTAGCCAGTTTTTCATTTATTTTTATAAAACTATCGCCACAGCTATCATTAGATGCTATTTTATCGTTACTCAATCCATTGCTGTTTAATTGCTTAAAACTTACGATCCGCCTCACATTCACATTTCTATTTTTAAGAAAATCAATCAACGGATCGTATCCGGTATCTTTTGAATATATAATATATTCCTTGTGATTTTGTGTCGAGACAAAGCATCCTAAAAAATACACTATAAAGAAATCTAATGCGTTCTTCTTCCCTTTGCTTTTTATTTGCAGCCATTCTATAGAATTACCAAATGGTTGTATTTTTTGGATCAAATCTATTGGGATTTTGTTTTGGTTTTCCCCGACTATAATCAACATTTTTACATTATTATCAATGATGTCCGTATTTATATCCTGAACATTTTCATAATCTACCAAAATGCATTTATCATATTCCATCTTTTTTTCCTTATAAGCGGAAGAACCGCCGCGAACGCGCGAATAAAATTTTTGTGCCGCAAGTGTCCGCGGTTCACAGCAGTTCCTTCCGCCATTAAATTACGCTGAAATTTCGCAGACGGCCGCGCACTTTTTCGCGTCGGCGGTGAGTTTTTTCTCCTTGACGGCTGACGTGAAATTCACGCGGCCCTTTTCGTGCGTCTGCGTCCAGGTCTTTATGGGCAAACCCCACACCTTGATGAAACCCACGCTCGCGGAGTGGTCGAACGCGTCGCCCTCAGAATAGGTGGCGAGGTCGTAGCGGTATATCGCGTTTTCCGATTTCGAGCCCTCCACAACGGCGGAACCCTTGTAGAGGCGCACACGCACGGTTCCGCTCACAACTTCCTGCGTCGTGTCGATGAACGCCTGAATGGCCGACATCAGCGGAGAGAACCAATAGCCTTCGTATGTCAGCTCCGCGAATTTATTTTCGAGATCGCTTTTTACCCTCATCACATCCTTCGAGAGGATTATCGTCTCCAAGGCTTTATGCGCCGTTATCAGCGTGACGGCGGCCGGGCACTCGTAGACCTCACGGCTCTTGAAACCGACAAGCCTGTTTTCGACCATATCTATTCTGCCCACGCCATGTTTTCCGGCAAGCTTGTTGAGTTTGTCTATGAGTTCGATGCAGTTCAGCTCTTCGCCGTCTAACGCCACGGGAATGCCCTTGTCGAATGTGATTTCCACCGTTTCGGGCTTGTCGGGCGCTTCCGTCGGATCCACGGTCAGGCCGTAAGCCCCCTTTGGCGGGGTGTTCCAGGGGTCCTCCAGCACGCCGCACTCGCAGGAGCGCCCCCACAGATTGTCGTCCAGGCTGTATGGGCTTTGCCTCGTGGTCGGAACCGGAACGTTGTGTTCGGCAGCGTATTCCATCTCGTCCTCGCGCGACCAGTGCCAATCGCGCACGGGCGCCAGAACAGC
>JAITRO010000233.1 GCA_031288335.1 Synergistaceae bacterium | reverse complement strand
ACCGCGCCTCCGGCGCAGGGCCCGGCGATCACCGAGAGCTGGGGAATCACACCCGACGCTTTGACGTTGCGGAAGAAGATGTTGCCGTAGCCTGAGAGCGCGTCGACGGCCTCCTGAATGCGCGCGCCGCCCGAGTCGTTGATGCCGACGACGGGAGCGCCGTTTTGCACCGCGAGATCCATGACCTTGCATATTTTCTTCGCGTGCGCCTCGCCCAGCGAGCCTCCGATCACGGTGAAGTCCTGACTGTAGACGTATACGACGCGTCCCTCCACCGTGCCGCAGCCCGTCACGACGCCGTCGCCCGGAAATACGGTCTTTTCCATGCCGAAGTTCGAGCATCTGTGTTCCACGAACTCGTCGAGTTCCACGAAGCTGCCCGGGTCGAGTATCTTCGCTATCCTCTCGCGGGCCGTTAGTTTGCCCTTTTCGCGCTGCGCGGCGATGGATTTCTCCCCGCCTCCCTGCGACACTTTCTCGCGGCGCGCGAGTAAATCCTCGCAGAGTTGATCGATGTTACGATCCGCCATGCCTTTTTATCCTCCTTCATAAAGCCCCTTTAAGGCTTTTGCTCAAAGGGGCGCGTTTGCTTTTGTCTTTATGATTCTGGGAATGCCGCCTGCGGACGTCACCTTTCGCAGAGTTCGAGAAGTATTCCTCCAGTGGCTTTGGGGTGGATGAACGCGATCCTCGCGCCGCCGGCGCCCTTTCGGGGATGTTCGTCTATGAGGCGGACGCCCTTTTCTTTCAGGCCGGCCAGGGCGTCTTCGAGATTGTCTACCCGTATTGCGAGGTGATGTATCCCTTCGCCGCGTTTTTCAATGAAACCCGCTATGGGGCTGTCCGGCGAGGTCGCCTCCAAAAGCTCTACCTCGGATTCCTTGATCGGCAGGAAAGCGGTCGTGACTTTCTGCTCATCGACCGTCTCTTTGCCGGAGCATTTGACGCCGAGCGTGCCCTCCCAGAACGGAAGCGCCTCGTCAATGCTCTTCACCGCTACCCCAATGTGATCGATCACCGTAGTTTTCATGTTCTTCCTCCCTTTCTCGCACACACCGATAGATTATATATTCGAACCACCGACAATGGAAGTGCCACTTATCTTTATAACAAAAAATCTATTTTGGATAGAGTAAATTATCTTATAATCGTATATATTATAATTATTACCTGAATATAAAATGAAGGGGCGTTGCTGATGGATATGACGGCTTGTAATGTCTGCGGGAAGATTTTTGGGGCATCATCGGGTTCGGTGTGCCCATCGTGCCGTAAACTTCTCAATATCGTGTATGATAAGGCACGCGCGTATCTTAGGGATCACCCGAAAGAGAGGGTGAACGCGGTGGATCTGGCCGAGAGGATAGGCGAGGACGAACGGCTTGTGGAGATACTGATGCTGGAGGGCAGATTCGAAAATAGGGGGGAGGATGCGGAGGAGAGTGATGATGATAAAAAACGCAAACAGCTCCTCCAGGACCTGCAGAAAAATTTGGCTTCGATGCCGCAAAAACAACACGAAACTGGCACTTATGGCAGTGACCGCCACGGAGCAAGAAGGGAAAAGTAAAAAATATGTACGGTAACGAAATCATTCCAGTGGCCGACTCGGTTTTCTGGATCGGCGCGCACGACAGAACCACGGACAAATTCGAGGGCATGTGGCCGCTTCCGCACGGCGTCGCATATAATGCGTACCTGTTGACCGGCGGAAAAAACATACTCGTGGACACCGTCAAGGAACATTTCATCGGCGGTTTCCTCGACAGAATAGCGGAGACGCTGGATGGGCATCCGCTCGACTACGTCATCGTGAACCACATGGAGCCGGATCACTCGGGTTCACTGCGGGTGCTGCGCGATGTTTATCCAAACGTCAAGCTGATAGGCAACGCGAAGACGGCCGAGATGATAAAAAACTTCTTCGGCATAAGCGAGGGCATCGTCACGGTGAGCGACGGCGAGACGGTCGAACTCGGCCGCCGGAAATTCGTCTTCGTCTTCACGCCCATGGTTCACTGGCCCGAGAGCATGATTGCATACGACGCTACCGACAGGATACTGTTTTCGAGCGACATTTTCGGCGGTTTCGGGGCGACGGACGGAGGCATATTCGATGACGAGGCGGACATGAACATAGCCGTCGGCGAGATGGCGCGCTACTACGTCAATATCGTGGGCAGATTTGCCGCACCAGCCCTGAAGGCATTGGCGAAAGCTAAAACGCTCGATATAGGGATTATATGCCCGGCGCACGGCCTCGTGTGGAGAACCGACCCGGGGCACGTCGCGGACATCTACGAAAAACTGAGCAGGCAAGAGACCGACGAGGGCGTCGTCGTCGTGTACGGCACGATGTATGGCAACACCGCCGCCGTCGCGGAGCGCATCGCGCGCGCCCTCGTGAAAAACGGCGTTCCGCGCGTTCACGTGCACGACATTGTGCGCAGCGACATATCGCGGGTGACGACGGATATATGGAGCATGTCCGGCCTCGTATTGGCGTCCTGCACTTACAACATGGAACTCTTCCCGCCGATGGCACGGCTCCTGCGGCATCTCGAGAACAAGGGCATGAAGGGCAGATACGCGGGCCTCTGCGGCACGTTCAGCTGGGCCGAAGCGTCGCTGCGCGAGCTGTCGGCTTTTGTGGAGCGGAGCAAGGGAGGCTGGGCCCTCGTTGAGCCGAAGATACTGATAAAATCGAATATGAAGGCGCCCGACGCCGAGCTGTGCGATATGCTCGCCTCCAACATGGCTCGAATCATAAAGGGGTGATCCTATGAACCCCGGCGGGTTCGTGGACAAGCGTAAAAAAGGGCTTGAACGTCAGATGCTCGTCCTGAAGGAGCTGGCACAGAACCCCAGGGATATGGGGACGCTGTTTCCAAGTTCCTCGGCCCTGGCTGGAACTATGGCAGGGGCTGTCTCGCCCCGCATGACCAAAAACGGTGTGTTCGTCGAACTCGGCGCAGGCACCGGGCCGGTCACGGAGGCGCTCTTAAAGCGGGGTATACCGGCCGAAAGGCTCATAGTGATCGAAAAGTCGCCCGTCTTGGCGGAGTGCCTTCTGAAACGTTTCCCTCACGTCGACATACGTTGCTGCGGGGCCGAGGAGATGAGCGTGTGTCTGCCGGAGAGAGTGCGGGTCAACGCGATCATATCGAGCTTGCCCTTCCGTTCTCTTCCGCGGGAAGTATCCATTTCAATCATGCGCGAAGTGGAAAACACGCTGTCATTGGGAGGCATATTTGTTCAATTCACTTACGCGCTGGTCGGGAAGATGCCCTTCATTCCAACCGGGTTCAGGAAGGTGAGAACGCGTCTCGTGCCCTTCAACGTTCCGCCCGCCAAGGTGGAGGTCTATCTCAAACCGAGAGCCAAGAGCGCCATAGCGGCTTGAAAACTGGGTGAAATCCAAGAGTTTTGGGAACGCGGCCGCGAACATCAATCGCGGCCGTCTTGTGGTTAAGGGCGCGTGTTTCGTTTTTGACGGGCTTCATTCTCTGCCCGGCGGACTCAGTCCCGCGGGATTATCTCGTCCTCCCGCGGCAGGACAAGTTCCTGCCCTACTTTGAGCTTGCTCTGATTCCGGATGCCATTTGCTTTCGCGATGAGTTCCCACGCAGTCCCCCTGCCGTAGATTTTTTTAGCGATTGTCCATAGAGAATCGCCCTTCTTCACGCGGTATGCGCGGTTTGTCACGAGTCCGCTCAGGTCAATGTCCGACATGCCGGGCACTTTCAACAGAGCTTCCTCTTTTGTGGACTCAATGCCGCGGGCTTCCTCGTCTTCGGCTAAATCAGCACTCACTTGGCCCAACACGCTTTTCCCTTCGTCGTCCTCAGCGACGAGCGACGAAAACGGATAAGGTATGAAGTAGTCGAATTTCGAGGCGATATTGTCCTTATATGTGGACGCGTATTTTCTGTAATGGTCGTCGAAGAGATGTTCTTCGATATTCCGGATAGCGACCGTGGGTGTTTCGCCGGCCCATTCCGTCAGCTCGTTATATCCGCGCGCGGCCCACAGTCCAGCTATGGAAATAATGAGCAATAAAAGAATACAGTTTAGTACTATGCCTATCCTGTACCTTGCTACAGCCGAACCCGGAGATTTCGACATGTTCTGCATCTCCGCGGCGGCCCTGCGGAGGGTAGGATTGCCGGGCTGCAAGGCCAATGCCTTGTTCCAGAGGTCGCGCGCTTTCTCGTACTTGCCCTGCTGAAAGTAAATGCGCGCCAACAGATCCATCGCCTGCGGATTCTGTGAGTTTTCCTTGAAGACGAGATGGAACAGGAGCGTTTCGGCCTTGTAAATGTTCATGTTCCACGCGATGTGCTGTGCCCGCCAGACGACAATAGATTCCACCAAAGCCGCCATGCCCTCGTTTTTGTTCATTTCATCGATCATATTCTCCGTGTGAACGCCTAGTCCGGAGTCTTTTTCGTCGGATACGTCCGTCTCTCCCAGCACATTATGATGCCGCGCATGTTCAAGCAAGCATTGAGCCTCCTCTCTTGGAGTGATGACCGCATCCCGCTGACCCTGCGGCCGTTTTAGTGATATTGCCGGTCTTTCCCTCGGCGAAACTCATTTTGCCGAGGGGCGACGCCATCGTGACAGTTTCCGCCTCAAGAGTCGGAGCTGATGTTTTTTTGTTCTAAGTGAACTGCCGGCGCCGCGGCCCGCGTACCGCCGATTTTGAGGCTTATCGTCTGGATTAGTTCTTCGAGCAAATCCAATTGTTCTTTTGTGAATTCCGGCTCCGGCAGGCGAAATTCCTTAGGTACCCACATCCGCCGCAGTTTCGTCCTGAAAGATCGCTTCAACGGCAATACCTTCCTCCGCTGTGCAAAGTTATACAACACTCCTGCGTAAGTTTCGCTGATTTTCGCGATATTCGCAAGGGGGGGTATATCGGGAATAAAAATAAAAAAATTCGTTAGAGTTTTTATGAGGCGAGGCAATGTGTCAATTTGCGTGCGTAAATGACGTTATGTTATAATCGGGCTACCTTTCACCCGGACCATCGATCTACTCTGCGGGTTGCGACGGCCTGAGTGATAGGATTTACGATATCATGGGAGTGAACGAAGTGATAGACAAAGAATTGAAAGCGCAGGTAATCGAGCAGTACAAGACACACGGAGCGGATACGGGCTCGCCGGAGGTTCAGGTGGCCCTTCTCACGACTCGCATCAGACAGCTCACCGAACACATGAAGATACACAAAAAAGACTTTCATTCGCGCCGCGGTCTGCTGATAATGGTCGGCAAACGCCGCAAACTGCTCCAGTATCTCCGCGACAAGAATTTTGGCCGCTATCAGAACCTGATACAGAGTTTGGGTCTGCGCCACTGACAAGAATATACAAAAAACCGCCCCGGACTGTTTGGGGCGGCATGTTTTTTCTCTTCACGCCATATCCGCTTCGAACAAATCATAACATACGTATTAAGGATAAAAAATTTTGGCGGGCGCGGACACCGAATAAACGCTATAATATCCAATGTCAAAAGGTTAA
>JAITRO010000177.1 GCA_031288335.1 Synergistaceae bacterium | reverse complement strand
GCCGCGCGTCTCGCCGACGCCGAGGGCGCGGTGTTTATAACGCCGGTATATTGGTGGCAGCAGTCGGAGCGGATGAAATATTTCTGTGACCGCCTTCGCCGCTGCGAGGCCCTGAAAGGCGACGGGAGCATCATGTCGGGGAAAATGGTCAACCTTGTGGCCGCGGCCGGAGGCACCGGAAACGGAACCATATCATGCCTTACCGATATGGAACTCTGGTGCCGTCACATGCGCGCCATTCCATTCGAGCGCATCGGCGTCACGCGCTTCACAAGGGAAGAGACACTGGTTTCCATCGAGAAAGCCTCCGTCGCCCTCGTGCAAACCAATAAACCATAACCGCGTCATTCAGACGCGGCTTTATCGCAGGTTTTTTTGCCGGGCGTCAGTCTTATGGAGGCATTGGTCATCTCAATAATGCTGAGAGCTTTACGCCCGGCCAGCCGGAAATAATTTATGCCCTGCCCGATTTCGCCGCCCCGCCAAGCCGGGTGAGCCGGGCTCCTATCTCGAAAGCGTTTTTGAGGTCTATGGGGAAATGTTCCTCATGCCATTTCCTCTTGTCCTCGATGTCGAATATCTTGTTCATGTACTTCGAATAATCGTCAAACTGCCAGGTGTTGTAGCAGGCATAGTATTCTTTCGTACCGTCAATTCCCCTCAGCAGGGAAAAGTTGTCCTCGTAGACCCTTGGGTAATCGAAATCATCGGACATCGCCTGTTCCTCGCGGACGTTCATTGTGAAAAAGAACGCCGCCGAAGCCCTGTTCTCGCTCTTTGGGCCGAGTGCGCCGTCGTAAGTCCCGTTCATGAACGCGAGCCTTTCGAGGAAACACCGCGTTTCTCCAGTCACATTTCCCACGTAAATCGGTGAACCCACAAACACGGCATCCGCCTGCATGATACGCTCCAACACCGGCTGCAAGTCGTCTTTCAACGCGCAATGCCACATGCCGGAACCATCCGCGACCATGCAGGAAAAGCAGCTTACGCAGCCCTTGAAGTTCAGGTCATAGAGATGAACCAGCTCCGTTTCCGCCCCCACCGACTTTGCCCCGTCCAGAGCCGATAACAGGATTTTAGCCGTGTTCCAGTTCTTGCGCGGGCTCCCGTTGATTGCTATGGCTTTCAAATCCATTCCTCCCCTGTTTGAAAATAAAAGTTTAGAAAAGAACGTATGCTTTTACGCGACCGTCTCGTTTGCCGACGTACAAAAGCTATGTAAATGACTGCAACGATTTCTCACCGCAGTGAATTTTAGGACGCATTACGCTTCGATTGGGTTGATTTCTTCAATGCGCTTGACAATTTTCATGCTTCTGGGAGCCGTGGCATTAAAGCGATATGTCGATGCTGATTGAAATTCCATAGCCCTTGAGTTTTTGGGTAGATCTTTCTGTTTCCAGACAACATATCCGAATGGCTCAAGTATAGTTTTGACCATTAACCCCACCGCCTGCTTCGTGAAGTTATCATTGAGAGTGTTCTCATGGGTTTTACTGATGTCGGCGAAAAAATGCTCAATATTCTCGGCTACCGGAGCAAGAGCGGGTTTGCCGGCATCGCTGGCTTCAATTAACTGGACGAGGATATAATCTCGCGAAAGGAAATCAAAGATATTCTGCATATCGTCGTCTCCCTCAAACTTCTTACAATTGGGATTTTGCTTGATGAAATCGCTGAAAGTGGCTAGCACAATAAACAATCCTTTGAGTTACATATTTTTTTAGATATCCATTTTAACATAACTGAGAACAGGTATCAATCGAAGGGCGGTGTTTTTATTCCAGTTGCATCCTCGATTTTGGACTCCACAAATTATCAACAGCCGCAAAAAGCACTCATAGAATTGAGCCAGGGATTCAGGGAGGCGGTGACGATATGCCAAGACCGGAGAAAAACGAGCGGGAACTCAAGTCTGAGGTTATAGGGGTCAGGTTCACCAGGGAAGAGCGACAATTCGTGAACTGAGAAGCGGACATCTGCGGCGTTTCCCTCTCGTCGCTCATACGAAACAGAAGCCTTGGAAAGCGCGTAACCTCGAAAGCCGACCTCCGCAGGTTGGGCGGCCTCCTGAAACACCTACATAACGAGACCAAAGGCGCTTACAGCGCACTGACATCGGACTGCCTCAGAGAGATAGCCGCATACATTCGAAATCTCAACGTTGAACTGAACAACCGGCACGGAGGAAACACGGCCCAATGATAGGCAAAATCCCTGACAAACGTCGCGACGGCAAGAGTAGCTTCCGCGACCTCATTTCCTACTGCCTTTCCAAAGATCCGGCGAAAGCAATCCATGTCGGACACCGAAATCTTTTATCACCGGAAGCGACGGTTCTCGAAATGGAAGCTTTCGCTGCGGACAACAAACGGTGCAAAGCAATGTGGACACCAGATACGTGGGATATTAACTTCTGCAAAGTTCTTATGCATCCCGGTCGGCAGGAGCATTATCCTGCGCATTACTGAACCTCTTGGCTGACATCTTTGCTTCCGCATATAGGGCAGCGTATCAGGCGTGGCCGAAGATTGATTTTGTATATAATCTCTCCTTTTTTGTAAATAATCCTCTGGCAAGAGTAGTCGCTGATCCCTTGACTGTGGTAAAGTATGCTTATGGACATGGTTTTCCCTTCCGGTAGTATTTTGATGGATGTTTCCCCGAATATGATTACCATGTCCTTATATTTTGGCAATACTTTTAAGGATTTTTGAAAATAACTCTTATTGTTTCATCATAAACAATGTCAGAAATGCTGATATTTACTGCTTTCCTAATGCTCCAATCGCTCTCGGGCCACTCATACCAATGATGAACGCAATTTTGCGATGAGCCTTCACTTTTTAACTATTTCATAATATTCTATTCGACATTGATCCATGGCATCTTTAGTGATTTTCAATTCAAAAATATTTTTTGGCAAAGTGCCGGATATAAGATGAAAAACTCATTAACGCAAATTTTTTGACCTAAACTTACCCTATGTCTCCATCCTCACATCTTGCATGAGTTTTTCCTGCGGATTTGGGACAATACGAGCGGGTAGACAAAATATTTTTTGAAGCATATACTTGTCTCACAATTGAATATGGATAATCCTCGGACAGAAGGGAATCCGGCCAAGCCGGAACGGCCCCGCCACTGTGATCGGGACAAAACCGCGGCAACCACTGGGCAGTGCGCCTGGGAAGGTGCGGAAGTAGGATGAACGAGAGTCAGGAAACCAAATCCGGGGATGTAATATTGCGGCGGTGCGTGGGCGCCAGCGTTTTCGAGTGAATTATACGAGAAGAGTCATGATGGTTCCTCGTTCTTTGTATTTCACGCCAAACAGGAAACGCCTTATATCGCGTCGCTTTATTACTTATTAAGAACACATAATATTATTTTTTGTTTTGCCGTTATGTGCTGGGTGGAGTTTGGTGTGTCATGCGAAAGTCAGCTGTTTTTTCCTAAAAATATCCGATTTTTACCAGAAAGGCAGAGACTGATATGATATATTAATTTTGTCATGCAAACATCACAAGAAGAACTCACAAACCTTAAATTTATCTTTGGCTGCATTGAGGCTTACTCCCAATCCACTGGGATAGGATGTGCGATAGCGGACAGTGAGGGAGTCGTGATGTATCAGTATGGTTTCTGTTGTTCAAATTGCGCTGTCTGCGGCACAGCTGCCCCGAGAAAAATGAAATCCGGTGCGGGCGCGGCTTTTGGAGTTGCGTATGAAAATACTGACGGCGAGGGTGCTTGCGATTACCTATGTCCGATGGGTTTCGGCGGCATTTCCTCCGCGGTCTTCGGCGCGAATGGTCCAGTCGCCGAGATAACGGCAGGTCCTTTTATAATTAGCGATATGGAAGATATGCCGGCTTTCGGCGCGGAAGAGAATTTTACGCTGGAAGGCGTGAAATTTGACCGGAGTGTCGAATCGTTCGACCGGATTCCAAGGATACCCCCAGGGCGGGTGAAGCCGTTATCCAAGTTACTGTCTCTATTGGTGAGCAATATACGCGGAGCAATGAGGAAGGATAGGCCGGAGGAATTGGAGAGCGGTTTTGAGCCTCCACAGCAGCCTGAAACCGGTTGCGCGGCCGTAAAAGGCCGCCGCAGAAATCCCGAGTATCCGATAGACACGGAAAAAAAGTTGCTGGAGAGCATAGCTGAGGCTGACGGGCTAAAGGTCAAAAAATTTCTGAATGAATTGCTGGGATATATTCTTCTCTCACCGGAAGAAGAGTTCGAGGAAATTAAGTCTTGTATATATGAGCTGTTGGTGGTAATATCGCGGGGAGCTATAGACGCGGGAGTTCCAAAAGGCAAAATCCTCCAGATGAACAGAGAATTTTGGTGGCAGGTTCAACCGGTGAAAAGCATTAACGATTTGTGTATCTTGCTGGCAGACGTAGTTAATAAGTATGTGGATAATATATTCAACTACTCCAGCAAAAAAAATACGGACGTCATTTACAGCGCGGTAAGATATATAAGCCAAAATTATTCGAAAAAGATCACTTTGGAAGACGTAGCAAAGGCAGTGTATTTATCGCCGGCATATTTCTGCAAAATATTTAAAAAAGAAGTGGGATGTAATTTCAACGTGTACTTGAATCAGCTGAGGATAGAAAAGAGCAAGGAATTGTTGGCGCTGCGCGGCAGCCGCATAGGCGATGTCGTGGCGACAGTGGGATTCGAGGATCATAGCTATTTCACCAAAGTGTTCAAGCGGGTTGTCGGCGTGTCACCGAAACATTTCAGGAAATCATCCGAAGTCGCGTAAACGGTTTTATGCGGTTTTATTAACAAATATATCAAAAATCTTAAGGAGGTAGTTGTGTATGTCGGTATTTGACGAGATTTCTGAACAAATTCAAAGCGGTAAGGTCAAGAGTGTCAAAGAACTCGTTCAGAAGGCCATCGACGAGAAATTGGACGCGAAAGACATTCTGGAGAAGGGTTTGCTGACCGGCATGAACGTTATAGGGGAAAAGTTTAGAAACAACGAGGTTTTCGTCCCCCAAGTCCTTCTGGCGGCCCGTGCCATGAACGCGGGAACGGCGCTTCTGAAGCCCCTTTTGACCGAGGCCGGCGTGAAAGCCAGCGGCAAGGTTGCCATCGGCACAGTTAAGGGCGACCTCCACGATATCGGCAAGAACCTCGTCAAACTCATGATGGAGGGCAAGGGCCTTGAGGTGTTCGATCTCGGCGCGAACGTCGATCCGGAGAAGTATATCGAGACCGCAAAGAACGAAAATTGTAATATCATTGCCATGTCCGCGCTTCTTACGACCACGATGTCGGTAATGCCGGAAGTTGTTGAGGCCGCCAAGAAGGCCGGTATTCGCGACAAGGTCAAGATAATGGTCGGCGGCGCGCCCATCACACAGACCTACTGCGACCAGATCGGCGCGGATTACTTTACCCCCGACGCCGCATCGGCGGCCGACCTCGCGGCGAAAATCTGCGGAGCGTAAAATGATGACCCTCGGCTTTTGCCGAGGGGTTTTCCGCGATGCCGATCAAAGTTCCTAACGACCTTCCAGCCGCCAAAATTTTGGCGCGGGAAAATGTAATAGTAATAACCGAGCAGCGGGCCACTCGTCAGGATATTCGTCCCATAAGAATCGCGGCGCTGAATCTCATGCCCAACAAGAGCGATACTGAGCTTCAGTTGCTGCGATTGCTCGGTGGGACGCCCCTTCAGGTGGAAGTCGACTTTCTCCACGTGGCGTCGCACATATCCAAGAATACGCCGTTATCTCATCTCGAAATGTTTTACAAGACGTTTGAGTGTGTCCGCGGCCAATGTTATGACGGTATGATAATAACGGGCGCCCCTGTGGAGATGCTACCGTTCGAGGAGGTCGATTACTGGCCGGAGCTGAGTTCCATCATGGAATGGAGCAAATATAACGTCTACTCGACCTTTCATATCTGCTGGGGAGCCCAGGCTGGGCTGTATTATCATTATGGGATGGAAAAATATTTGCTGGATCAAAAACTCAGCGGCGTTTTCGCTCACTGCAGCATCATGCCGACTCATCCGTTGTTGTGGGGTTTCGACGATGTGTATTACGCGCCGCATTCGAGATACACCACTATACGCGCCGAAGATTTGAGAACGCGTTCACAGTTGCGGCTGATCTCGCATTCGAAGGACGCGGGTGCGTACATAATCGTCAGCGTGGACGGCAGAAAGATATTCGTCACCGGACATTCCGAGTACGACCGGTTGACTCTCGCCAACGAATATGCGAGGGACGCCGGCATGAATATCGCCCCCCGCATCCCGCTGAACTATTTCCCGAATGACGACTCGAAAGAACGACCGGTGATGAGATGGAGCGCTCACGCCAATCTTTTATTTCGCAACTGGATCAACTTCATGATTTATCCCAATACCCCATATGACCTCGCATCGCTTTGCAAAATGGTCATGAGACCGCGGATGACGGTGATGTGATGGCGGTATTTTCCTCGATCCCGGCGCCGCCGCCGCGATCGCCCATGAACTGTTCATGAAGCTCATTCCCGACACAATCGCGCGCGTATTTGCACCACGAGATACAGGAGACGGCGTCGTTATAAACCGGAAATCCGCATTGAACGCAGTTGGTTTTGAAGGAGTTGGAAAAAACTTCGACATCCGCGCCGCATTCGGGACATTTTTTGATTTTGAGTTTTGGTGTGCCTTTGAGACCGTCAGAACCCGGACATGTTATCATCATTTATACACCTCTTCTTTTATCATATATGTATTATACAGGGTTGCGGAGAATTTAGATGCATAGCGATCATGAACAAACGCACGATCACGGACACGCTCATGAGCATTCGCACGAATCGCACGAATACCGTCACGTCCACTCGCCGAAAGATCGGAAAGCCATTTTGGACCGCCTCTCACGCGCCATTGGGCACCTGCAATCGATCAGGCGTATGGTGGAGGATGACAGGGATTGCAGTGAAATCCTGATACAGCTTGCCGCGGTTCGCTCGGCCATCACCGGCACCGGCAAGATTATAATGGTTCAGCATATCGAACACTGCATAGTCGACGCCGTGCGGAATAATGAGCCTCAGCGAATAGATGAACTGAAAGAAGCGATAAACCAGTTCATAAAGTAGAAGGAGGGTAAGAGTCATGCCGCAAATCATGTTTTTGCCTGAAAAAAAATCCTGCAAGGCCGAAGAGGGCATGTCTCTCCAGGACGCTGCTGAACGCGCGGGAGTGACGCTTTCGTTTCCCTGCGCGGGAAAAGGGGTATGCGGAAAGTGCATCGTCAAGGTGGAGAGCGGTTCCGTAGAGTTCAATGATAACGGAAAGATCCGCGCCGGCCTCAAAAAGCAGGGTTTCGTCCTGGCGTGCCGATCGAAGGTGCGGGAGGACGTGGTGATACTGAACTCGTCACTGGGCGACGAACGAGGTCAGTTCGCGGACGCGCTGAGCCACATGTCGGTGGACGAGGATCTGTTCCCCGGTCCGGATGATATAGAGCCGCTGACCTCGGCCGTGACTTTCACCGTGGACCCGCCCGTCCAGGGTGACGGCCTCGGCGACCGCGACCGTTTTCTCAACGCCGCCGGCGAAATATTCAAAGACCTGCCGGTCGAGCTGCCGCTCAGCGTTCTTCAGCGCCTGCCGGATACGCTGCGAGAGCGGGATGGAGAAGTTTCCGTCTGGCATATCGAGAAATCCGGAGTCACGCACATCGTCGACGTTGAGTCTGGCAAACCGGACAGGAGCCTGGGCGTGGCGATAGACATAGGAACGACGACCGTCGCGATACGGCTTGTGGACATAGACACGGCGAGGGCGATCGACACGATAACGCAGTACAACGCCCAGATAGACCGCGGCGCGGACGTCATAAGCCGCATCAGTTACGCGAAAAACCAGGAACGCATCCACGAGATGCGGTCTCTGGTACTGTCGACAATCAACAAAGGGATATCCGAACTCCGAGAGAAGAATGGCAAAATAGAGGCGCGCAGCCTGCGCAACGTCGCCATATCCGCTAATACGACAATGACTCAGATGTTCCTCGGTATAAATCCGAACTACATAAGGCTTGAGCCGTACACGCCCGCGGTGATGGGCGTCCCGCTTTACACCGCCGGGGAACTTGGACTCGAGGTAAACCCCTGCGCGCACGTATGGATCGCGCCGAACGTCGGCAGCTATGTCGGCGGCGATATCACCGCCGGGTTGCTCTGCACCGATTTCGCCTCAGGAACTGGCGATGTGTGCCTGTTTATAGACATTGGGACGAACGGGGAGATAGTGCTGGGCAACGATGATTTCCTGATGGGCTGCGCCTGTTCGGCGGGCCCCGCGTTCGAGGGCGGCGGCATCGAACGCGGCATGCGGGCCTCAGCGGGAGCGATAGATCGCCTCGAAGTGGACCCTGCGACGGGGAAATGCAGATATTTCGTGATCGGCGGCGGCGAGCCGCGCGGGATATGCGGCTCCGGCCTCATATCCCTGCTGTCGCAGATGTTCGAGGCGGGGATTATAGACCAGCGCGGCAAGATGGACAAGTCCGGGAAGTTCGAACCCGTGCTGGCGCTCAGAAAAAACTCGAGGTTCTACATAACCGAGCGCCGCGAGGGCTACGACGCCGGTGTGTACGTGACGGAGAACGATATCGACAACTTCATAAGGGCAAAGGCCGCTATATTTTCGGCGTGCCTCACGATGCTCAAGAACGTCGGTCTCTCGTTCGACGACGTGATAAAGTTCTACATAGCGGGCGGTTTCGGGCGGTACATCGAGATAGAGCGCGCCCAATCGCTCGGCCTCCTGCCGCCGCTCGACAAAGAGAAGTTCCTTTATATAGGCAATTCGTCGCTCACCGGCTCCTTCATGTCGCTGCTCTCCGCGCGCCACAGGAAGAAGAAACTGGAGCTGGCGAACAGGATAACTTACGTCGATCTGAGCGTCGAGGCGGGATATATGGACGAATATGTGGCGGCGATGTTCATCCCGCACACGAATCTGGACATGTTTCAAAGGAGGACGGTGCTCAATGCTGTCTGCAATTAAGATGCCAAAACTGCACGATATAGACGAATACAAAATTGTCCGTTTCCATCACAAGGTGGGCGACGTAGTCAAAAAAGGCGAAATATTCCTGGACGCGGAACTCGAGGATGGGACGGAACGCTGCGTCGGATTCTATCTCAGCGGGAAAATAACCGAGATCGTCGTGTCAGTGGGGGCTTACGTCAGGGAAGACAGCCTTCTGGGCGTAATGGATGACGGAAACTGAGGATGCCGTCATGAAAAAAGGTTATGAACAAATCTATAAAACGATACTTCCGAAACTCTCCGTGTGTGATATCGCCCAAAACGCCCCCCGCTTGGGGGCGGAATTGACTGAAAACGGCGCGAAGCTGCCGTTTCTCGGGCGGGAATATCTCATAACAAACGAAGGCGTGGCTCCGCTCGACGGCGGATCCTGCAACGTGAACGATCTGAGCATTCTGATTTATTACATCACCTCCGAGGGTGCCGGCGAATTGTCTCATGATTTCGTCCAACTTGGCAGGATGACCGGCATGATCGACGGGCAGAAAAATCTAGAATCCGGCATTATGAACTCGCCTCTCATCCGCGCATTCGGAAGCGACTATCAAAAGTTCGCGGCGGCCATGACCGCGCTGGGAGGAGCCGAAGAACCGCGCGGCGCCCCTGGCAGACACGCGTGGCAGCTTTTAGTACTGCCGAAAATACTGGCCCGTATCGTGTACTACGAGCCGGACGACGAGTTCCCAACCGACATTCAGATAATGTTCGACAAAACCGCGCCGCGGTTTCTCGACTTCGAATGTCTCGCGTTTCTCTCAGGAAGCATGGTAAACGCCCTGATAAAAGCGACCGGCGAAAAACCTCGATGACGAGACAAACTCACTGTCGTTGTCAACTCGTGTGATCGGCATTATTTTTGGTAAATTGGTAAAATATTAAGTATCAGCTAATTATTCTAATAAAAACGTAGCCAAATATTCAATTTTGCTGTATCATTTAATCATCAAATTTTTCCAACACACATTGTCAGGGAGGTTTTGGTCATGGCAAGAAAAAGTTCACAGATAATGCCTGCGCCGACCGAAAAAATTTCATCTGCGGTTCGCCGAAACGTCTCGTCAATGGGTGCTAAGCTGTAGTTTTATTAACAAATAATATCATAATCTTTAAGGAGGTAGTCGGTATGTCGGTATTTGCTGAGATTTCTGAGCAAATTCAGAACGGTAAGGTCAAGGGTGTTAAGGAACTTGTTCAGAAGGCCATCGACGAGAAAGTGAACGCGAAGGATATTCTGGAAAAGGGTTTGCTGGCTGGGATGGATGTTATCGGTGAGAAGTTTAGAAAGAACGAGGTTTTCGTTCCCCAAGTCCTTCTGGCGGCTCGTGCCATGAACGCGGGAACGGCGCTTCTGAAGCCCCTTTTGACCCAGGCTGGCGTGAAGGCCAGCGGCAAAGTTGCCATCGGCACAGTAAAAGGCGACCTCCACGACATTGGCAAGAACCTCGTCAAGCTCATGATGGAGGGCAAGGGCCTCGAAGTGTTCGACCTCGGCGCGAACGTCGATCCGGAGAAGTATATCGAGACCGCGAAGAACGAAAATTGTAACATCATTGCCATGTCCGCGCTTCTTACGACCACGATGTCGGTAATGCCGGAAGTTGTCGAGGCCGCAAAGAAGGCCGGAATCCGCGACAAGGTCAAGATAATGATTGGCGGCGCGCCCATCACACAGACCTATTGCGATCAGATCGGCGCGGATTACTTCACCCCCGACGCCGCATCGGCCGCCGACCTCGCGGCGAAAGTCTGCGGAGCGTAAGGTGACATCCCCCCCGGCTCTGCCGGGGGTTCACCGCGATGCCGATTTGTGATCCGGCATCCCTTTTGGTAAATTGGTAAAATATTAAGTATTCGCGAGTTATTTTAGTAAAAATATAGCCAAATATTTAGTTTTGCTGTATCATTTAATCATCAAATTTTTCAAACACACACTATCAAGGAGGTTTTGGTTATGGCAAGAAAAGAGTACACAAGCACCGCGTACACCGACGTGAAGGATTTCATCTACGGTTCGGCGAAGAATCCCGTCAAACTGAAGAATGGAATGGTGATCGGCGGCGGCGACGTTTATCCCGAACTGAACTTCACTCTCCCGACGATGTCTCTCAACGACAACACCTGGAATACGGCGCTGGATCACTACAGAGAGATAATCACGAAGACATGCGAGCGCGCATACGAGCTGGAGTGTCCCGGCTTCACCTGCGAACTGGAAACTCTCCCCGCCATGACCTTCAAGCCGGAGTGGTGCATTGAGGTCACGAAGGTTTGCTGCGAGATAATCAGCGACTTCCAGTCGAAAAAGGGTATCAAGGGCGCCTTCCGCATCACCCCGAACGACAACCGCGAGGGCGACCAGGTCACTCACATGTACAAAGGCGACCGCTGGGACGAGACCATGAAGGCGTTCGAGGGCAGCGGCAAGGTGAAGGGCGATACCGACCTCATCTTCGCGATCGAGACCATCGGCGGCAAGGAAATTCATGACGACGCGCTCATGATGTGCGACCTCAAGAAGGCTGTCTTCGCCATGGGAGCAGTGGCCTGCCCCGATATGGAGAAGATATGGACGGCGATAGTGGACATCGCCCACAAGACCAACACAGTACCCGGCGGCGACACCGCGTGCGGTCTCGCCAATACCGCTATGGTTCTGGCCGAGAAGAATTACATCCCGCGCGTATTCGCGGCGATGGACCGCGTCATGGCCGGCGTTCGCTCCGTAGTTGCCATGGAAGTCGGCTGCACCGGCCCCGATAAGGATTGCGGCTACGAAGGTCCGTATGTGAAGGCCATCAGCGGCAACCCGATCGCTATGGAAGGCAAGACCGCTTCCTGCGCTCACCTTTCCGCCTGCGGCAACATCCCGATGTGCGTGTGCGACCTGTGGTCCAACGAGTCCGTGCAGAACATCCAGCTCCTCTCCGGTATAGCCCCGGTCGCGTCCTTCGAAACTCTGGAGTACGACTGCCGTATGCTGCGCACGGCCAAAAAGAAGGGCTGGGGAGCACAGTTGCAGGAAGTCCTCTACGATTCCGACAGCCTCATCGATCCCCACGCGTGGATCATGCGTCCGGACGTAGTGCTCGAGATATCCAAGGGCATTGTGAAGGAAACCGGCTACTACAACAGAGTCAAGGCCGCGTGCAGGCTCTCCCTGGAATCCATCAAGAAGGGCAGCGACAGCGGCAAACTTCGCCTCAACGACAAAGAGAAGGATTGGCTCGGCCAACTTCTCACCGCCGCTGCGGAGCTGCCGGACACCGCCGAGAAACTCTGGGAGGAAGTAAAGGACGACTGCGAAAAGTTTGATCCCAAGAAGTACGACCTGCCCTATGAGTTTTAATAAAATATAGGCCAAAATTTTAACTCCAGCGTCAGGCGCGGTCGCATCCATCATGCAATGTGGATGCGACCGCGTTTTTTGTGCTAAAATACTTATATCTACATCACCGCTATAAATTTACAGATATTCGGAGGGGGGCCAGTATGTGACGCGCATTACAATCATTTCCGGTTTTTTGGGCGCGGGAAAGACGACGTTCGCAAACCTGCTGCTGGATTATTACATAAGAAAAGGCAGCAAGACGGCTTACATAGTGAACGAATTTGGTAAGGCGGGGGTGGATTCAGACCTCATCGCGCAGAAGGGTTTCCAGGTGGTCGATATAGTTGGCGGCTGTATATGCTGCGCGCTGCGGGGTAAAATATCGGAAGCGCTGTGCGATGTGGTGGAAAACTTCACACCTGACCGCATAGTGTTTGAGCCGTCCGGGATCTTCATATTCGAGAAATTCCATGAGGTGCTTGAGGAACCTTTCATCAAGGAAAATTGCGAGGTCGACAGCGTTATAACCATCGTGGACAGCACTCATCTCACGGACGCGATGTTCGTTGAGGGCAACTTCTTCGCCAACCAGGTCGCGCACGCCGATATGCTCATCGTGAGCAAATTGCAGCTTTATAAAAAAGGCGACCCGCGCGAAATCGTGGACAAATTGAGGAAACTGAACACGCGTGCCGGACTATGGGCAAAACCGTGGGACGATCTCACCGACGACGATTTCGCCACGCTCGACTTCGGCGGCAGCGTCGGGATAGGCGCGGATGACAATGATGATCACGATCATCATCACGCACACGAACACCATCACGAACACGGTCATCACCACGATGACGAGGCGGAACCGCTGCACGAGGAGATGGACTCCATAACCATCACGCCGCGCGATCTGGATGATGCCTCGCTCGAAGAGCTGAAACGCATGATAAAAGACGGCGCGTTCGGAAAGCTCTATCGCGCGAAGGGACGAGTGATCTACAACGGCGTTCCCAAACTGCTCCAGGCCGTGTTCGAAAGCATCAGCATCGATGAAAATCCCCCGCGGGGAGAGTGTGGAGTGACCTTTATCGGCGAGGAACTCGACGAAGCGAAAATCCAAAAATACTGGGGCTTGCTTTGAAATACACAAAAATCATGCGAATGGGGCTGAGCGAATGAGGGATGATATAACAGTTATCAAGATCAAGACCGCGCAGGGTGAGCGCGGCATCGAGGCCGTAATAGGCGCGAATTTGCTGGACGTGCTCCGCGCGAACGATATTCCGATAGCGGCGAACTGCGGCGGGCGCGGAACCTGCGGCAAATGCGGCGTCATCACGGAAGGCGTGAGAAAACTCGCCTGCGAGACCAATGTCGAGCCGGAGATGCACATCGAGGTCGAAACGGAGGAAAACAGCTTCGTCATCGTGACCGATTATGGCGATAAAACAGAGGGAGAAGCATCCGGCGATTGCGTTCACCCGTGTGTTGCCATAGACATCGGTACCACCACGGTAGTTCTGCAATTGATAGACACCTCCAACGGGCGCGTCGTCGGAACCCGCTCGTTTCTGAACGGGCAGAGGATCTACGGCGAGGACGTCGTGACGCGCATCAAGTACGCCGGGGAGGGCGGACTTGATACGATGAACCAGACTATACGGAGCGGTCTGCTCTCCGCGCTGGATGCGCTCTGCGCCGACGCCGGAATTGAACATGAGCGGCTGGAACATATATGCGTGGCCGGAAACACGACGATGATGTACCTGCTTCTGGGTTATCGCTGTGAATCTCTCGGCGTGTACCCTTTCGAGCCGGAGATCGCGATAAAGGAGCGATATACTTTTCACGAGACGTTTGGAAGCGAGGCGTTCAATTGCCCCGTATATCTCGTGCCGTGGGTGTCGGCCTATGTCGGAGGCGATATCACGGCGGGCTATCTGGCCTGCTGTACAGGACCTGACGAGACCGCTCTTTTGATCGACATGGGGACGAACGGAGAGATGATGCTGTGGTCGGGAGACAAAATCTGGTGCTGTTCTACGGCGGCCGGCCCGGCTTTTGAGGGCGGCGGGATAGAATACGGCACCGGGAGCATTCCGGGTGCTATAAGCAAGGTCGACCTCGCGGACGACAAGTTTATATGCGAGACGATAGGCGGGGCGAGTCCGGTTGGAATCTGCGGATCAGGAGTGCTCGACGCGTCGGCCTGTATGCTCAGAGGTGAGTATGTGGATGAGAGCGGCCGAATGGACGACCCGTACTTCAACGACGGAGTGGTCATAGCGGAAGGCGCGAGCGGCAGAAAAATAATCTTCACCCAGAAGGACATGAGAGAAATTCAGCTTGCCAAGTCCGCGATCAGGGCTGGGGTGGAGATAATGCTCAAGGTGTCGGAATTCTCGGCAGATCAGCTGGATGCCGTATACTTGGCGGGCGGATTCGGGCAGAAACTGCGCCTTGAAAGCGCGGTCGAGATCGGTCTGCTCCCGGAGGAACTTCAGGAAAAAACCCGCACGAGCGGCAACAGCTCGCTGGGCGGCTGCGTTAAAGTCTGCCGCGATATGAAACTGATGGACGACGCGTATGCGCTCACCAAAAAGACGAAGGAGATGCAGCTCAATATGCATCCCGATTTCCAGGATCTGTTCATGGAACACATGATGTTCGGCCAGGAATGACGGTTTATCTGGACAATTCAGCCACATCGAATCCCAAACCGGAAAGCGTGTACACGGCGATAGTCGAATATATGCGCGGCAACGGGGCGAGCCCGGGACGGGGAAATTACGCGCTGGCGCGTGACGCTGACGAGCTGGTGTACAAAACGCGGAAGGCAATGTGCGGGATACTTGGCGCGAAACGTCCATCGGAGATAATATTCACGTCAAACGCGACGGAAGCCGTCAACATGGCGCTGAAAGGATATTTGGACGCCGGCGACCGAGTGCTCGTTACAGGCTACGAGCACAACGCGGTGTGGCGGCCTTTGAAAAAACTGGAGGAAGAGAGGGGCGTAAAACTCACGCTCCTCCCTTCATATTCCAACGGCACGGCTGATCTCCGCACGCTGCGGGAGATGTTGACAGGCGTGAGGCTGGCTGTCGTCTCGCACGGCTCGAATGTGCTCGGGTGCGTCACTCCGCTCGCGGAGATAGTCTCGGCGGCGCGTGAAGCGGGCGTCCCGGTCTTGGTCGATGCCGCCCAGACTGCCGGAGCATATCCGATAAACCTCTCCGAAATTCAAGCCGACATGCTGGCCTTTACAGGGCACAAGGGGTTGATGGGACCTACAGGTACCGGTGGCCTGTATCTCAGGGAGGGGCTGGAATTGCGGACACTTAAAGAGGGAGGGACAGGAGGGATGTCCGATTCCCCATATCCCCCGAAAGACCCGCCAGACCGTTACGAAGCGGGAACCATGAACATAGCCGGCATCGCCGGACTCCATGCGGCGGCGGATTTCATACTCGAAACCGGCGTTGAAAACATCAGGTCACACGAGATCGAGCTGATGGAAATGTTGCTGGACGGGTTGAATTCGATCTCCGGCGTCGTATATTACGGACCGCGAAAAGCGGATGAACGGCTGGGACTTGTTTCGTTCAATTTGGCCGGAGTATCCGCGAACGAGGCGGCGCGAATACTGGATGAGGATTATGGAATAATGGTCCGCGCTGGACTTCACTGCGCGCCTCAAGCTCATCGATTGATGGGCACGGAGCGCGTCGGAGCGGTGCGCGCGAGCGTCGGGTATTTCAACAGTGAACGGGACATAGAGCATCTCATCGGGGCGCTCTCGCGCATTACCGCTGAAGCTGGAGGCGGCGATGCTTCTTGAATCCGTCAAGGTGTTGGACGTCGATATATGCATACAGCAGCAGGACAAATTTGCCGCCCGCACCAGAGCGTCGGCCGACCTGAGCGCAATACTGCCTTATCTCAACGCTATCTTCAAAAGCGCCGATTACAATCGTGAAGCGGATTCTCTCACATTCATCCACGGGATCATCGAATTTTCCCTGATAAAAGATCAGATCAACATCAAGAAATTCGCGAACAGAACCGAGCTCCATGAGCTGTTGGACTGGATGCGGGAGCTGATAAACGACATATGGGAGAGCAGACTGGAACTCACTCCCATGTATGCCGCGCGCCGCAGATTGCCGGTCATAAATATATTTTCACTTCTGCCCGGGACAAATTGCGGCAAGTGCGGCGAAAAATCCTGCATGGCTTTCGCCGCGAGACTTAATAAACTGGAGGTCAAAGTAGACGGATGTCCCGCCCTGGATATGACAGGCAGGAATAAACTAGGGATCTATTTTGAATGAGACCTATGGATAACAGTCTTATTAGCGGGTTTATTCAAAAAAACGCTACTTTTTACAATACATTGCATCGGCTCTGGCTTAAACTTTTCACATACGAGGATATTTTTCAACGTACAATCCCGCAGAAAGTTTGTAATAAGGTCTTGTATGGTGGATGTTGGCAGGGCGTTATGGTATAATAAATATTGATCCGTCATCGACATAAAAGATGGACTACATCAAATCGCACAGGAGGTTCGATATGGGTAAGATTGTTGATGTGCTCAAAAGTGGTAAGATACTGGTTTCGGATGGGGCATGGGGGACATTTCTCTATGAAAAGGGCATGAAGGCCGGGGAATGTCCTGACGCTTGGTCGCTCAACCGCTTCGACGACGTGGTAGACATAGCTAAAAGTTACGCGGACGCCGGTTCCGACATGGTTGAGAGTAACAGTTTCGGCGCAAGTTACTACAAGCTCGAGCACTTTGGCCTTCAGGACAAAGCGGCCGATATAAATGAGGCTGCGGCAAAGGCTTCCAGGAAGGGCGCGGGGCCGGATAAGTTTGTCATCTCGTCCATCGGTCCCACCGGAAAACTTCTCGTGACCGAGGAGGTCACGGAGGAAGATCTCTACAACGCGTTCAAGGTACAGGCCATCGCGCTCGAAAAGGGCGGCGCGGACGCGGTGTGCATCGAGACGATGAGCGACGCCGACGAGGCGGTCTGCGCCATCAAAGCCACCAAGGAAAACACCAAACTTGAGGTAATCACTACGTTTTCGTTCGACAAGACCGTGCAGGGCACTTACAAGACGATGATGGGACTCTCCCCGGTAGACGCCGCGAAGGCCGCGCTCGAAGCCGGTTCCGATGTCGTCGGCACGAACTGCGGCAACGGCATCGAACGCATGATCGATATCGTGAAGGAGATGAAAGCCGCGTATCCGGACGCGTTCATTCTCGTCCACGCAAACGCCGGCCTTCCCGAGAACAGGGACGGCAAGGATTTTTTCCCGGAGACCCCGCAGATGATGGCGGATCAAGTCGAGGGACTGATAAAGGCTGGAACCAATGTCGTAGGCGGTTGCTGCGGCTCCACGCCGGCGCACATTGCCGCCATGAAGAAAGTGGTGGATGATTACAACGCTAAGCACGCCGCCTGATCAGGCTAAATAAATGAGCGAGGTGTAACCAGATATGTCCGTAAAACCAAAATTCATGACCACTGCTATCGGTAGTATGCCTTACAGCGACCCCGACCACGCCGTTGGTGTTTCCTTGAAATCAATGGATGCTCCTATATGGCCCCAGCTCGGCGCGTTCGGCCTCAAGGAACAGATGGAAATACAGTACAGCGAGAGCATTCCCTGCGCGGTGATCGATGAGGCGAAGGGGCGCATGTATTTCGAGACCTCCACGGATCACTCCGAGGAATTGGCCGATTTCTACGGCACTTACGAGACCGCCATGGATCCCGATTCGGGGGACGGCAACTGTTCCGCGCTGGCGATCACCGAGGAGTTCTCTAAGGGGATATATGCGTTGGAGAGGGCCCTCAAAAAAGAGGGCAAGAAACGTCCCTGGCTCAAAGTGCAAACCACGGGGCCGTGCAGTTTCGCACTCACCATCACCGACGAGAACAAGCGCGCCATATACTATAACGAGGAGTTCCGCGACGTCATAGTGAAGGCGATAGCCATGAAGTGCCGCTGGCAGATACAGTTGTTCAAGCAGTATGCCGAGAATATCATCTGCTTCATCGACGAGCCCATCCTGTCGGCCTTTGGCAGTTCGACCTACGTATCGGTGCAGCGCGCCGACGTCGTGCAGCATCTCGAAGAAGTCATCGCGGCGGTACATGCTGACGGCGCTTACGCGGGCATCCACTGTTGCGGCAACACCGAGTGGAGCATATTGATGGACGCGGGGGTCGACATGGTGAACTTCGATGCTTTCGAATTCGGAGAGACCATCTCCCTGTACGGGCCAAACGTAAAGGAACATCTCGCCAAGGGTCGCATGCTCGCGTGGGGCATCGTTCCTACTTCCAAGAAGGTAATGGAACAGTCTGTCGAGTCCTTGGAAGAGGTATTGGAGCGCAATATCGAAAAACTGGCGGGCGTATCCGGCGTCGACAAGAAGATCATAGCCGAACAGGCCGTCCTCACACCTTCCTGCGGCACCGGGTCTTTGAGCGTCGAGGAAGCCGACAAAGTATTTGACCTGCTTCCGAAGATATCGGCGAAGATGAGGACCAAATACGGACTTTAAGATTTTAATTTGAACTGATTTAAAACGAAACGATTTGAAACTGATTCAAGAATTGCGCGCTTGAAAATGATTTCAAGAGGGCGGACGTAGGCGGAGGGTTGAGCGTTTGAAAATAGCGGTTTCGGGAAAAGGCGGAGTTGGAAAGTCCACGATAGCGTCCATACTGGCGTTGATGAGCGCCGAGCGGGGTAATCGTGTTTTGGCGCTTGATGCGGATCCGGATGCCAATCTGGCTTCGTCTTTGGGTATTTCCCGCGGCGAGCAGCGCAAGATAATGAGCATATCCCGACAGATAGCCCTCATAGAGGAGCGCACCGGAGCCAAGGTCGGCAGGTACGGACAGGTTTTCAAACTGAATCCCGAGGTTTCGGATGTTGCCGATCGTTTTGCATACAAGCATAGAGGCGTTGCGCTTCTGGTGCTTGGCGCGGTGAAGTCGGGCGGCGGCGGCTGCGCTTGTCCTGAGAATACGTTCATACGTTCGCTTGTGAATGATTTGGTGCTTTTCAAAGGCGACACTCTCATAATGGATATGGAGGCCGGGATCGAGCACCTGGGCCGCGCGACGTCACAGGGCGTTGACGCGATGCTTGTCGTGGTCGAGCCCGGCCAGCGTTCGATCGATTGCGCGTTTCTGGTCGATCGAATGTCAAAAGAGATAGGCGTCAGAAAAATCATGTTTATAGCAAACAAAATCACCGGCGAGGACGACAGGGCATTCGTGCGCGAGGCTTTGCCGGACAGAAATATAATCGCGTTCCTGCCTTTCACCGACGCGCTCAGGAACGCCGACCGCGACGGGCTGTGTGTGTACGACCGGTTGGATGTTGAAACGCGGGGCCTGTATATGAATATAATCGAGAGGTTGGAATCATGACTTGTCTTTTCGCTTTATCCGGCAAAGGAGGCGTGGGCAAGACCACTTTTGCCGGACTTTTTGTCCGTAATCTTGTCGAACTCGGGAAAAAACCCGTTCTTGCCATAGATGCCGATCCAAACAGTTGTCTCGCCGACATGCTCGGCGTGAAGGTGCCTTTCACCATAGGTTCCGCGCGCGAGAGGATGCGCGATGAGTCCGACGAGCTGAAAATCTCTAAACACGAACTTCTTCGCATGAAAATAGCGCAGGGGCTTGTTGAAAGCAATGGGTTCGATATGATCTCCATGGGGCGCCCTGAAGGACCTGGGTGTTACTGTTACGCCAACGGCGTGCTCAAGGCGGCAATCGGCGAGCTGTCGCGAAATTACCCTTATATAGTGTTGGATAACGAGGCGGGATTGGAAAACCTGTCGCGCCGCATCGTCCAGGTTGTTGATATACTGGTGCTCGTCTCCGACGCATCGAATGCCGGTATGAACACATTAGAGAGGCTTCACTCTTTGGCGCGCGAGATGGGCGTGAAATATCGCAAGCTCATCATACTGGTCAACCGCACGAGAGAAGGACGCCTTCCCGAGTCAGCCGCGCGAGTGCGGGAGAATACGGGCGCTCATAAAATGGCAGCTCTGCCGTACGATGAGGAGATTGCCACATTGGCCGAGGAATCGAAACCGGTGTGGGAGGTGTCCCGCGACAATCAGATATACAGCGCAATCCATGAGATGCTTGATGAAATAACCAAAGCACCGTAACGATCAAACAACAAACACCGAAACGGCTGGCGGTGGAAGGTTATTAATGGCACATATAATAGCCTGCTGTTGTATTGTTGTAAAACAGCCTCCGAAGAATCACAAACTCCCAGTGGAATCTTGTATCCACAATCCGACAAAATGGATATCGAGGAGTCAATACTGTAACCGGATTAATGTGATTCAGGCATCGCGCCGGCCGATGAAGCGCTGATTTTCGTCTGTTAAGGGCGCCGATTAACACAATATAGCATATAAATTACATTATATTTAGTCCTGAAACGAGCGCAAGCCCCCATGGGGGATAATTAGGCAAAAATCATCAAATAAAATGGCAAAAGTTTTCGGAGAGGGGGCAGCCTTCTGCGAATTGCTTCAGCGTAACATATATAAAACACATTTTTTGATCGGCCGGATTTGAAATGGGGGGAGGTATTCGGCCGCAATCACTCGTATTAAAATTCCAATATTTTTTAAAGTACGTTTTTTGGGTGAGGAGTCAGGCCGCGAATATGCGGTCAAAAAAATGACGGAAAGAAGAGGGATCATGAGATGAGTGATCAGTCCCAGGTTGCATTCACCGACAGAGCGGACGATACCGCCTCTGTCGAAATGCTGGAAAAGGCGAAACAGGATTGCATAGAAACCTGTTTCGACCGCTACGATACTCAGAAGAATCACTGTAAATTCGGACTTGAGGGCACGTGCTGCAAAATATGCTACATGGGGCCCTGCCGCATTCACGCCAAAGCACCGAGGGGAGTATGCGGCGCCGACGCCGACACCATAGCGGCGAGGAATTTTCTCCGCGAGGTCACGGGCGGCACCGCCTCACATTCCGACCACGGCCGGCATGTCGCGCACCTGCTTCATGAGATAGCGCACGGTAAAGAGACGGGTTACGAGATCAAGGATCCCGAGGCGGTGATTGAGGACGCCAAACTATACGGCATTGAGACGGAAGGCCGCGAGGTCAAAGACATCCTGAAGGAACTCGCCGACATATTCATGGGCGATTTCACGTCGCAAAACGAGACGATCAGGACGATCGAACTCGCGCCGCAGAAGACCAGGAACACCTGGGCGGCCCACGGCATACTGCCGCAGGGCATCGACAAGATGTGCGTAGAGGCCATGCACCGCACCCATATGGGCGTCGACCACGACTACAAAAATCTTCTGATGCACGCTTTCCGCCAGTCGCTATCCAACGGCTGGGGTGGATCGCGCATCGCCACGATGGCGTCCGACATCCTTTTCGGAACTCCGAGAGCGCTTCGCACGGAGATCAACCTCGGCGTGCTGAGGGA
>JAITRO010000168.1 GCA_031288335.1 Synergistaceae bacterium | reverse complement strand
TCACAGGTTTTTCCAGTATACGCCTCAGCTTTGACAGTTCCACAAACAAAATATTTACCGCGTCCAGCAGTTCTTCTCCCTCCGCGTTCCGAAAACTGAAGCGGTTGAAACAGCTCTCTCGCTCTGCAAAGACCGTATAACCGCAAAACGTAATCTGATACGTTCGCGCTAATTTCCCATACGGCACGCCAACACCTTTTTGACCGGAATGCAGGTCGCACGCGTTGTAGATAGCCCGGCTCCTGAGATTTTTGTGCCCCTTCGCCAAACTCGCCGTCTACAACATAGAATAATTTCCGCCAAATAGAATTGTATGGGCGCGCAATGCGTGCCCATACTTTGGCTGTAATAATAATTTTCAAACAATTAAACTTTCTTGCCGCTGGTTCTTTCAGGCAGCCGCAACCTTTGTCTTACAAGATATCATAAAGTCCTGCTCCTTCATAGAGTAAACGCTGTCTCAATGGTGTAAAATGGTAGACATAGGTAATTATAAAAAATTTATGGAGGTGCGGGCAATGATTGGAAATTCGGATTTTGACTCACTCGAAAGAGGCGCTGGGAAAGGTGGGAAGGGGATGAGAATTCGCGGAAATGTAAGGAGTGTCTTCTTGGGCGCGGCGCCGCGCGCTTTTTTATTGGGCATCTTCGTCCTTTTCTTCGCTCTTTTCACCATGCCGTCTTTTGCGTCGGAGGTACATTGGTCATATTCGGGGGAAGAAGGTCCCGAGAACTGGGGAAACCTCTCCCCCGCCTTCAATGAAGCGATGGGAGGCGCACAATCGCCCATTGACATCACCACGGAGGGCAAAGAGAACGGGGTCGAGTTTTTTTACAGGGACGGTAAATTTTCCGTTTTGAACAACGGGCACACTTTGCAGGTGACGCCCGAAAATGAAAGGGAAAATTACATCGTCGTGGACGGAACCAGGTATTATTTCCGGCAGCTGCACTTCCACACTCCCTCTGAGCACACGCTGAACGGAACTCAAGTGCCGATGGAAATCCACTTCGTACACGGCGACGACAAAGGACGCCTTGCAGTCGTGGCGCTCTTTGTCGTCGAAGGGCCCGAAAATGAGGCGATTGCCGCGGCATGGAGTGCCGCGCCGAGAGAACGCGGCAAGACGGGGAAAATCGAAAAGCCGTTTCCTCTGAATGGCCTACTGCCTCGGGACCTGGACGGTATCCGCTACTACGGGTCTCTCACGACTCCGCCGACGGCCGAGGGCGTCTCCTGGATCGTTCTGGACGAGCACGTAACGGCGGCTGCCGGCCAGATAAGTTGGTTTACGGACCTGATCGGCAAAAACGCGCGCCCGACACAGCCCCGGAACGGCAGAATACTGGCGCCATTTCAAGGCAGAATCGTCCGCTGATTTTCCGCGCTGCGGGGGATTTAGTCCCCCGCAGCGAAGCGAGACGGGTCTGCACCATTAGCAATATATAGAGGGGGTCAAGGGGCTCCGCCCCTTGCGGGCTTCGGGGCGGAGCCCCGAGGTTTTGATCCTGAAGCGGGCTATGCCCGCGACCCAAATTAAGGCACTAAATCGCCCAGAATCCGCTGTGAAATATCATCGTCCTGTACTGCTCGAAACGAAGCCAGCGATCGAAAAATCGTTTTTCCCCGGCGGCGTCGAGGTTTCGAAAAGCTTGCAGATAATTCAGGAATTCGGATGGGTCTGACGCCTTTATCGCGAATCCCTTGCCGTCTATCAGCGGCATGTAGGTGAATTCGTATTTATCGAGGCTGAGGATGTCCGCGATTTTGGCTTCCCTGACCTTCACCGCCGCGTTTTCCTCCGCGCAGATCAGGTCGAAGTCAGCGGGATAATTGTAACTGTTTCCCTTGAGCGGAAGCGAATCCCCCGCGGCATATGACCCGTCGGCTCCGTCTTTGCCCTGACCCTGCCGTCCGGCCAGATTGAAATAAAACTCGCGGAATATGTCGCAGTCGAATGATATCCCGCCGCCGCGAAACAGGCGCGACGTCTCGCCGGTGTCCACCGGGGCCGTGATTATTCCGCCGCCGGACACGTCGTAATCCTCCACGATGACGAAACGCCCGGTCGGGGCGCACTCCGCGAACGTATCGAACGCTATCGCCCTGTCCGTCTCGATCGTCACTTCGGCCACGTCGTTCATGGAAATTTCGCTGGAGGATTTTGCCGCGTCCAGAGTGGAGGCGTCGATGATTCTCGATATCTCCGATATCTGTCCCGTCACCTCGTCCGTGGCAATCTTAATCTTGTATTTGCGGCCCGCGGAGGCAGGACGCGAACCCATCCAGAACAGGTTGGCGCGAAATCTGCGCGAGACCGACAGAGGAGCGGAAGGAACTGCGATAACCTCGCCCCGTTTGTTGAAAAACTCGTCCTCCAGCGTTACCCCGACGGATTCCTCCGTGTTTACCCGGTCTTTTACGTCGCGCGCGGCCCAGAACTCCAGGGTTTTGACGCGGGTTTTCCTGCCGGACGGGTACACAACGATCTCGTCTCCAGCCGCAAGCGAGCCTCTCTCGACGCGGCCCGCTATGATTCTGCGTTCGTCAAACTTGTAAACGTCCTGAATGGGGAATCGAAGAGGTTCGTCGTCAGGCCTCAGCGTCTTCTCGATGCTGTCCATGGCCTCTATCAGGGGTTTCCCGCCAAACCACGGCAAATTAGGCGATGGAGAGAGGACATTGTCGCCCTCGTAACCCGACACCGGTATGTAATCGATCGGGCTGACGCCGAGGGATTCCAGAAACTCGCCCATATCGCGGCGGATGCCCTCGTAAACGTCCCTGGAATAGGCCGCCAGGTCCATCTTGTTCAAGACAACGTATATCGCCTTGATTCCGAGAAGCGACAATATATACGCGTGGCGTTTCGACTGTTCGCGCACGCCCTCGTTCGCGTCTATTATGAGGAACGCGGCCTCGGCGCCGGACGCGCCGGAGATCATGTTTTTCAGGAATTCCTTGTGGCCCGGGGCGTCTATTATCACGTATTCGCGTTTTTTCGTCCTGAACTGTATCTGCGTGGTGTCTATCGTTATGCCCTGCTTCTGTTCCTCCTCGAAAGCGTCGAGCAGGTAAGCGTATTCGAACGGTTGGCCGGTCTCGCGCGCTATGCGCCGCGCGCGCTCCACGACTCCTTCGGGAAGGGATCCGGTATCGTGCAGCAGGCGTCCGATGATCGTGGATTTCCCATGATCCACGTGTCCCACGAATACAAGTTTCAGTGCGCTTGTCTCGGTTTCAGGCAATCAAAAAACCTCCCAATGGCGTTATCAAAGTTGTGGGTCAGGACGGTTCTCACATGTAGCCGTCCTTGCGCAGTTTCTGCATGGCGTAGGAGTCCTCCTGATCCTGGGCCCGCCCGGCTCGTTCGCCGATCTTCGTATTTCTGAGTTCATCCACGATATCATCCACTGTCGA
>JAITRO010000140.1 GCA_031288335.1 Synergistaceae bacterium | reverse complement strand
CGTATGAGGTTTTTCAGCGTCGCCCGTTCCGGGTGCGGCATGAGCCCCAGCACGTTGCCGCGCTCGTTTATCACGCCGGCGATGCCGTTCAGCGACCCGTTGGGCGAAAATTTTTCCCCCGCCTCAGGGGATGCGGCCGATTTCGGCACTGAATATCTGAACACCACCTGTCCGCGCGACTCAATCGCCGCCAGGTCAGCGGGAGGCAAAAAATAAAGCCCCTCGTGGTGGGCTATCGGAAACTGCACTATCTGTCCGTCCTTGAATGACTTGGTGAAGGGAGTGTCGCTGCGCTCGACCCTGACATGGCAGGAAGCGCATATAAATCGGAGGTTCACGTTGGGAAGAAGCGCTCCGGGCAGAAGCCCAGCCTCGGTGAGTATCTGGAAGCCGTTGCAGATGCCGAGCACCAGGCCTCCGTCCTCGGCGTGAGCGCGCACAGCCTTCATGATGCGCGACTTCGCCGCGAGAGCACCGGAGCGCAGATAGTCGCCGTACGAAAATCCGCCGGGCAACACCACTAACTCGGGGCCATTATGCTCGTGGAAACTCTCCTCGTCGTGCCAGACCATGTCGACGGGCCCGAAGCCCATATCGAGTATCGCACGCTCCACATCCCTGTCGCAGTTGCTGCCGGGAAACACCACTACGGCTGTTCTCACCGCAGTTCCTCCATTTTATAAGCATAAGACTCGATGAGCCCGTTCGCTAACAGGTCGTCCGATACCGAATCAACAATGGCTCCGGCCTCGGCTTCCCCATCGGCCTCCACGACAAAACGGATGTACCGGCCGACGCGCACATCGCCCACAGATTCGTAGCCGCTTTGCCTGAGCGTGCGTTCGACCGCTTTCCCCTGAATGTCGAGGACTCCGTCTTTGGGAAGGACTGTTACATCTACCTTGTAGCGCTTCATGCCAAATTGAGCCTCCCAAAAAGATTTATATGGATATTATCGATGAGTTAAGAAAAATTGTCAAATAAAACGCGGAATGTCAGAGCTTAACAATCATGAATGTAAATAAACAGACCCGGGAACTTGCAGTTCCCGGGTCTGTGCGGGTATATTTTTCTTTAAGGATTCGGCCCTTGAGTGATCTCGGTTTCAGCATCCGCGCACCACGCCTGGTACGACGGGTTGTAAGCGCGGACATCGGCGTATCCGGCAAGGCGGAACATCATCGCCACGAAAGCGCCGCGCACGCCGGATGTGTCATAGCATACGATGGTCTGGTTCTTGTCGGTGAATCCCGCCTTCTCGAACATTGCGGAAAGCTCTCCCTCGGGCAGTATCTTGAAGTCGCGGGTGTACACGCTGTCCCACGAGAGGTTGACGGCTCCCGGTATGTGCCCGGGGCGGCGCTCGCCGAAGGGCTTGATCTGGCCGGTGTACTCCTGAAGCGAGCGCACGTCAACAACCCTGATCTCGGGCTTATTGTAGTTTTCCTTCATCCAATCGGTACCTACGACATAGGAGGTGTCGTATTTGAAGTCGGGATATTTAACCGCTTTATTGGTCGTGGTCTTGTTGTCCGTTTTGCCGCCGGAAGCGCGGTACACGGTGAACCCGCCATCCATTATCCTCGCGTTTTTGAAGCCGGCCATGCGGAGCACCCAGGTCACGAAGCCCGCGTTGCCCCAGTCGCCGCCGTCGCCGTAGACGACCACTTCTTTTTTGCCGTCGAGGCCGAGAGCGCCCAGTTTTTTGGCCATGGCCGCAGCGTCGAGTATCGCGCCGTAAGTGGCGTCGCCGGCCTTGCCGTTCATATTGGCGAAGTAGGTCCACTCCGCGTTCACAGCACCCGGAAGGTGTCCCTGCTGTCCCTTGTAGAGCGCCTGCGCCCTTGCGTCGATCAGGACAACCTTGCCGATATTCGCCTTGACCCACTCGGCGGATATCAGAAGCGACTGATAAGTTTCAGCACCCTTGGTTCCCTCGGCCGCAAAAGCTGCCCCTGCGAGCGTCAGTACCAGTGCGGCTGCCATCGCCGCCCAAAAAGCGTTCATTGTACGTTTCAATTTCAATCCCATCAAACTCCTCTGTATGATTTTGTATTTCCTGCGCAGGTATTATACCATTTTTAAATTATAGAATCAAAATCTTGGGGCTCTGCTCCAAACTCCGCCAGGGAGCGGCTCCCTGCATCTTTTTAAGGGGGCTCAAGGAACTTCAGGATTTTATATAATGTATAATTGATTCATGATCCGCCATAACGCGGAAGAAGGAGACTGACGAGATCATGGGAAACGAGCCCTCCCTTTGGATCAACGGAAGAATATACACGGCGCGTGCCGACGTTCCGTCGGTATCGGCGCTGGCAGTCCTGAACGGGAAAATCGCCTGCGCGGGCGACGCGGATACCGCCGCGCGGATTGCCGGCGATCGCGCCCGCATCATAAACCTGGACGGCGCCTGTCTGCTACCGGGGCTGAACGACGCTCACCTGCATTTTCTGAGCACCGGCATCGCCGCCATGCAACTCAACGCTCACTGGAAGCCAAAGGACGAGATACTCGCCGCCGTCCGCGAAGCAGCCTTTAGGGCAAAACCCGGCGAGTGGATAATAGGATGGGGCTGGAACCAAGAGGTCTGGGATCCGGCGGAAATGCCGACGCGCCTGGAACTCGACGCCGTTTCTCCCGACGCGCCTGTCGCTCTCACGCGCACCTGCGGTCACATGCTATGGGTCAGCAGCAGGGCGCTCGACATGGCCGGAATCGGCAAAAACACCCCAGATCCGTTCGGAGGCGAATACCTCCGCGACGGCGACGGCAACCCCACCGGCGTGATGAGCGACATCGCGATGGGACCAATATACAATATAATGGAACCTCCGGATGCCGAAAAAAAGAAAAAGGCGCTGAAACTCGCCCAGAGTCTGCTCTTCAAGTACGGAATCACGTCGATCTCGGACGCGGGTGAAGAGACGGACGACCTCGATCTGATCGAAGCGCTCTTCGCCGACGGAACGCTCAAAATACGGGTCGACGCCATGTTCAAACCTCGCAGCGCGTCTTTGAACGAGATGCTCGGCGAGTCGAAAAAGATATTCGCGCGCGGCCCCAAAACGGGACTCTACGGCGGCAAACTGCGAAGGGCCGCTTTCAAACTGCTGGCCGACGGCTCTTTAGGCGCGCGCAGCGCGTGGATGCTGAAGGATTACAGCGACCAGCCGGGACAGAGGGGCAGAGGAATCTTCACGGACGAAGAACTGTACGCGCTCGTCCGCGAAGCGTTCATCGCAGGCTTTCAGGTGAGCGTGCACGCAATAGGCGACGCCGCAAACCGCCAAGTCTTGGACGCGTACGAAAAAGTCCTTAAATCTCACCCGAGAGACGACCATCGTCTGCGCGTTGAACACGCGGCAGCTCTCACGTCCGGGGATATCGGCAGGTTCTCCGCATTGGGCGTGATTCCCTCGATGCAGACCGTCCACGCGGAATCAGACCGCGAGATGGCCCATTCGCGCCTGGGGGCGAGATGCGAATTTACCTACGCGTGGAGGAAGCTTCTTAAGACCGGCGTCAAAATCCCGAACGGCACCGACTCCCCAGTGGAACCCGCCGATCCTTGGCGAGCGCTGCACTCTGCCGTCACCGGCGCTGGATTCCATCCCGAGGAACGCATGACGCGCGAGGAAGCGCTGATGAGTTACACCGCGTGGCCCGCTTACGCGCAGTTCGAGGAGAACGTAAAAGGCGCGCTCGTCCCCGGACAGGCAGCCGACTTTACGGTCATCGACAGGGATTTTATGACCTGCGGCGAGGACGAAATCCGCAATATCAGGACGATTGAGACGGTGCTTGCGGGAGAAACCGTGTTCGGGCGGCTTTCATGACGGCAGCGTACCTTCGAAGCGCACCATCCTGACATTTTCGCGCTTTTCCGCCTCGATCGCGAGATTTTCGGTAAAGCCGGACTTTACGAACGAATAGAGCCATAGTACCTTACGGACACACTTCACCAATAAAAAACAAAAATTTGGGTTGCGGGCGCAGCCCGCTTTAGTCTTGACACGAATATACAACACAAAAAAGGATGATGCGGTATGGAGCTAGGCTCCGAAAAGCAGGCGGTCATAACGAAACTATGACGGCGCGATACATAAAGGGAATAGCGCTGATGCTGCTCTGTTCCGTATGTCTGTGCGCGGGGCAGCTGATATGGAAGCTCATGCCCGGGATGAATCTCATTTACCTTGGCGGCGGATTTGCCGTATTTGCGCTCGGCGCGGCGGCGATGGTGCTCGCGTATCGTTACGGAGAGCTGTCGGTATTGCAGCCACTGAACAGCCTCACATACGTTTTTTCGCAATTGATAGGCGTGTTCGTCTTTGCGGAGCGAGTTTCGGCCGTGAAACTCGTGGGGGTCGCGGTGGTTGTCGCCGGCGTCGTGGTGATAGGGAGCAACGGAAACCGGTGAACTTCGTGCTGGTGCTGATCTCTTCGGTGGCGTCGGCGTTCGCCGGCTATTTCCTGAAAATAGCCTCGGGGAGCGGCAAAATATCAGCCATCCTGAAGAACAGGCATCTCTACTTAGGCGGCGCGCTTTACACAGCAAGCGCATTCCTCTCCATAGCTCTGCTGAAAAGGATGCCGTTTTCCGTCCTGCTGCCGCTGGGCGGGATGTGCTACGTGTGGACCATACTCATATCGCGCAAATTCCTGGGCGAGAAAATCGGCCCGCGCAAAATCACCGGCGTGGCCTTGATCATAGTCGGCGTTGCGCTCGTGGCGCAGTGAAGACCACTCCGTACAGGCGCGGACTCAACGCTCCCTCAACAGCCATTTGACGGCGTTTAACTGACGGATACCGTTATAGACCGGTTCTTCGGCGTCCATGGAGAGGATGTATTTGGGGTTGTGATCGCGAATTTTTTCGAGCGGGGATAATTCACGTTCCAGGGTCTGTTCGCCGCGCAACGTCCAGGCGACCTGATAATATTCGATATAGCCGCCCTTGCCCGTCGCCACGAAATCGACCTCGGCCGGGCCTATCTTGCCGGTTCTTATCACCCCGCAACGGCGCGTCAATTCAAAATATACGACGTTTTCGAGGAGACGCCCCAGGTCGCCGCCCTCTCTCGCACCCAGTGCGAGCCGCCTGAGCCCCGTATCGACGGCGTAGTATTTTTTTTGCGTATAAAGCAGTTTTTTGCCCTTGATCCCCGTCTTCTCAACCGGATAAAATAACAGGCTCTCGGAAAGCGCGTCGATATAACGCTCGACGGTGGAATGAGAGACCTTCCTTCCCTTCGAGGCCAGAGTGTCGGCTATCCCCTTGGCGGAGGTGATGTTGCCGATATTGTCGAACATGAAGGCCGCGACGCTCTCCAGGGTTCTTCTGTCATTTACGCCGGTTCTCGATATCACGTCCTTGAACATGACGGTATTTTGAATGCCGGCCAGATATTCGTCCACAATTTCAGCGTCGCGCCGAAATTTCATCGTGGCCGGGAATCCGCCGGCATAAAGGTAATCGTTGAATTTTCCCGCCGCGTCGGTTTTGTCGTCCAAAGCCGACATGTATTCGGCAAAAGAGAGCGGCAATACCTTGATCTCCACATAACGTCCCGAAAGAAGCGTGGCGAGATCAGAAGAGAGAAAATACGCGTTCGAGCCGGTCAGATACAGATCGACGTTTTTCTTTATGAACAGTCCGTCCGCCAGCCGTTCGAAATCGGCGACGTTCTGTATCTCATCGAGAAAGACATAGTTCATGCCGCCAGCCCGCAGATCGGCGGCTATTTTGTCGTAAAATGTCCTCCAATTTCCGGCATAATCGAGAATTGCGGGATCCTCCAGGTCGTAGTGCTGAATTTGATCCGCGTTTATCCCGCTCTCGATCAATTTTTCCTGATACATCCTGAGCAGCGTCGATTTGCCGCAGCGACGGACGCCGGTCAGTACCTTGATGATGTCCGTATCGCGCAATTTTTCAAGTTTGTCGAAATACACCGGGCGTTCTATCATGAAGGATATATATCATATATCATCCGCCGGATCAATATAATTGCTCCATTTCGAGCAATTATATATTTTATTTGGCATAATTGCTCCATTTCAGTCATTTTATTTCCGCGGGCATGACATTTCCCCGCCGCACATTCCGGCCTTTTGAGGAGTGATATAATGACATAGTGACTAAGAAAAGTAAGGAAAAAATATCATGGGGGATAAAGGATGAACGTACTGATAACGGGCGGAGCCGGTTTCATTGGGTGTCACCTGACCGGCGCGCTGAGAAGCGCCGGGTGCGGGGTGGTCTGCGCGGATAATCTGCGCCTCGGCGGCAGGGAGAGGCTGGAAAAACATCTGTCAGACCCGGGTTTTTTCTTTTACGAGACTGATATCTGCGACGAGCGCAGGCTCGGCGAGATTTTCGCGGCCCATTCGTTCGACAGGGTGTACCATCTGGCCGCCAACTCGGATATCCAGCACGGCGGCAAGGATCCATCGATAGATTTCCACGACACTTTCCTGACGACGGTGAGCCTGCTCGACACGATGAGGCGTCACGGTGTGAAAGAGATACTTTTCGCGTCCACTTCGGCCGTGTACGGCGACAAAAGGGAAGCGCTCCGGGAGGACGCGGGAGACTTGCGGCCGATATCCTATTACGGAGCGGCCAAGCTGGCCTCTGAGTCGTTTATATCGGCGTACGCGGCCATGAACGGCCTTCGTGCCTGTGTCATCAGGTTTCCAAACGTGGTTGGCCCCAGGCTGACGCACGGAGCGGTATACGATTTCATCGCGAAACTGAAAAAAGACCCTGCCAAACTCGAAATTCTGGGCGACGGAAAACAGGAAAAACCTTACATATACGTTTTAGATTTGGTAGAGGCCATGCTGTCGATGAATTACCCCGAGGGCATGGATATTTATAACGCCGGCGTCGAAACCGCGACGACCGTGCGGCGCATAGCCGACATAGTGTGCGGGGAGATGGGCCTCGCGAACGTGGAATACCGTTTCACCGGCGGCGCAGCCGGCTGGCTGGGAGACGTCCCGAAATTTCAGTATGACCTGTCCAAGATACACGCTCTCGGCTGGCGCGCGAAACACACATCCGACGAGGCGGTGCGGCTTGCCGCAAGACTGTCCCTGTGAGGATGCGGTGAAATTTTTATGGACTCACAATTTACTTAACCCGAGTTTCGCGATTATTGTGATGCGCAAGGCGTCTCGCCGGAGCATTTTGTAAGTTTTCCGTAAATTATTCAACCTTGGCGTAAAATTTTGCATTGACAAAGAAATTTCCTCCGCGTTAATATTTTGGGGCATCCAAACGAAAGGGGTTTGTCCCCAAAAATCAGGAGGTATTCTCATGAAGAAGTGTGCGCTGTTGTTGGTTGTTGTGACGGTATTGGCGTTTGTGTTCGGGGGCGCGGCGTTTGCCGCCGATAAGAAGATCGTCGTGGGGTTTGCTCAGATAGGCGCGGAGAGCGACTGGCGCGTGGCGAACACCAAGTCCATTCAGGACGCGTGCGCTGAGGCGGGCATCGATCTCCGCTTCGTCGACGGACAGCAGAAGCAGGAGAACCAGATCAAGGCCCTTCGCGACTTCATCACGCAGGGTGTCGATGTGATCGGCTTCTCGCCGGTCGTCGAGAGCGGCTGGGACGAAGTCATCGAGGAGATCAACGATGCCGGCATCCCCCTCATCCTCTCCGACAGAACCACGGACATCAAGGGCGACGACTACTATGTGACCTGGATGGGCTCGAACTTCATCGAGGAAGGCCGCAACGCCGGCAAGTGGCTCGTCGAATACCTCAAGAAACAGGGCCGCAACAAAGAGCAGATCAACATCGTCGAGCTTCAGGGCACGGTCGGCAGCGGTCCCGCCATTGACAGGCAGAAGGGTTTCGTCGAGGTAATCGCTGAAAACCCGAATCTCAAGATCACCCAATCGCAGACGGGAGACTTCACCCGCGACCTCGGCAGGACTGTGATGGAATCCTTCCTCAAGAAAGGCGAGAAGATCGACGTCCTGTACGCCCATAACGACGATATGGCTCTCGGCGCGATCCAGGCCATCAAGGAAGCCGGACGGAAACCAGGCAAAGACATCATCATCATCGGCATCGACGGCGTCAAGGCAGCGTTCGAAGCCATAGCGGCCGGAGAATACAACTGCACGGTCGAGTGTAACCCGCTGCTCGGGCCCCAGTTCGTGGACGCGGTCAAGAAGCTCGCAGCCGGCGAGACACTGCCGAAGATCACTTACTCCATCGAGGGCGTGTACGACGAGACCACCGCGAAGGAAGCGCTTCCCACGAGGCAGTACTAAAATCTTGGGGCTCCGCCCCAAACCCCGCCGGGGAACTTGTTCCCCGGACCCCT
>JAITRO010000109.1 GCA_031288335.1 Synergistaceae bacterium | reverse complement strand
TTGGACGGCAGAAAAATTTGTTTTTTATACTCCACTGCAATAGGAATAGTGGAGTTATTGGAGGAGGTAAAACCTTGAGGCTCCGCCTCCTGGCACAAACACTCCGCCGGGGAACCAGTTCCAAGTACCCATTTTATATTTTTTCTTACACCCGCCGGGTGAAAGAAAAATTATATTGTGGGTGCAGGGTGCTTGCTCCCTGCCGGGTTCGGGCGGAGCCCGAGGTTCTCAGACAGCGGGGCGGCCGACTGACGATTTCTTTGCCAAAAAGTATTGGGAAGCCACCAGCGCGGCCGACAGCAGGATTCCCATGATGTCGCTCTTTATGCCGCTGTCTATGAGGAACATCGCCGCGATGAAAGAAATCACCCTCATAATGACGTTCATCGAGGTAAAAAGGTAACCCTCGGCGGCAACGGCTATCATGAACACGCCAATGCACGCTCCGGCGGCGACGCGCAATCCCTCAGCGAGCGACGTGTCAATCAGCAGCAGTTGGGGTGAGTATATGAACATATACGGGACCACGAAACCGGCTATCGCCAGTTTTACGGACGCAAACCCGGTTTTCATCGCGTCGCCGCCCGAAAGCCCCGCGGCGGCGAACGCAGCCAGTGCCACGGGAGGCGTCAGGTTCGCGAACATGGCGAAATAGAACGCGAACATGTGCGCCGCTACCTCTGGTATGTCCAGTTTCGCGAGGGCGCGCGCCGCTATTGCCGCGGTTATGATATACGCTGGTATCGACGGAACGCCCATCCCCAAAATCATGCAAGTGACCATCGTGAAAACCAAAGTAAGCAGCAGGCTGGATTTCCCTATGCTGATGATGGCGTCGGCCATCTTGAGCCCGAATCCAGTCTTGGACATGACGCCCACTATGATGCCGACACAGGCGCAGGCTACGGCGACCGAGACTGTCCCGCGGGCTCCTTCGTCGAAAGAGTCGAGAAGCAGCTTAAGCCCGCGCCGCGCCATCTTCAGAAGGTCGGCAAACACCGCGCCTTTTTTTATCGCGGCCTTCATGCCGTCATCGCCGTCCGAAGTCGCCCATTTCATGAGAGAGGCGAGAGCCGCGATAACGAGGGTCGCCATTATGGTGACGACCGCCGAATATATTACCGTGGTTCCCGACAGGAGAAGCATGTACAGAAGGAGCAGTATGGGTATGAGAAGATACCCTTTCGATTTGAGCACGGCGCCAATCTTGGGAAGCTGTGACTTCGGAAGTCCGAGAAGTCCTATTTTGCCGGCGCGCAGTTGAACTTGAATGATTATGCCCAGGTAATACATGAGAGCCGGTATGGCCGCGTGAACTATGATTTTCGAGTACGGAATGCTCAAGGTCTCGGCCATTATGAATGCCGCCGCGCCCATGACCGGAGGCAGAAGCTGCCCTCCCACCGAAGCCGACGCCTCGACAGCGCCGGCGAACTCCTTCGAGTAGCCGGTCTTTTTCATCAGCGGAATCGTGAAAGCGCCGGTGGTGACCACGTTGGCCACGGCCGAGCCGTTGATCGAGCCCAAAAGGCCCGAGGATATGACCGACACCTTGGCGGGGCCTCCCTTTGTGTGACCGGCGAGCGCCATCGCCATGTCGTTGAAGAAAGCCCCCATCCCGGTCTTTCCCATCACCGCGCCGAACAGTATAAACAGAAAGATATAACTCGCCGCCACGGCGACGGAGCTGCCAAGTATGCCCTCGGTCAGCATCAGTTGGTTTGAGAGCTGAATCCACGTATATCCGCGGTGCCTGAATATCCCCCACAGATTGCGGCCCCAAAGACCGTAGGTGATGAATATGATGCTCAGCGCCGGAAGCGCCCACCCGGACATTCTCCTCGACGCCTCGATCACGAGGACGACCATCAGCGTCGCCGCGATCATGTCGTAGGTATTAGCGTTTCCTGCCCTGTCAATGACTCCCAGGTAGTCATACCACATATAAACTGGAATGAGAATGGAAGCCGCTATGAGCGCCCAATCAAACAACGATATCTTTTTGTAGTCGCTTTTCCTGCTGAATGGATACATGACAAAACTCAGGACAAGCATCATCCCGACGTGCAGGGAACGGTGCTTCAATACCACTGGTGTGCCGACGAGCGCAGTCGCAAAATGGTACAGGCTGACCGCTATGCACAGCAAGTAAAACGCCTTGGCCAATATCGGACTGGATAGTTTTCTGGTGCTGGCCTCTCTGTCGATTTCTTCGAGCAGTTTTTGTTGTTGTTCAGTAAGAACGCCTCCCATTGCCCGTTTTATGTCGAGATCGCTTTCCTCCGTCGTCGTATTGGGCGCTCTTCCGGGATGTATGCCGTTTTTATTTTTTTCGATATTCATTTCATCCGTCCCTTTCTACCCTGAGGCGCAATCTTTTATGATGCGGCAGTAATGCCCCGCTCGTTATCAAGACGCCGTCGAGTTTTATGTCCCTCGTGGCGGTATCTGAGTTGAGCCAGTCAAGTTCTTCGAAACGCTGTCCTATTTCTTCCATGTGAATCAGGCCGTCCTTCACATAGGCGGCGCGCCCCTTGTTTTCGGGAATACCGGCCCCGAACGCTGGAAACGTAATTGTGTCCAGTATCAGGCCGAGATTTTCGTCAATATGATAATGCTCATTCCACGGAATGTGTTCGAGGGAGTGTATCCATCCGAAAAATAACTCGCCTCCGACCGAAGCCGGAGATTCGGCCATTATCTCCCCCGTTTTCCAGTCCCTTATCCGAAGGTAAACGCCGTCATCCGCTATGGGCGGCTGTGCTGCGCCCGTGCGCGCCGCCGCAAAAAGGAGCGCGATTGTCATGAGAAAAAAACCGGGGAATGATGGCCAAAATCCCCGGTTTTTGCCGCGCCGGTTTATTATTCCGTCACGCCCTTGTCCTTGTAATACTGAGCGGCGCCGTCATGGAGCAGCACCGAAGTGCCCTCGATGCCGCGAAGAGCCGTCCCGGGCGTGATATTCGCTTTCGCCGTGGCGTGAGACGCCTGAATGGCATCGAGCCCAGCCAGGGAATAGATGTTTTCGAGCAGGTCGTAAACGACTTCATTGGGCAGCGATTTGCTGACGAGCATTATATTCATGACAGCCGCCGTCGTCGTGTCGTTATCGGACTTGTAGATCTCCTTGGGGATCGTGGCCTCGATATAGAAGGGATACTTTTCGATGAGCTTCTTGAGCGCTTCGCCCTCGACCGGCACGAACGATATTTTCTTCGACGTTCCCAATTCCAATATCGTGGCGTTGCCCAGGCCGGAGGTGACGAAGGCCACGTCGCAGAGCCCGTTTTTCATCTGATCGATGGCTTCACCGTAGTTGAGATAGTCGACTTTGCAGTCGCCGTAAGTCATGCCGTGGGCCTCGAACATCATCCGCGCGTTGAGTTCCACCCCTGAATTTGGCGCTCCGACTCCCACGCGCTTGCCCTTCATGTCCTCGAATTTTTTGATCCCGGAGTCGGCGGTGGTGACTATCTGGCAGTAATTCGGCCACAGTCCCATCATCGCGCGCAGGTCGGTTGCCGGCTTTTTGCCCTCGAAAGCGCCAAAAGCCTCGATGGCTTGTATGACCGAGTCCGCCATAGCTATGGCCATCTCTCCCTGTCCGGTCAGAAGCGCATTTATGTTTTCGGCAGTCGCGCCGGTGGCGGTTGCCGAAGTGTCGTAGCCGATGCTGCCGAGGAACGTAGCGAACGCTCCGCCTATCGGGAAATAAATGCCGCTCGACGGGCCCGTGAGCACCGTTATGAAGTAATCGGAACGCTTAACCGCCGGGGCCGCGAAGGCCGTCGCCGAAACCGAAATAACCGCTGCCAGAATGATGGCAATACATGTCTTCTTCATTAATATTCACCTCATTAGCGAAAAGAATTTTTTCCTGAAACGGCGCGATGAAAATGCTCTTTAAGGCGCGTTTTTCTCACATGGGTGTTACCCCCAATCGTATAATATTTTTGCCGCATAAAACAACAAAACAATTTTACCAGAAACTCGACAGCTTTCAGTGATATAATTTCGTATTTTATGTTACCGCATAACGCCGAATTTATACATTCTCAGTTTGGAGTATGATATTTTGCGCGTTTGATGAAGTATCTCGCTAATGTCAACGTCCATACTGAAGTCTATACTTTAGTTTATCGAAAGAAAAACCGCGGGATCAAAATCTTAGATTCCGCACGTGTTCGATGTTTTATAATTTCTAATGATAAGTCGATGATAAGCCGATATGATACAATCAAATGAGGAGGTTTGCCATGCAGGGATTTTTGAGCTTATCGATAATCATCGCCATAGTGATTTTTTTGATGCCTTTCATCCTTGGCATAGTGATTTTTTTCATACTTGCCATGGTGTTGCTGGCCAAGTTCGGGCTGTTGCCAGGTGTGGTGCGGCGGCGATACAGGTACAGATGGATAAAAAATGACGCGCCGCGCGCCGGTCGGCGGACGCGGAAGACACATAAAGAGGAGCGCGTCTGGGAAGAAAATAATGAACGGCGTGGTTTCCATGACGACATTGAAGTAATAACCCTCCCCGAAACAGCACTGCGCAAAGACAGGCACGCCGAGCCGTCTCACTGGGACCCGTTCTCCGAGTGAGGCGGCTCGGCTTCCTCATATTTGGGCGAACGCGCAAGCCATGGGAAGCGATATGAGAATGCCGGGTTTTTCCAGTCTTTCTTTATAGCGGTTCTGGACAGGGCGCCGAAGATCAGAACCATTCCGTAAGCAAATGGGTGATTTGTTGCGAGCGCCGCCGCGAACGCCGCAAAAGCCGCAGCGGCAAAGACATTTCTGTAAAAATTCAGAGAAGCCCTCTTTGACGGATCCCATATTCCAAACATCCTCGTCCTACCAGGGCGTCTGCAGCACAATGTGCGGGAGGAAGAGGACGAGTTTTGGGAAATACGCCACGAATATCAACGCCGGCACCCAGCAGAGAAGTATAAACCACAGCGTCGGTTTCATCATCTCATTGATTGGAGTGTTGGAGAGCCTGCCGGAAAGATAGAGCACGGGAGCGGCCGGCGGCGTGATGCATCCAAGACCCGTGTTGACTCCCACGACGGCGGCATAGTGAATGGGGCTGAAACCAAGCTCGGTTATGATCGGCATCAGTATCGGAGTGGTCAGGGTGACCACGCTGATATCATCCATGAGCATCCCCATTATGACCAGAAATATGTTTATCATGCCCATTATGACCCATTTGTTTGTCGAGACTGAATAAAAAAGATGCAGCACCTTTCCGGGCAGATCTTCGAGTATGTACAGGCGGCTGAGCATGGAGACGGAATAGAGCATGATCATTATGACCCCGGTGGTAACTCCCGATTCCACGAGACAGTCGAGAAGCCCCCTGAGAGTGAGGCCCTTGTAAACGAACATCCCAACCGGTATGGCGTATAGCACCGCGAGCGCGGATGCCTCTGTGGGCGTCATTATGCCTCCATAAATTGTGCCCAGTACCAGCACTGGAAGCATGAGGGCCGGAATCGCCTGAAATCCGCGGACTTTAAAGAGAGAAAATTTTTCTTTTGAGGTGCGCTTATGTGCCACCAAGACGGAGGGATTATCGCGCAGCAACCAAATATTGGCAAGCGATATCAGAACAGTAACGAGCAGGCCTGCCGAAACTGTGGAGAGGAAACAGGCCAGCACCGATTGGCCGCTTATCCACGCGAAGATAATGAGAGTCGCGTTGGGCGGAATCAAGAGGCCGAGCAGAGAAGCGTTCGCCATGAGTGCCGCCGTATGCCCCTTTGGATATCCGGCCTTTTCGAAGCGCGGAAACATTATCGAACCTATGCAGGAAAGAGTGGCGCAAGCGGCTCCGGTTATGGAGCCGAATACGGCGCAGGAAACCGTTCCCACCACTCCGAGCCCGCCCTTGACGCTTCCGCAGAACACATCAACCATGTCTATCAGTTTTTCGCCGATCTTCCCTTTTTCCATCAGACCTCCAGCAATAATAAACATCGCTATGGCCATGAGGGAAACGGAGGACATCTGCAAAAATCCATGAGGAAGGAGCTGTGCCGGGTTATAACCCATGCCGTCAGGGCCGCCGAAATATATCAGCCACGCCGACGATGCCATAAAGCTCACCGGAACCGGAACTCCCATCAAAAGAGCCGCGATAAGTATCAGAAGAGCTATATAAATCATGCTTCCCGCCTCCTGAAAAGGGCGTCCGCGCTGAGGACAAGATTTCGCAGGAAATATATTTCCATAAATATAAGGCCGAAGAATATAGCGGCGTGCGATGTCCAGAGGGGTATTCGCCACACCATGCTTTTTGGGATGGCCATGAAGTTTTCCAACGGCCCCATGAAACTGAATTTGATGTATCCGTAGCCGTAGTATACGAAGAGACCGCAGGCCACGCTGGTGATGAGCCACCGCAGAAACGTCAGTATCTTTCTAGCGACGCCCGGCGGAAAATACGCGTCGATTATGTCCGCTGTAACGTGGGTATTGTTGTACGCTCCATACGCCGCGCCCATAAAGTACATCCAGAACGCTATAAGCACCACAATTTCGTCATATCCGTAGAAATTGAATTTAAACACGTATCTGGCGAGCGCTGCGCAGGTTATCATTAGTGTCATTGCTAACGAATTGATAACTAATATCAACGAAAAAAAGCCGACAAGCACTTTGTCTAAAATATTTTTTTTGAAAGCTTCACCCATTTGTATGACCCTCCGCAGTCTGAGAAATGAAATGAGAGAACGCAGGCAGATAACGACCGGCAGGCCGCCGCACATCAGGCAGCCTGCCGTGCAAAGGGATTATTTAAGTTTGCTTAGTTTATTCGCGTACGGCACAGGCCAATTTATTTAGGCGCCAGTTCCTTGACGAATTCATCGACAAATTCCTTAGTCATGGTGTTAGCCAACGCGGGCCAAGTGGTCGCTACAGCCTTCATGAGCGGAAGGAGTTCTTCCTCTGAATATTTGAATACCTGGATGCCGGCTTCTTCCATCAGTTTCATGTATCTTTCGTCCTCGGTCTTGGCGAGCGGAACGCTCTTGGCGGCTATTGCGGAGACTACTTCCTCGATCATGTCCCTGTCCTCGGGCTTCAGTTTCTCCCATGTCTTCATACTGATGAAATAAGGTTCGCATTCGATGGAGTAGTTCAGCGCGTACCAATACTTTGTGACGTCTTTCAGTATTGAGTAAGCCGCCGCCGGCGGAAGGCCGTCGACAGCGTCAACGACTCCTGTCTGGAGTGAAGTGTAAAGGTCGGAATAGGGGATGGTCATTGTGCGGAAGCCCATGGCCTCGGCCGGGAGCTGATAGGCCGACATGTTGGGCACGCGGCAGAGAACGCCCTTGTCTACCGCCGGATTGAGCGGCTCCACAAGCGCCTTGGTGCTGGCGATGCCGATAAAACCTTCCACGTTGAAGCCGAGAAATTTCACGCCCAGGGCCTGGTTGAATTCGTTCATTTTTTTATACGCCCAGCTTCCCGGTTCGAAGACTTTTTCGAGCGTGTCATAATCTGTCGCGTAACCGTTAATGTAGACGAAATTCATCCTCGGGTCGATGTCACCCGGAACGGATATCATGGCCATGTCGATGGTTCCCTTGATGAGTTCCTGGTGCACGAGCCCATAATCTCCGAGCTGGTTTGCCGGGTAGACCTTAATCTCTATGCGTCCGCCGGACCTTTCGAGAATTTCTTTCGCTATCTGGTTCATGTATCCTGTGCCGGGATGTTCGGGCGGCAGCTGGCCCGCGAAACGAAGGGTAAACTCCGGCGCCGCGGAGGCCGTCGCTGCCGCTGTGGCAATACACAAGAAAACAACGCTGAACACCATCATAATCGAAAATCTCTTCAAAATTATCTCCCCTATTATTATGACTTTTCATCATTAATGATACGCCCAACTTGCCATTGTCAGGAAACAAAATAAATGCCCTATCGTTTCACCTTATGTTCCCAGGCGCACCTTCTTTCAGATTTAAAGATGATAAAAGATACAATTAAAATACTGCCGTCGTCTATACCACGTTCACTCATGATACCTTCCAACACGTTGTTTCTTGTCTGAAATTATAATAATGACTGCTGTGCCAACGCTTACCGCGGCAATATATCTTACTTCCCGTTAACTGTCAATACTGGTAAGGGAGATTTGCAAGACAAACGCATCAGACACCGTAAAGTTTTGCAATCACTCAAGCGTTTGAATTGGACGCCCAATTTATCAATTGAGTGATACCAACGGTTCAATAATTCTGATGCGTCTGTCTTGCGAAGATTGTTGTTATGTTTGAGGGAATCTCGCGTTAGTGTGAAGCATCTTCGTAAAGCACAGCGATTTTCAACTTTCATATTATCCAAGCGGCTTATCAAAATCAATACGCATTCATTAATGAGCGCAACTGGCAGGCGGAAATATCACGTCTGTCAGTTGCGGACTGTATCGCTTTACATTGTCACTGCAAAAAACGTATATTTTTCGTAGTTATATTTGCCCATGTATTTGTACTTGATGCCGTGATAACCGCAATATCGTGCTAATTCATCATATCGTGCTAATTCATCCGCATCGTTATTAAGTGAATCAAACAAAATCCAGGTCCTGGAGTGATTCTCTTGAACAGCTTTAAGCATGCTCAAACCAGATATGTTCTTGATATTGGGATATATGCTTGAATACAGTTCAGCCGCTGCTTGCGAGTAGAGTTTGAGATTGAAATTATAAATGGATTGCACGTCTGTTAAATAAGCTGTTATTCTCGCAATCTCATAATTATCCGTTATAATGGCGTTATTCTCGCCAATATTGTCAAATATTTCCTGTTGAGTAATCCGCAAATTGTTGTACATTTTATATTCGATGTAAGCAGACGATAAACTGCTAAGCCCGGTCATTATCACAACGACGAGCAAAGCGGAGTTGACAGCCAATTTTCGGTTCTCACTCGCGGCTCGGTCATTTGTATTGTCAGTTAGAGAAATGGCAAACGCAAGCCAAAAACAACCGAACGCGGGGAACATATATCTTTCTACGAATACAGGCGTAACCAAATAAGAAACTATTATTCCCACAAGCGCGGTGCAAACCGGAACGGCAGCGCCGGATAATGCAAAGTGAACGTTAAGCGTTCTTTTATCGTTTTTCTTCGAGCGCGAAAACGGAAAACGCATCCACACCGCAAGGACTATCAGGCAAAATATTATTGATGAAACTAACTCAGAATATTGATTGTTTCTGCTTTGAATTTTAAATGCAAATAAGACATACCTGATAAAGTCTCTCAGCGTTATATCCTCAATCCAAAAACCGCCGCTGACATTTTTAAAAGCGGTCAATGCGGTCGATAACCATGGCAAATACAGCGCGGCAACACCTACTCCCGACACAAGCAATATCAATAACTGTCTTTTATCGCCTTTCCGCAAAAACCAAACGGCGAGTGCGGCGTATATAAATACCGCCGATACACAACTAAAGTTATGCGTCCATGCACTTAACGCGGAAAATGCCGTCAGCAAAACGAATTTACGTAACTTAGGCTCTTTTGCCGTTTCGTAGGCATATATGAAACTCAACGTAACAAATAGCAATCCGATCGAGTACATTCTGATTTCCGTACCGTAGTTAAGCATATGCGGCATTGCCGTCATGCAAAAAGCGAATACTGCCCCGCATAGCTTGCCCCAGTTTTTGGCGACTTTTGTTTTGCCAAGGATAACCAATACGATTACAGGTAAAATTGACGCGATTTTTGCCGCTGTTATTGTTGTAAACGGCATAATCGCGGTAATTGTGTCGACGAACAATTTTAAATAGAAAAAATACATTGGAGGGTGAACATCCATCGTCACAATCTCCCACAATTTGCCGAACGGGAATTTTATCATACTAAGTGTACTTACTTCGTCCACCCACAGAGACTGATTGAAAGTCGTGAGGAACAATAGTCCGATATGCGCGGCGGCAAGCAGATACAGCACTTTACGCATTATCGTCTCGTCTATGAACTTTTCCTTAAGCTTTGCGGCAAGTCTATCGATCATTTCAAAAATCCTTAATGACACACAAACTTACAGGAAACATTTTTCCCATGCTACCGGATAAAGATAAAAAACGTTTTTCGATTTTCGGAAGAGATGAAATTTTGGATAAAAACTTCGGATTACAAGGGTTACCCTTGTTAAGGCAGGATTGAATATATGTGTGTACGGGGAGGGGGGGGGTGGGGCTATGTGACAATGTTGGTACGCGTCAGTAAAAATCATTATTATTCTCCTCTCTAGTCTTTATTGTTTTATTAATCTCAATACTTGTTCATGTCGTAATTTTATAGAATTTACAGGAATATGTCAATTTAATGCAAATAATAAGCTATTAATAAGCGTTCTTTTGCTTGCTGAAGCACTATATATAGAACTTGAACCTGTGATTTCTATATTATTTTCCCAGCGTAACTTCTCAATATTATAAAGAGATCAAAATCTCTGGTTATATCTGAGATAACTATTCAGTCATGGCAAAATCAATAAAGTTTAAGTGGTTCAATGTCGATAAATATATATGTACATGTATAACGGTTCGAGATAACGCCCGTTCGATTGGGGAGCAAAAATGAAAAAAAGGCCCTCGTTAAAAAGTTTTTTGCTGTCAAAATTGCGGCGGACGTTCGATCCGGTGAAAATCAAACGGCTGTTCGTGGAATTTTCCGACATCAGTCTCGTCAGGCTGGGATATTTGCCCGAAAAAATGGACGGACTCGGGAAAATTCTTCACATCTCAGACACTCCCACCGGTATGTACGGGTATCTGGCAAGGACTCTGCGGAGAATCAATCCATCCGTGGTTGTGCACACGGGAGACATCGCCGATGACATTAAACTGGGTCTGTATCCGGCTGAAGCCGGCAGGTACTCCCTCGCCGCCGGAAGACTGATAAATATACTTCTCGCACCGCACCGAAAAATTATCATTGTCCTCGGAAATCACGACAGAGCCGATCTGCTTCCAACCCTTCCCCCGGAATGTGCGGTGCATGAAGGAGCGATCGATGTGAAACTGTTGGGGGCGAATTTCAGAATCTCGCATTACGCGGAAAAAATCATGGAAAAACCTGTACAATATAATCTGTTCGGGCACGATTTGTCGTCGCGGAGTTTCGTCGACGGGGA
>JAITRO010000218.1 GCA_031288335.1 Synergistaceae bacterium | reverse complement strand
GTCGCTCGTTCATATTCTCTACTCAGTTGTCGGCTGTAATCTGTGCTCATATACTATATATCGTACAATTCTGCGCTTATCTTTAGGCTTTTCTTTCTGCCCCCACTGTACTGTAACCCTGGATGACCTTCCTGTCCTCCGGTTTTTCTGCCGGTTTTTTCCCGAAGGCTCTTTGGCTTTGGTCTACGCTTTGCCAAACCATCTAACGAGGGAGATTTGGAGCTGTTTGTGCTGTTCATCCCAAGGCGCCGTTCAAGTTCTTATATCCGAGATGCCAACGTCAGGAAAAAGGCATATACTGCTTCCTCTTCCTGCTCATATATCTTGTGAAATTCTTCCCGTGTCAAAACTGAGGACTTGAACATTCATTTTCCCCTGCCTTGGATGTAATTAGATCTATATTTTTCATGAAAAGCTTACCTGAACTTAACGTATTTTGCAATCCTCAAATTCTGTTTCTCATCTCCGATAGCTCAAAATGTCAAGACCTGAGTAGTTATGGAGTTCAAGAACGCTATTGACAGGGCGTCGTATCGCATATAAAATGGTATTCGATTTGAGTGCGTGTCATAATTCAAGGCCGGGAGGAGGGATTTCGTTGTATATGAACATAGCCGCCAGTTTCGTGATAATTCTGGTTCTGGTACTTAGCCGCGGGTCCCGCCCGAGGCCGATTGGTGCTTGAATCAGCATTAGTCGAAGCCGGGCCGGGACCCTTAGGGGGCCCGGCTTTTTTAGTGCTTTCGCGCATTTATTTTGCCTGATTATCGGGAGACGGAGGAAAAATCATGAGATGTACTTTCAGCGTGCTTACACAGGACAGTCCGGGCGTGTTAATGAGGATAGCGAGCCTCATCTACAGGCGCAATTACAACATCGCCAGCCTTAGCGTGTCACAGACGAACACCAAGGGCATATCGCGCTTCACTATAGTGGTCGACGCCGACGAGTGGGCTCACGAACAGGTGGAAAAGCAGCTCGCCAAGCTCGTCGAGGTGATTTCGGTCGAAAACCTCAATCATGGCGGAAAATTCGTCGAGCGTTGGCTTTCTCTCATCAAAGTCAAGGCAAACATGGAGACGCGCCCTCATATACTTCAGATTGCCGACGTCTTCAGATGCCGGGTGGTCGATATGGGAAGCGACGCGCTGACGCTAGAGGTGACCGGCGACGAAGGCAAGATGCAGGCCTGCACCGAGGCGCTGCGCGCTTACGGCATACTCGAAAAAGCCGGTTCCGGCTCGGTCGCACTGAGCCGCGCCGGTTTCAGGAATGGAGAAACGTCCCGCGGCGATAAACGCCGGAGGGAAAATTACGACATGGGAATTCTCATGGCGGAGGGAGAAACGCTCTCCTGCGACGCTGTGTAGAGACACGATCCACATCTTATATTGAGAGGGGTTTTTGCTATGGCGAAAGTATATTACGACAGGGATGCCAATCTGAAAGTTTTATCGGGAAAAACAGTGGCTATACTCGGTTACGGAAGCCAGGGACACGCGCACGCTCAGAACCTTAAGGACAGCGGCATATCGGTTGTCATCGGCCTGCACGATGGGAGCAAGTCTCGCGAGACCGCCAAAAACGACGGGTTTGAGGTGCTCGCAGTTGCTGAGGCCGCGAAACGCGCCGACATCATCATGTTCTTGATACCCGATCACATTCAGGCCGACATCTATAATAAGGAAGTCGCGCCGAATATGAAGGACGACGCGGCGCTCGCCTTCGCCCATGGGTTTGCCGTGCACTTCGGGCAGGTTGTGCCGTCAAAGAATAACGATGTCTTCATGATCGCACCCAAAGGCCCCGGCCATATCGTCCGCCGGATGTACGCCGAGGGCAAGGGCGTTCCGGCACTCCTGGCCGTCTTTCGGGACGCGTCCGGCAGGGCCCGGGACGTTGCGCTCGCCTACGGAGTTGGCATCGGAGCCGGCAGGGCCGGAATACTGGAGACCACGTTCAAGGAAGAGACCGAATCCGACCTCTTCGGCGAGCAGGCTGTCCTCTGCGGCGGGCTCAGCGAACTCATCAAAGCTGGTTTCTACACACTGGTGGAGGCGGGATATCAGCCCGAGGTGGCGTACTTCGAGTGCCTGCACGAGGTCAAGCTGATAGTCGACCTCATCTTCGAGGGAGGCCTCACCTGGATGCGCTACTCCGTCAGCGATACCGCCAAGTACGGCGACGCGGTTTCCGGCAAGAGGGTCGTCGACGACGCCACCAGGGCCAACATGAAAAAGATACTCTGCGAGATACAGGACGGAAGCTTTGCCAAGGATTGGATTCTGGAGAACAGGGCGGGACGTCCCAGGATGAAAAAATGGGTCGCCGCCGAACGCGAACAGCTGATCGAGACGGTGGGCAAAGGGTTGCGCGGCATGATGCCGTGGATGGTCGCGAAGGAATCGCCGGAGTATTGAACATGGCTCGACCGGAAGACGTTGTGCGTATTTTCGACACGACGATGCGCGACGGCGAGCAGGCGGCGCGCATCAACCTCAACACGGGCGAGAAAGTGCAGATAGCCCGCGCTCTCGAACGCCTGAACGTCGACATCATCGAGGCCGGTTTCCCCGCGTCATCGAAGGGCGATTTCGACGCGGTGGCGGCGGTGGCCGCCGAGGTGCGCACGCCCGTCATCGCGGGGCTTGCCCGCACAAGGGAGAGCGACATCGCGGCAGCCGGCGAGGCGTTGCGGGGCGCGGCGCGGGCGAGGATACACACCTTCATCGCTACCAGCCCCATTCATATGGAATACAAGCTCAAACTCACCCCGGACGAAGTTTTGAAGGAAGTCGAAAACGGGGTGAAATTCGCCCGCGCCATCACCCCCGACGTCGAGTTCTCGGCCGAGGACGCCAGTCGTTCCGACATGGATTTCCTGGTCAGGGTCTTTTCGCTCGCCATAGAATCGGGCGCCGCGACCTGCAATATCCCCGATACCGTCGGTTACGCCATGCCTCACGAGTTCGAAGGTTTCTGCAGGACGGTGATCGCGCGCGTAAACAAGCCGGGGGTCATATGGTCGGTGCACTGTCACAACGACCTCGGCCTCGCCGTGGCGAATTCGCTCGCCGCGGTGAGGGCCGGGGCGCGTCAGGTAGAGTGCACGATAAACGGCCTCGGCGAACGGGCCGGCAACGCCTCGATGGA
>JAITRO010000199.1 GCA_031288335.1 Synergistaceae bacterium | reverse complement strand
TCTTTTTTGTTTATTGAATTATCGTCAAGACACATTAAAAATTTTCTTTGAGCACCGATGATATTATTGCGATTCTGGAAAATAACTTTTAAAAAAACGCAACTGCCGAATGTGGGTTTAATGGAAATACGAGAGGAATTAATCAATGTCAACCTGTTCATCTCCACCCAAATCCGCAGGTTAAGCACTTTATAATGGCGCTGAATCCAGTGATAATGCGAATTTAAACAAATTCGAGCTTTTCACCCAATGGGTGAAAAGCTCGAATCTCGTGAATCCAAGAATATACAACATTCACAGGAATTTAAACTCGTCAGCCTGCGGATTTGGGTTCTTGACAATCTGTGTAAATCTATGTTAGTCTGTATTAATGGATAGATTAGTGAGTATCGGTGAGGCAGCGCAAGCGTTGGGAGTGGACATCACTACGCTTCGGCGTTGGGAGCGGCAGGGCAAGATTTCCGCGGAGCACACGGCGGGCGGGCATCGCCGCTATGATCTTGCGAAGTTGTGTCCTTCGCTGGTTCGCGCAAAGTCGGATCAGAGCCGCAAAACGGTTGCCTATGCCCGTGTTTCCAGTCATGATCAGAGTGACGATCTGGAACGGCAAAAGCAGGTGCTGGAACTTTATTGCGCTCGTCAGGGATGGATTTTTGAGGTTATCTCCGACCTGGGTTCTGGAATAAATTATCACAAAAAAGGATTAAAGCGTCTGCTTGCGGCGATCCTGGATGGACAGGTCGGGCGCTTGGTCATCACACACAAGGACAGGCTGCTGCGTTTTGGCGCGGAACTGGTGTTTGCCATTTGTGAAGCCAAGAGCGTGGAAGTGGTGATTTTGAATCAAGGCGAAGATGCGAGCTTTGAAGAAGATCTTGCCAAGGATATGCAGGAAATCATCACTGTGTTTTCGGCCAGACTGTACGGTTCCCGTTCCCAGAAGAACCAGAAGTTGCTTGAGAACATGGAGGCGGCGGCGGAATCCTCATCATGCTGATTGCGCACAAAATCACACTCGGCTTGAATGACAGACAGGTCACATATATGGTGCGCGCGGCGGAGTGTGTCCGGTTCGCCCGCAATTGAGCGCCGGTCTCATCATCGACGTAGGTCATGTCTGTCTGTAAACTTTATTAAGGGAGGAAATATCGCAATGAAACAGGTAATGTTGAGAGAACCCGGAAAATTTGAGATACTCGACGCGCCCAAGCCGGTCTGCGGCGAACATCAGGCGCTCATCCGCGTGCGCGCCGTGGGGATATGCGGTTCCGACATCCACGCCTACTACGGCAAACATCCGTTCGTCTCATGTCCCATAGTTATGGGGCACGAGGCCGCCGGCGAAATACTCGAACTGGGGGCCAAGGCGTCGGGGCTCGCGGTCGGCGATCGCGTAGTTCTGCGTCCTCAGCACGTTTGTGGAACCTGTTATCAGTGCAGATCGGGGCATTATAACATCTGCAATCACCTCAAGGTGCTCGGCTGCCAGGAAGCGGGAGCGTCCTCCGAGTTTTACGCGGCAGACGCCGATCTATTCTATAAAATCCCCGACGATGCCGACTTCAAAACCGGAACCCTGATAGAGCCTCTTTCCGTCGGCGTTCACGCCGTAAAGCGCGGAGCGCCGCAGGGAGTGGAGGGCAAACGCGTCCTGGTTATAGGGGCCGGAACCATCGGCAACGTCACCGCTCAGAGCGCGCGCGCGTTGGGCGCTAAGGACGTGATAATAACCGACGTGTCCGAGTTCAAGCTGGGACTGGCGAAAAAATGCGGGCTGGAAAATTCCGTCAACGTCGCGAAAACTGACCTGGGCGGGTACATGACCGAAAAATTCGGCACCGACGGAGCGGACATAATCTACGAGTGCACGGCGGCCGAGGCCGGTATAAACCAGGCTCTCGACCTGGCGCGCAAGGGAATCGTCATCGTTATCGTCGGCGTCTACGGCAGCAAGGTCAACGTCAACATGGCGAACGTGCAGGACCGCGAGTATTCGCTCGCGGGCACTCTAATGTATCTGCACGAGGACTATGTCGACGCCATCCGCCTGCTCGCGGATAAAAAAGTCGACCTAAAAACTCTGATAACGAACGAGTTCCCTTTGGAAAAATCCGCCGACGCCTACGCGCATATCGACGCCAACAGGGACAACGTTCAGAAAGTGATTCTGACCGTATAGCGCAAGACGGAAAAGAACATAAGCATTCGCGTCATCGGCACAAGACGCGCCGGACTCATTCACACACAAAATTTTCGCAACAACGTTCCGGCGCGTGCCGATGATTTGGGAGTATGAAAGCGCGAAGGCGAAGGCCTAACCCGGTTCCCTCAGATAAACCGCGCGAATTTCGGCAGGATCGATAGGAGCTAGTGTGCGCGCGGCTTCCAATATGCCGGACGACATCAAGGGGGGCGGCGTTATCATGGCGTAATCGTGCGATGCCGGTTCCACGGGGAGCGTTACACCGGTCAGAATGGGCTGATGATCGGCGTCGAAAGCAGCGATGACATCCATAAAATCGGAAGTCTTTATGTGAGACGGTTCCAATGAAGCCGTTATTTTATCGTCCTTATACCCGTAAACGGCGGCATAAAGCGAGTCTCTGCCCGCTGGAATGAGCGGAGCGACCGTCATGGGCACGCCGGCGGATTTGAACATACCGAGCAGGGGGAGGGCCATAGCAAGCAGCGTCGGCACTGCGACGACAAGCGCGCCGACGCTTTCGGCGAGCGAGGCAGCGTATGAGATGCCCACGCGGATGCCGGTGAAATAGCCCGGGCCTTGAGTGACGGCGATCAGGCCTACATCTTTTACAGTATATCCGAATAGCGACAGAAAATTCGACACGGACATGGGCAGGAGTTCTGCCTGTCTCGTCCCTGCGTCGCAGGAGAGTTCGCCAAAGGTCTTATGTCCGTCGGACAAGCCCAATTCAATGCGCCGCAGCGCGCAGTCGATGGCGAGCGTCAGCAATGCCGTCTCCATTCCGCGGCGGCGTCGAGCATCCTGCCGTAGGCGTTCGCTAGATGCCGCGACGCGTCCTCGCCGAAAGACCTGAAGCCGAAGCGTCTCGCGTCGGAGTTCGACGAATCGGGCGATGAAATATCAATCTTCCAGCAATCCGTTCCTGGCGCGTCCCATCTCTCGCCCCATTCGACGAACAAAACCGCGCGGCATTCCGACAGGTATTCCTCGAACTGGAGTTCCGTGTCGAGACCGATTTGGCCGGAATCCAGTCTGTAGAGGTCGGCGTGGACTAGGTTGAATTCCCGCGCGGTTATGCTGTGGACGGACATGGTTGTGAACGTGGGGCTTTTGATGGACTTGATGCCCAGCGCGCCGGCGGCAGCACTGACGAGCGTGGTTTTGCCCGAGCCGAGCGGGCCGGTCAGCAGTACGGAGAGGCCTCCGTATATTTCAGCGGCCAGAAGCGTGCCTATTTTTTTCGTTCCATTTTCGTCATCGACTGAGATATCGGGGAATCCGCAAGTCAAAAGCCAAGACTCTGGGGCTCTGCCCCAGACCCCGGCAGGGAGCCTGCTCCCTGCGCCCTCTTTATTTTTTTTCCTCTCTTTTTCTTTCTTAGTCATTGTCTTTTTTTCTTCGGGATATTAGGGTCATTATCGCGCATCCCAGAGCTACGGCTCCGAACATTGTCACGATTGGCCTGATGTTCATTTCCGGATTTTTCGATTTGAAAACGGCTATGAAAACTCCAGCCAGAGCTAGGCTGAAAAACGTCATCATGGGCCCTCCGAATCGCGTCTTGACGGGCTGTGTCGAAGAACGGCCTGCTTTACGCCTTTTTAAATAGTACAATTTTTTATCGCTCCCGCTATATCGCGCGCCAGCGCGCCGTTTGCACTTCCAGAGGCGGCGAGGCCTCCGGCGGTTCCGTGAACTACGGCCCCCAAGGTCGCGGCGTCGATTGGTTTCAGTCCCGCCGCGAGGAAGGCGCCGATCGTTCCCGACAGTACGTCGCCGGAACCAGGCACGGCCAACTCTTGGCCGCCTTCAAGCACGGCATTCATATTTGTGCCGTTCGAAATGAGAGTGCGGGGGCCCTTCAGAAGCGCGACGCCGAATTTCTCCGCGAGTTTTCGGCATGAACGCAGCCTGTGTCTTTCCACTTCGGTCGGCGAAATGCTCAGAATAAACGACGCTTCCCCCGCGTGCGGCGTCGCGACCGCGTCCTCTCTCCGCATTTCATAACCAGTCTTGAGCGCATCCGCGTCTATGAGCATGGGTCTGCTCCACGCGCCGTACAACAAACGCGAGACCTTCTGAGCGTCATTGCTCAGTCCCAGTCCCGGACCAAGGACGAGCGCGTCGAATTTATCGGCGAAGGGGAAGAGGGCCTCCTCGAAGCCGGCGAAACAAACATGTCCGTCCTCCTCCGGAAGCGGGACGAAGATGGCTTCCGGCAGCAGTGAGGCCGCCGAGGCTATCACGCTCTCCGGCGCCGCGAGAGCGACCAGGCCGCATCCGGCTTTTAATGCGGCGAGGGCTGACAGCACAGGCGCGCCTCTGAAATTCGACGATCCTCCCACGATGAGAAGTGAGCCGCGAGAGCCTTTGTGAATATTTGCCGCGTGCCGGGGGAACATGGCCGGGATATCAGAGGCGTCATATCCTATCAGCGACGGTTCCGCGCCGAGCGCCAGCGATGGTTTCACACCGATGCCAGCCGTCACGGTCTCACCGCACCTCAAGGCTCCAGGCGCTATCGCGTGGGCAGGTTTCAGTGCGAGGAAAGAAATCGTCAGCTCCGCGCGGAACGAAACCGCGCCGGTCTCTCCCGTGTCCGCGTCAACGCCGCTGGGGATATCCAAAGAGACCGTGCGTGCGCGTCCGGCGGACAGCTCAATGAGGCGCCCGACTTCGCCTCTGGGCTCGCCGCTCGCGCCGACGCCGAGAAGGGCGTCCACCACAATGGACGTTTCGAGTAAGGCCGTTATCCCGGCGTCGGTCATATCGCGCGAGCGAAGGATTTTTATTCCGCAGCGCTCAGCCGCGGCTGCCGCGAAGAGCGCCTCGCCGGTGTATTCTGATGTCGCGCGGACGGCGATGATTTTGACCTTCCTGCCCATGATGTCGAGATGCCGCGCGGCGGCGAACCCGTCCCCTCCGTTGTTTCCAGGGCCGCACAGCACGAGAAACGATTCCGCGTCGGGATAGCGCGCAGCTATGATCTCAGCTGCCGCACGCCCTGCGTTCTCCATCAGCGCCTCGCCCGGAACGCCCAATTCTTCCGAGGCTTTTTTGTCGGCAGCCCTGACTGCCTCTGTTCCGTAGTAATATTTCATCCCGCGCCCTCCAGCACGACAAACGCGAGCGCGAAATCTCCCTCGTGCGTCAGGGAGAGCCAACATTTATCGGCACCCAGGGATTTTAGTTTTTCCGAAGTCTCGCCGTCCATCATGAAAATAGGCCCCCTATCCGTGCGCCTGACCCATGCGGCCGACAGTCCCACGCCGGATATACCGAGCCCGGTCGCTTTGGCGAGCGCCTCGCGGGCCGCGAAGGCGGCGGCGAAATGCCTCGCGGGTTCGCCCCGAGTCATGGCGTATTCTATCTCTTCCGTGACGAAAACCTTCCTCATAAAATAATCGTTCTGCACGGCCCGCTTCATTCGCGAGACCGCGCACAGATCCGCGCCCACGCCCGCTATCAAGGCCGCGCCTCCTCTGGCGTGTGGCTCTCCTTCGGCGCGCTCATGAGTATCGCCACGAAGTCCAGAGCCGCGACGTTCTCGCAGATTATCTTTATCATCACAGCTATCGGAACCGAGAGAAGCGCGCCCACAACGCCCCAGATGATTCCCCAGAACATCAGCGATATCAAGATAATGACCGGGCTCAGGTCGAGTGTGTCGCCCATTATCTTAGGCGTGAGTATATTTCCTATAGTGAATTGAATCGCGAGAAGCGCCAGGAACGTCAGGACGGCAGGCGTGGGATCCGGATAATACTGGACTATCGCTACCAGGATCGGCGGCACCGAGGCAGCTATCGAGCCCAGCGTCGGTATAAAGTTCAGCACGAACGCCAGCACGCCCCACGTGATGGCAAAATCGACGCCGATACCCCACAGTGCGCCCCACACGCACATGCCCGTCGAAAAACTTATCACGGCAAGCGTGCGCAAGTATTTCGATATCTGGCTCACTATCTTGTCGGACACGCGTGCCACGGTCTCGCCGTTCTCGCCTGTAAACGCGGCGTCGAGCCGGTTTTTCATGTAAGGCGACTCGAGAAGCATGAAAATGAGGAACACCATCACCATCGCGAGATTGCCCAGCCAGTTGAGCAGGAAGCCCGTCATGCCGCCGAGATACCGCCCCATCGTGTTGTACCAGTTTATGGAGTCCCAGAACGCCGGCGGCACCTGATATTTCTGCAGCAGCGTCCTCCCAAGGTTCACCAGTTTCCCGTGATACACCGGCAAAAGCGCCAGAGTACTCTGGAGCCTGGAGTTGAGGAACACGCCGAGCGGCGCGAATATGGCGACAAAGCAGACCAGGATGACCACCACCATCACTATAGGAGGTATCTTGTGAGGTTCTCCCGCTTTCACGACCGGATACAAGAGCAGAGTCAGTATGAACGCCAGCGTGAGAGGGATGGCGACCCGCTCCGCCCTGCTCAGGACGAAACCCACAGCTAAAATCGTGAGCAGGACGAGGCAGGTTTCGGTCACTCTCACTCTTCTGACGCGTCTTTCCATAATTTATTCTCCTTTGAAAATGGCCCCGTCGGCTCCCGAGGTGACATTTTCCCTGTAACGATCCAGGTAGGGGCTGCCAGTCGGTTTGAGCGCCGGTTTATTTTTCGACGCCCTCGACGCGAGTTCCTCGTCGGATACGGCGAGTTCTATGCTGCGCGCGATGATGTCGATCCTGACGATGTCACCGTCTCGCGCCAGCCCTATCGGTCCCCCGCTCGCCGCCTCGGGTGAGACGTGCCCTATTGATGCGCCGCGCGAGGCCCCGGAAAAACGTCCGTCCGTGATGAGCGCCACCGACGAATCGAGGCCGAGGCCGGCGAGCGTAGACGTCGGAAGGAGCATCTCCCTCATGCCGGGGCCGCCCTTGGGTCCCTCGTTGATTATCACTATCACGTCGCCCGGCTTTATCTTCCTCGAAGATATCGCCTCGAACGCCGCTTCCTCCCCGTCGAACACCCGCGCCGGGCCCTCGTGTTTCATCATCTCGGGCAGCACCGCGCTCTGCTTGACGACGCAGCCTTTCGGCGCAATATTCCCGTGAAGTATAGCGAGTCCGCCCTCGGTGTGGACTGGGTTCGAGAGAGGGCGGATGACTTCCGGGTCGAGGACGCGCACGCCCTCCAAGTTTTCGGCCACAGTCCGCCCCGTCGCCGTGAGAGGTTTGCCGGAGACGAGCCCGCCTTCGAGAAGCTGCGCCATCAGGGCGGGAATGCCTCCGGCGTGATGAAGGTCGACCATGAAGTGACTGCCGGCGGGACTCATGCCGCAGAGGTGAGGCGTCCGCCGGCTTACCTCGTCGACGAGGGACAGTGCGATGTCAAAACCAGCGTGGTGCGCTATAGCGGGTATGTGGAGGCAGGTATTGGTGGAGCCTCCCAGCGCGACGTCGACAGCGAGCGCGTTGTTTATGGCGTCGGGCGTCACGATGTCCCTCGGGCAGACATTACGCTCGATGAGGTTCATTATCGCTCTGCCCGCGTCCTTCGCGAGGCGCACTCTTTCGGAGTACACGGCCGGGATCGCCCCATTGCCGGGCAGAGCCAGACCCAGTGCCTCCAAAACGCAGTTCATCGTGTTCGCTGTGAACATTCCGGCACAGGAGCCGCATGTCGGGCAAACGGAGCGTTCCATTTCCCTCATGTCGTTCTCGGTCATATCGCCGGCTATGCTCTTGCCGACCCCCTCGAATATGCTCGACAGGTCGGCGCGGCGGCCCTTGTACAGGCCGGGCAGCATCGGCCCGCCGGATAAAATTACCGATGGAATATTGAGCGACAGCGCCGACATCGCCATGCCTGGAATGATTTTATCGCAGTTCGTCACCATCACAAGCGCGTCGAAACCGTGCGCGTAAGTCATAGTTTCGATGGTATCCTTGACCAGTTCGCGGCTCGGAAGGGAGTATTTCATCCCTCTGTGATTCATCGCTATCCCGTCGCAAACGCCAATCGTCGGAAATTCAATCGGCAGCCCTCCCGCGGCGTAGACACCGTCTTTGACGGCCTGTACGAGAATTCCCAGATGATTGTGACCGGGAATTATCGCGTTCGCCGCGTTGACCACGCCAACCCAAGGGCGTTCTATCTCCCAGTCAGCGAATCCGTCCGCGTAAAGGAGAGATCGGTGCGGCGCGCGTTCAACGCCAATTTTAACGCTATCACTGTTTTTCGTGTACATAAACAACACTCCTCGTTTTTCCTTTCACGTTCGTTTTTGACCATCTCCATCCGACCAATAATCATACCACAACCGAGCTTTTGATCCCGCTGTTGTGGAAATATAACCAATATCAACAGGTTGGGGAAACCCTAAATCCGCAGGCTGACGAGTTTAAATTCCTGTGGATGCTGTATATTCCGGAATTCACGAGATTCGAGCTTTTCACCCATTGGGTGAAAAGCTCGATTTTGTTTGAATTCGCATTATCACTGGATTCAGCGCCATTATAAAGTGCTTAACCTGCAGATTTGGGGTGGTGTTAATCTATTGACATTGCTTTTAAAACATGCGACGGAGTGCCCGTTTGATATTTCAGTCAGCTCCGGATCGCGTTCCCTGCATATGTCCATGCAGTAATCACAGCGCGCGGCGAAGCGGCAGCCCGGTTTTACATTAATCGGGCTCGTTACTTCCCCGCGGATCACTTTCATCTCTTTATTCCTGCGAGAGATGTCCGGTTCCGGAATGGCGGCTAGCAACGCGTTAGCGTAGGGATGCAGCGGGTTTTCGAACAGTTCGTCAAAGTCCGCTATCTCGACGCATTTGCCGAGGTACATGACCATAATTTTATCGGAAATGTGTTTTACGACGCTCAGGTCGTGAGTGACAAACATATATGTCAGGTTGAATTCTTCCTGTAAATCCATGAGCAGGTTCAATATCTGAGCCTGTATCGACACGTCGAGGGCCGAAACGGGTTCGTCGCAGACTATAAACTTAGGATCGAGGGAGAGGGCGCGGGCGATGCCTATACGCTGGCGGCGCCCTCCGTCCAGTTCATGAGGATATGAGTTCGCGTACCTCCTGGCCAAGCCAACCATGTCCATCAGCTCAGCGGCGCGGTTGAATATTTCGGTTTTATTTTTGAACGCCTTGTGAATGAAAAGGTATTCGGCAATCAGCTCGATGACCGACATTCGCGGATCAATGCTGGAATATGGATCCTGAAATATGATCTGCATGTTTTTGCGCATATCGCGAATCTCTTTGCCTTTAAACTTCGATATGTCGTCTCCATTGAAGAGCACCCGGCCTGACGTGGGCTCTATCAGCCTCAGTATCAGACGCCCGACGGTGCTCTTGCCGCAGCCGCTTTCGCCTACCACTCCCAAAGTCTCTCCGGCAGCGATTCTGATGTTTATTCCATCGACCGCGTGCAACATGGCCCCGCCTTTTAACTTGAACAGTTTTCGCAGTTCGACAGTTTCGATCAATGGAATATTTTTTTCTTGCATTTATATTGCCTCCTGATGTTGATACAAATGGCAGCTCAGCCGGTGTTTCGCTTTTTGGACGGACCTGGGACGCTCACGATCGCAGATGTCAATGCGGTTTCCGCATCTTGGCGCGAATACGCAGCCTTTCGGGAGATTTGACGGGTCCGGCATGAGCCCTGGAATCGGCTTCAGGCGTTTTGCCTGAGAACGCAGGTCCGGGAGTGAGTTAAAGAGGCCTGCGGTATAGGGATGACGCCGGTCTCCCGTAAATACATCCTCCACTGTTCCGGCTTCGATGATCTCTCCTGCGTACATGACGGCCACGTCGTCGCAGGTTTGCGCCACTATCCCCAAATCATGGGTTATGAGCAGCATTGCTGTCCCGAGCCGGTCGCGCAGCTCCCTGATCATGTTGAGCACCTGGGCTTGGATGGTGACATCGAGCGCAGTGGTCGGTTCGTCGGCAATCAAAAGCTCCGGTTCGCACGACAGGGCTATCGCTATTACAACGCGCTGTTTCATGCCTCCCGAAAACTGGTGGGGGTATTCGAACCGCCGCTGAGGCATGATCCCGACCATTTGCAGGATGTTTTCGACCTGCCTGTTCACTTCATCGTGCGGCATCTTTCCGTTGTGCAGTTCGATTGCCTCGGCAATCTGATCTCCGACAGTCATGACCGGATTAAGACTGGTCATGGGATCCTGAAATACCATCGCTATGCGGTTTCCGCGGATGACCCGCATCATATTTTCGTCGAGTTTCAAAAGATCCTGCCCGTTGAATTCTATTCTCCCGCTTTCGATCCTGCCGGTGGTTGCCGGCAGCAGACGAAGGATGGAGAGCGCTGTTGTGGTCTTTCCCGCTCCGGTTTCTCCGACCAGTCCGAGCGTTCTTCCTCTCGTGACGGTGAGAGAGATGTTGTTTACGGCCTCCACGGTTTCGAGATCTGTCTTGTACACGACCTTTAGATTATCTATGCTGAGCAGTATACTGTCGTCGTTTTCCAGGATCGATCGCTCCTTTCTCTCCTTCGGAGGTCAGCTTTTCAGATGGGGATCCAGCGCGTCGCGGAGGCCGTCGCCGATGAGATTGACCGAGCATGCCGACAGCACGATTGCCGCCGCCGGAAAGAAAAGCAGGTGGGGCGACGTGCGCAGATAAATGCGCGCGTCAGCCAGCATCAAACCCCATTCCGGAGCGGGCGGCGGCATGCCCAGACCGAGAAAGCTCAGCGTCGATTCGTAAAGGATTATCTTGGCTACATTCAGAGTGGTATTCACAATTATGACACCCATCGCGTTGGGGATTATGTGGGTCGCTATTATCCTGGCGCTGCTCGCGCCTCCAGCCCTTGCCGCCTCCACATATTCCAACTCGGACAGGTTCAGTACCTGCGACCGGACAAGCCTCACGTAGTTTGTGAAATAAGCCAGCGTCAGCGCGACCAGCAGGTTGATGAAGTTGGCCCCGAGCGCCACGACCACGGCCATGGTAAATAGTATATCGGGCACCGACATAAAAATATCCAGCGCTCGGCATATGACGCTGTCCACGACCTTTCCGAAATAGCCGGCGACCGCGCCCAGCAGGCTACCGAACAGGCATGAAGTCATTGTCGCCAATACCGCTATGGAAAGAGATGTGCGCCCGCCGTGCAGGACACGGGCGAATATGTCGCGGCCGTATGCGTCACAGCCAAAGATATGTTCCAAAGATGGAGGGGCGTTTTTTTTGAGCATGTTCTGTTTTGTGGCGAGCGAATACGGGGCTATTACGTCCGCCATGAGGATGATCGCCAGCATCACGGTCAGCATAACGAGACCGATCACCGCTCCCTTGCTCTTTTTGAAACGCCGCCATATTTCCTTTGCCTGGCTCTGTTTTCTGAAGGTTATTTCGGTCTTTTTTTCCATAAGAGAGATATCTTCCCGCCCCATTTTCATTCCTTTCCGCCCGTCGTATATTTCGCCCTGATTCGCGGGTCGATAAAGGCGTAGGTCAGATCTACCGCCAGCATCACTATTGTAAAACATATGGATATTAAAATCGTTCCGGCCAGGATGATGGGCTCGTCCTTGAACAGTATCCGGTCGACGATCAAGCTGCCTATGCCTGGTATGGAGAACATTTTCTCCGCCACTACCGCGCCGCAGATGAGTATTCCAAGGCTGAGCCCGACCTGAGTTATTACCGGCAGAAGAGCGTTCAGGAGCGCGTGCTTCCAAATGACCGCCCTCTCAGAGGCGCCCTTAGCCCTGGCGGTGCGGACATAGTCCTGACGAATGGCCTCCAGCATCGACGACTTTGTGAAGCGCATGACCTGCGCCGCGGGAGGGATGGCAATGGTGAGAGTCGGCATGATGTAGTGGTATATGGTCGTTGCCCCGAAGGACGGCAGCCAGTTTAACTTCAGGGAAAATATGAAGAGCATCAGCAACCCGAACACGAACGCCGGAATGGCCGCGATAAAAAACGCGATGACGGACGGAATTGTGTCCCATAGAGAGTACTGTTTCACCGCGGTATAAATACCGGGAGGGATACCGATCAGAGACGAAAGCAAAACTCCGGCAAGCGCAAGTCTGATTGTAATGATATATCGCGGCCATACTTCGCCGAACACGGATTGCTTGGTGTAATACGATTTTCCAAAATCCTGATGAAGGATCATGTTCTTGAGGTAGGTGAAATATTTTTGAATGAATGGAAGGTCGTAGCCCAATTCATGGTTCAGGGCGTCGACATCCGCCTGCGGCGCCGACAAACCCAGCAGAGCGCGCGCCGGATCGCCGGGAGTGATGTTCATCACGAGAAAAATGATAAAAGAGACTCCAAATATCGTCGGGATCAGGAACAGCAGTCTTTTTATGACGTACTTATACATTGCCGGTGAGCACCTCACAATTTGAACCGCAAGCACCCACGCTCTGCGAGAATGCTTGCGGTTTCAGTTTCGGTCCCGCTTATGGCGGGCAGATACAGTCAGGTCTATTGTGATAAGGAATCAGCCCTCGTCTACTTCCACTTGAAAGTGCGCACCTTGTAGTATGTGGGCACCGGTTTGCCCACGTCGAGATCCTGCTCCCACGCGACGCCAACCGGCTCGTGCAGACAGGGAAGGATGGTCGCGGTATCCATCACGATGCCCCAGAGTTCGGTGTAGTATTCCAGGCGCTTTGCCACATCCGCCGTGTTGACTCCGGCGTCCACCAGTTCTTCGATGCGCTGCCAGTTGAACGGGCTTGCCGGGTCCTTGTAGCGAACCACGTACATGCCGGTGGATTCGCTGTGAACCTGCTGGCGGATGTTGTTGTAGTCGTAGTTGCCGTAATCGGAGAACACGCATATGTCGTAGTCCTGCGCGTAAAGCCTCGGCGTGACCACCGCAGCCTCCATCACAGAAACTTGGGCCGTTATGCCGGCTTCGGCCAGGTTGGCCTGAATTACCTGCGCCATGACGGCCTTGCTGCCGGAAGTCGCGCCGTACGTCAGTATTGTACCGACATCGACGCCGTCGGGATACCCCGCTTCTTTGAGAAGTTCCTTTGCCCTCCCGACATTGTAGTCATATGTTTTGAAACCGCCCGCCGGCGACGTCGCTACGATATCGGACGGCATGTACTGCGTTGCTTCGACGCCCTTGCCGTTGCTCACGGCAATGTTGATGTCGCCCTTATTTACCGCGTAGAATATGGCCTCGCGCACCTTTTGGTTAGCAAGCACGTTGTTGTTCGCAGGGGAGAGATAATTGATGCCCATGAACAAGATGTTGTTACCCTTGATCAGGATGTTGTTGCTGCCGGAAGCCTCCGCGATGAAGTCCCATTCGGACAGGGGAATGTCCTCGAAGTATCCCAGCTCGTTGTTCTTGAAAGCTATGACCGCGGCTGACAGGTCGTCTATCACGACATACTGTATCTTTTTTATGGTCGGAGCGCCTCTCCAGTAATCCTCGTAGGCCTCCATCTTCATGCCGGTGGCAACGTCGAACTCGGTCACATAATAAGCTCCCGTGCCTGCCTTGTGCGGGATCGTCCCATATTTTTCGCCCTGTTCGGTCACCTCTCGCTCACTCGCGATCTTGACGCAGAAAAACGTGTGCGCAATGGGCGAATAGGGCTTGTTCAGGGTAAATTCTACCGTTTTATTATCTATCGCTTTCACGTCTTCGATCATAGATGTCAGATAGTTAAAGCGCGAGTTCTTTCTCGCCCTGTTGTAGCTGAATGCGACATCCGACGCTTTCAGAGGGTCGCCGTTCTGGAAGGTCACGCCGTCGATGAGAGTGACCGTGTACGTCATCTGATCCTCGCTGATCTTCACTTCTTTCGCCAGTTCGTTGTAATAACCGTTGTTGGCCTCGTCCATCCCATACAGGCCCTCGAACATCTGATGCCATACCTTCATGTTCGACGTGTTGGTCGTCTGTTCCCAGTCAAGGGAGGGCACGGATCTCTCCGTGCGCAGTACCAGGGTCTTTTCCGCGTTGGCCGCGAATGCGGCACAGGCAGTGAGGGTCATCAAAAAACACATAATAATACGCAGCAGCAGCTTCCTCACAATTATTTGTCTCCTCTCAAAGTGTTTTGATTTCGGCGGTTGATCGTGTACGCGTCCGGCCGCTAATCTATGCCTCCTCCCTCAGCTCAGATTTCGGTATGCGACTCTACCAACCTGACACCCTCAGACGCGAGTTCCTCCAGCACCGGTTCGTAAATTTCCCGCAGCGTTGGTTTATGAATGCCTGGGGTGCTGATCCTCCCTTCCATTATGAATTTCGCCGCTATCGCGGGCGGCAGGCCGGTCGTTTTCGCTATCGAGGTCCATTTACCCGGAACTCCGTAATCGACCAGCACAGAGCTGTGAAGCCGCCTCGAACCGTCCGGGTATTTAGCCGTTATCTCATCGCACAGCACTATCATGTCTTTCTCGTCGGGCGAGATGGTGAGTTTCTCAGCGAACAGCAAGGAAACGACATCCCTTGGCGACGCTTCATCCAACGGCAGCGGCCTATCGTCAAAAAAACCGATCCACTCCATCCTCAGGATGAAGGCTGACCACGGTTTCAAGCCGAACTTTTTACATATCGCTTCCTTTGGATCGCCGGATGAACCGGCCTGACTGGCGGTAAAGCGGGCGAAGGACATATCTTTCGTCTCCTGCTTTTCCGTTTCGAAAAAGCCGAGGGCGTTCATATAGCAAATGGTCTCGCACCATCCGGGATAACGAAGCGTTCCGCGATATATCGAGCGGGCCTCAGGAATGCCGTAGTCTTCTCTGTAGACAGTGGAATCGGCGTTTGCGTAAACCTCCAACGCGGCTACTCCGGGCACGTCGATCATATAGACGTGTTCGTAGGTTTCGCCGTCGGGCCATGATATCTCTCTGCCGTCGTCCAAAATTTTGGCTGATCTCTTGCTGGCGCCTATCAGGCTTGCCGGCGACCATGAGAGCTTGTAACCCCATGGATTGTCGTTCGACTCCGGAGCCGGCAGGGCTCCGCAGAGCGAGCGGAACGACTCCACCAATCCGCCCCGTTCGTGAATCAGATTTATGTCCTTGGCGGCGGACATATGGTCGATGCCGGGATCCACTCCTAATTCGGTGATGAACACCAACCCGTTCGATTTGACTTTTTGAGAAAGCCGGGCCGTCGAAGCATCGAGGTATGACGGCTGAATCATGTGGGCTTTCCTGTCGAGACACGCGCCCGCGACGACCGGCATCAATTCGTTAGGAAGGAGACATATCACGACATCCGGCGCATACTTGTCCATCAGCCGCGCGGCCGCATCTCCTCCGGCGTCATGGCGCTCGGCGGTGACGGACGGAAAGCGTTTGACAACCGTCTCCAGATTATCGCCCGAAATGTCGGAAACGACGATCCTGCAATTACCATGCCGAGTCAAGTAATCAATACAAGGAGCCGATACTCTGCCAGCTCCCATAACCAAAACTGTTTTCATCACGCAGACACCTCCGTTTGCTTGTTTATTTATTTACTCCAACTCACGCGCCTGTGAGGGCGCGGCCTCAGCTAGTGCGAATCCTTGGTAAAGCTGGCTCCATCAGTATTATATCGTGTACCTGCTGTTTCATTAAGCAAATACCGGAAATTTTCACGGCGAAAATATGCTTCAGTTATAATATCAGCAAACCCTCCGGATCATAAGAACTCTTTGCGCCAACATGTTCCACGCGTCTCTTCCAATTTGCCCCGAGGAAGTAATAGCGAATGCTGTCATTGTCGGCATCTATCTCGTGTTCCAATTTGTGTTTCAAATCCGCCCATTGGGCGGGGTCCACCAGACATTCGAAGACAGAGTTTTGCACTCTCTGTCCGAAATTTTCACACAGCTTCGCTACACGACGCAGTCTGCGGGTTCCGCCTTCGCTCGTTATGTTGACGTCATACGTGATCAATACCATCATAATTTCAACTCAAACGCCCGTAAAGGCGCTGCTATCAAGATCAGTCGCAAATACCATCGCCCGATTTCTCTCAACAAAATCGCCTACTTCCACACAAAGGGTGGATATTCGGCGAGGTCTCCCCTGATATGTCTCGCCAACAGTCTGGCCTGAATGTGCGGAACCAGGCCAATGAGCATCTTCTCGCCGATGAATGGATGGGTCAGTTCATCCTGTTTCCTCTCATGCCATGCGGCTATCACCGTCTTTCGCGTCTCGTCGCTCATCGTTACGCTGCCGTTTTCGTCCCGGCTGAATCCGGCAGGATTGACCTGTTTTCTGTTGATCAACGACAACACCAGCCTATCCGCAAGCCATGGGCGAAATTCCTCCATCAGGTCCAACGCAAGGCTTGGCCGCCCGGGGCGGTCCCGATGGAGGTACCCGACCGAAGGATCGAGTCCGACGCCTTCCAGGGCAGATGCGGCATCATGAGCTAATAGCGAGTAAATAAACGACAGCATGGCATTTACTTCATCAAGGGGCGGACGCCTGCTTCGTTCGTTGAAGCTGAAACTCTCCTTCTGATTCAGTATCATGTCGCCGAACACTCCGAAGTAAGCGCGCGCCGCTTCCCCCTCCTTCCCTCGCAGTACGTCGAGAGACGCGCGATTTTGAATATCGTTGGCAACAAGGGCCAGACGCCTTATGGCGGAGGCCGTTGACGGATTTTTGCCCTCCGGGTCGTTCTCCCTGGCAAATCGCAGCAGGACGTTTCTGCTGTTGGCAAGTTTGGAGACGAGAATATTCCTGGCTATCGCGGATGAAGCCACCGGATCGTCCGCCAAGCGATACTGCTGCCTTCTCAACAACACGTTCCCGCGCACAGGCCCGTCCACTCTGGCGAGATAGCGGCCTCTCTCCGAGAAAAACGATATGGCCACCCCATTTGACGCGCAAAATCCCATCAACGGAGCAGTGGCATTTACCACGCCGAAACAGATTATCGACTCCAGAATATGCACTGGGTATTTCTTTTTGTTCTCCTTGTCGAAGTTCAGGACGACGCACTTGCCGTCCAAAGAGAGCCATGCTCTCTGGGTCGTCACGAACAACGTGTTCAATAGATGTTTCATCGCCTCAACCCCTCAACCGGATTTTGATCCGATAGATCCCGCATGATTCCATCGACGTAACTTTTCGACCTGTCGCCGGATATGACGTCCGGCATACACTTATCGCCGAGCGAACAGTTCCTGCAATGGTTCCCTACTGTCGGCCTGGGATCGTCTTCCTGGTCGTACAGTGTCCTCATCCTGGAACATGCGGAGACGAGTTCGGCCCTCAGTGAATCCGAAATCTCAACCTCGCCGCGCCGCTTGGGTTGGCCGTAATAAATCGCGCCGACGGAAACTTTCACGCCGAACATCTCCTCGAGACAAACAGCCTGGGCGCAAAGCTGCATTTCATTAGCATTGTCATTGCGCTTGCGCCCGTGCTTGTACTCGACAGGATAAGGTCTCCAAAGACCTCTGTGCCCTGTTATCTTGGCCCCGTCGTCGCTTGGGCGGAACTCGACCATGTCCGCAACGCCGTATAACCCAAATTCAAGAGAGCGTATTCGAAGTCCCCGGACGACGCGGACACCGGAGCGGCTCTCCGAGCCTTGACCGTGGACAAATTCGTGAAGCTGCTTTCCCTCGACGGTCAGGACGTTCTCGCTCCACTCGCCCTCAATATGTATTAAAGCCCATTGCCGTTCGCAGAACGTCAGGTGTTGCAACCCTGAGATCGGCAATAGATCATCCTCGGAGAACACTGTGATAGTTTAAAAACCGTCGATTACTTCCGGTACAAGTCCGTCCAACGCCGAAAGCTCATAACTGCCGTCGTGCTTCACCTTGAGCGACTCGTGCACTTTTGCCGACGAATACTGGCCTGATTTGCTGTTGTGTTCCCACCAAAAGACTTTCAGAACCCTCATGCTGCCATCCGGCCTCGCGGACGACGCGTCATTCTCGAAAATCTTCGGCAATACGTCTTTTATCGCGCGCGCGTCTTCATCCGAAAAACCGGTTTTTTCCGACAACTGAGGATTCATGCTGCCGAAGAAATAGTATATGCCGTCATCCACGCGATGTTTCATGCCTATGGTATCGGAGGCCCTTTTGCCGTCCTTGCCGTCTTCCCCGCTCACGCTCTTCGTAATCTGAGTGCTGGTCACATTGACAGGATCGACGGAAAACGCAGACTGAATTGTGACAGGTCCGCGAATGCCTATCGAAACCCCGGACCCATCTTTTTTCTCGTCTCCCTTATACGCAAAAACCTGTCCAAAAGCCCTTACGTCGAACCATTTCGCGCAGGCCTTTTTGACTATGTCGATCTCGCCGAGTTTTTTGCCAAACGCAGTCTCGGCCCTGTTTCTGAGGGACGTCGCGCCGTCCGTCTTTCTGTCGTCCGACTGAACGAAAATTTCCCGGCACGACTCGAGAAGACGATCGCGAACTTTACGTTTGATGCAAACATCCGAAACCTCTCCGATTCCGTCGTAGTTTATTCTGGGACGATTGCTGTTCAACGGGTCTCCATTGGGATTTGCGTTTTTGACAGAGAAAATTACCGCGAAATCAACTTTCTTGCTGAGCGACATAATTTAACCCTTCCTCTCTTCTTTATCTGTATTGTCCTCAAGGCTGGCCTCATCCTTGATTTTTTTCTTCAGATCCCGCCTCTGACAGTGGTATCCGAGCAAAAATTCCCCGGAAAGCTTGGCGTCATTTGTGTATTCGTCCGCATCGAACATATCGTGTATTTCATCGAGCAGCCCGTTCATTTTCTCAAGGAATGGCCCCCTGGAACCGGACAATCTTGCTTTATAAGGAATCAGAGACAACTCTATGTGTTTCCACGTCGAGTACGGCCTTTCCGCAAAACGGTGCATGAGTTTGGCCGCGTTCGTCTCCCTCGATTCATCGGCCACGGACAGAGCAATCTGCTCAGTCTTGTCGGCGACTGCCAATAAACGCCCGTAAAGATAATCCCTGGTTCGTCTTTCTCTTTCCAATGACATTCCGTA
>JAITRO010000178.1 GCA_031288335.1 Synergistaceae bacterium | reverse complement strand
GAAGAGGGCGAGACCTTGGACGATAACATGCCGGAGGTGTTCGCCAGAGTCCGCGAGACGTCGGTGCGGCGTCTCGGGCTGCGGCATTTCGACGAACAGCTCATGGCGGGGATGGCCCTCAACGAGCGAAAGATCGCCGAGATGAAGACTGGAGAAGGCAAGACGCTCGCCGCCACGCTTGCGGTCGTTTTGAACGCGGTAGAGGGCAAGGGCGCGCACATAATCACCGTTAACGATTATCTCGCCAAGCGCGATGCCGCTTGGATGGGACCCATATACGAGGGAATGGGGCTCAGCGTTGGCGTCATATATCCGTTTATGTCTCACTGGGAGAGAATAGACGCTTACAATGCGGATGTCACCTACGGCACCAACAGCGAGTTCGGTTTCGATTACCTGCGCGACAACATGGCCCTGTCGATGGCGGAAAAAGTACAGCGCGGACACAATTTCTGCATCGTCGACGAGGTGGACTCCATCCTGATAGATGAGGCGCGTACTCCGCTCATCATATCGGGCCCGTCCGAGGACAGCATAGAACCCTATAAACAGGCGGATTCCGTAGCCCGTTCCCTGAAAAAAGGGACGGATTACGAGGTGGACGAAAAAGAGAGAAACGTCGCGCTCACCGAAGACGGCATAGCTCACTGCGAACACATACTAAACCTTCCCGAACTGTTCACGGATTACGCCAATACGGAGCTGGCGCACAAGATAACGCAGAGCCTCAAGGCGCACAACCTCTTTCAGAAAGATATACACTACGTTGTCAAAGACGGCGAGATAATCATAGTCGACGAGTTCACGGGACGCCTCATGATCGGGAGGCGCTACTCGGAGGGCCTGCATCAGGCCATCGAGGCCAAGGAACGCGTCAGGATCGGGCGGGAAAACCAGACGCTGGCCACCATAACTCTCCAAAACTATTTCAGGATGTACCGGAAACTCGCCGGCATGACCGGCACGGCTTCGACAGAAGCTGAAGAATTTAAAGAAATATACGGGCTCGAAGTGGCGGAGATTCCCACCCACAAAAAGATGATCAGGATCGACCACAACGACGTGATATACCGCACAAAAGCGGAAAAATTCTCTGCCGCCGCCGACGAGGTCGAGGAAAGTCACAAGACCGGACAGCCCGTTCTGGTGGGGACGCCCTCTATAGAGGATTCAGAGCACATGAGCAGGCTGCTCAAGGCGCGCAGGATACCGCATGACGTCCTGAACGCGAAGGCGCACGAGAGAGAAGCGATGATAGTTGCCCAAGCCGGCCGTCTGGGCGCGGTCACGGTGGCAACCAACATGGCGGGGCGCGGCACCGATATCGTATTGGGCGGCAACGCGGAGTACATGGCTCGCGAGGAGCTGCTGAAACGCGGCATAGCGCCCGAATCGAAGATTTTCGGGGAGATTTTCGAAGAGGTGCTCGGCGTGTTCAGGATGAAGTGCCGCGCGGAACACGATGAGGTTGTGGCGTGCGGCGGCCTGCGCATAATCGGCGTGGAGCGGCACGAGTCGAGGCGCATCGACAATCAGCTCCGCGGACGCTCGGGACGGCAGGGCGACCCAGGCGAAAGCAGGTTTTACATAGCGCTGGAGGACGACCTCGTCAGGCTCTTTGCGGGAGAAAAGGCGCAGGGCATGATACAGAACATCATGACTAAAGCCCATATGGAGGAAGGCATGGCCATAGAACACTCCCTCCTCACCAGACAGATAGAGAGCGCCCAGAAAAAGATAGAATCGATGTACTTCGACATGAGGAAACAGCTCCTGTCGTTTGATGACGTTATGAACCGGCACAGAGAGACGATTTACGGCGAAAGAGACGGAATCCTCGCCGGGGATGATATAAAGGAAAGAACCTGGGGCATCATGGAAGATACCCTCTCGTCCGTTTTGGAACGCCTCTTCGAGAATCCGGATGAACCGGATTTCAATGGGGTGGGGACACGCCTCAAAGCTCTCTTCTGGCCGGGTTTCGAGAAATACCTCGACGGCGTCGAAGACCCATCCGCGCTCCCTGGGGCGGAAGAGGACATGAAGGGAGCATTGAGAGAGAGGTTTGTCCATAAGGTCGCGGAATTGGGCGAGGAAAACGCTTCACAGGTTTTCAGGTTCGTTATGCTGCAAATCCTGGACACCGCCTGGAGAGAACACTTGCTCGGCCTCGACGAACTGAGGCGTGGCATTGGACTTAGGGCCATCGGACAGAAGGATCCCCTCATCGAATATCAGAGAGAATCTTATGATATGTTCGAACAAATGCTCCAGACCGTGCGCGAAAAAATGACTGAATTTGCCCTCAGGGTGACGGTCGTGACTCGCGAAAAAAGCGCTTCGCCTCACAGAGTGACCGTCGAGGGACGGGACGCGCTCCTTCTCTCACAGGAGGAGGCCGCCGCCGGCAACGCGCGTCCTCAGCCTCTCCGTCACGGTAAAAAAGTGGGACGCAACGCCCCTTGTCCGTGCGGCAGCGGCAAAAAGTATAAATACTGCTGCGGGGCTTCTCGGGCGGCCTCGCGGGAAAGTCAGTAAATCTATAGTTAAGTTTGCGGAGGTATTCATGAAAAAAGCATTTTTCGGGGCATTGTTTCTTTCGATATTTGCCTTGTTGACCGACGAGGCCGGCGCTTTCGAAAAGTGGGACGTCGAAAAAGAAATTGCAAGGCTGGCCGGAAGCGCGACCAATTTCGCCGCTTATCCCGCCGCCACCGAGGCAATATCCTGGAAATTGTCCGATAGATATTATATGTCGGACGATGGAGACGCGCTTCACGACAGCATTTATATTCTCTCTCTCAGAGAGGGTGCCGGGCACAAAGCGATGAAACCCATCAGGTTTCCCTATCCTGAGGAAGAGAGTGCATCGTTCGACGTGACGCTTGCCGCATGGTATGACCCCGACGATGGAAGCTTCATCGACGAACTCGCCCGCGAAGAATACGACTTGGGCGGTATAAGGGGCGTCGAGATATCGTTTCCCGAGGAATCCGCCGGGTGCGTAGCGGCGATTACCGTCTCCGAGAGCATTCCGAGCAACTATCGCCTCGACGGGGTGGTTTCGCTCGCCGTCCAGTTTCCGGTGTGGGAGAGGACCGTGGAGTTGGAGCTGCCCGGAGGCATGCCGGTCTATTGGGAAGGTGTGGGCGTCAGGGAGCCCGAACGCGTGCGCCGCGGCAAAACCGAGCGCTATACGTGGACAGTTCTCAACGAACCGGCATGGGGACAGGACGGGACGGGATTGCTCGATGCGGGGAAACCGATCCTCGCGTTCAGTTTAAACCGCGGACAGTTAGGCATCCTCAAAAAATTGCGTGAACTCGAAAATCCGGCGTATGCCCCGAAAGTACCGTCTTCGGTCGTGTCCGTGAAGTCAGACCTGAAAAGAACATTGCAAAACATAGCCGGATACATGTCGGCCCGGTCGATTCTGCCGGAGGAAGGCGCCGACAGAGTGAGGAAGCGGGACGTCATAGGACCCGACGGTCCATGGACGGGATGGGAACAGGTGCTGATAGCGGCACGATGGGTGTCGTCGCTCGGTTTCGAGACCGACGTGTATTGGATTCAAAAGATTCCTTCCGGCACGGGCGGCCCGGCCGCAATGAAAATATGGAGAGAGCCCGTCTTGAGGGCGCGCGGCAAAAATGGGGCCGATTTCTATTTCAAATCCGGCCAGATCGGAAATCCGGAAAAACTTCATTCCTCCCTTTACGGAGAGGTACTTTATAAGGCGGGAAATAACGGCGCGGAGCGGATCACTCTGCCCAGAGGAGCCGCGGCCGACCACGTTTTGAGCCAGAATTGGAAAGTCTCTGTGAATGAAAGGGGGATTGCTTCGGGGAGAGTCGATATAACGTTCACCGGCGCGTGGATGGACGTTTTTTCTCAAACCACGGAGACACCGGAAATCATGTCCGGGATGAATTTCAGCGTGCCGGGGATAACTTTCGAGGAAAGCTCGTCAAAAAACATACCCACCGGCCGCCGCGTTTCGTATACGGTACAGGCCGCGCCCGGCATAGTGTCGCAGGACAGCCTGCTTTTAAAACTTATGGGCGGTCTGCCCGTTTGCTTTGGGGAGATACCGAGGGATGGCTCGAAGTATTCGTTAAGATTTCCTTTCATATTTGAAGTTAATGCTGAGATTACTACGCCTAAAGGATATAAAGCACTGTCGCTCCCGGGGAAAGCTTCCTGGGGGGACTCGAACGCCGGCGTCGAGCAATCGGCAGTGCATTGGCCCAGAAAAAGACTGGTGGAAAGTTCGTGCCGTTGGACAGTCAGGTCTTTTAAGTTCGACGAGTATCAATCCGCCAGAATAGCGGAGCAGCTGGCGTTGGTCGCGGCTTGGCCCGACACCGCGATACCGCTCAGAAAATGAATGCGGAGGTAGGTATGTGATGAGCACCGATAAGGAAAAAATTGCCTCTGCGGTGAAAGCCGCTTTGAAAAACGAGGCCGCGAAAACCGAGGTTTCGCTTCCTTCGGATTTCGACATATTCGTGGAAAGGCCGAAGGTCGCTTCGAGGGGCGAATGGGCGACGAACGCGGCAATGAAATTCGCGAAACAGTTCGGGCTTGCGCCCATGGAACTCGCCGCCAGGCTGGCCGCTTCTATCGAAAAGGCCGGATTGATTGAGGAGATTGAGGCGGTCGCGCCTGGTTTTCTCAATTTTACCCTCGCCAGGCGTTGGGTGGGCAAGACGATAAAAACCGTCCTGGAGCAGGGCGAACGGTACGGCGCCAACGATCTCGGACGCGGACGCCGCGTGCAGGTGGAGTTTGTCAGCGCCAACCCCACTGGGCCAATACATCTGGGGCACGGACGGGGCGGGGTCGTGGGGGACGTCATGTCTTCGATACTGGCCTTCTCGGGATGGGAAGTGAAGAGAGAGTATTATGTCAACGACGCCGGCCTTCAGATGGAAAACCTGGGACGTTCGACGCAGTCGCGGTACTTTGCCTCATGGGGCCGCGAGGACGAAGCTCCATTTCCCGAAGACGGCTATCCTGGAGATTACATCGACGGCATCGCGCGCGTCATATCGGACGAGTACGGGGATTCCCTTCTCTCGCGCCCGCTCGGCGAGACACTGCCGATATTTCGGGACAAGACGTGCGAACTGGTGCTCGAGATGATAAAGCGCGACCTGTCCGATTTCGGGATAAATTTCGACGTCTGGTTCTCCGAAAGGTCACTCTACAACGACGATCTTGTGGAGCGGACGATCGAACTGCTCAAGAAGAACGGATACGCTTACGACGCCGACGGCGCAGTATGGTTCAAGGCGACGGCTTTCGGCGACGACAAGGACCGCGTCATGATAAGAAACAACGGCGTCCCCACCTACTTCACGTCGGACACGGCGTATCTGCTGGATAAATATGAGAGGAAGTTCGACCTTCTCATTTATATATGGGGCGCCGACCATCACGGATACGTTCCGAGGATTCGTTCCGTAAATAAGGCCCTTGGGAAAAAAGACGAGAGCCTGGAGTTTCTTCTCATCCAGTTCGTGAGCCTGCTTCGCAACGGTGAACCGGTAGCCATGTCGAAGCGAGCCGGCACCTTCGTCACTCTTCGCGAGGTTATGGACGAGGTGGGCAAGGATGCCGCCAGATTCTTCTTTGTCAATAGAAAATGCGATTCCCACCTGGAATTCGACCTCGAGGTGGCCAAGCGCACGTCGTCCGAAAACCCGGTCTATTACGTACAATACGCTCACGCGAGGAGCTGCAGCATATTGCGCGAGGCGGCGGCGCGCGGCATCAAACTCCCCCCGATCGATGACGTCGATTTGAATCTGCTCTCGGAACCGTGCGAGGTGCGGCTGGCGAAGGAGATATCGCGTTTCCCGGAGGAAGTCGAAAAGGCCTCTTCGGCCCTCGAACCTCATCGTATAGCTTTTTACGCGTCGAACCTGGCAGAGGCGTTCCACTCTTTTTACAACAGCTTGAAGGTGCTCGGCGAATCTCCTGATTTGATGAACGCGAGACTGACGCTGGTGGAGGCGTCGAGAGCGGCCATATCGAACGCTTTAAAATTGTTGGGCGTGTCGCCGCCGGAAAAAATGTGATCTCAATGATCAGGATAAGATGGCTCGTGATTTATGCGGTGACTACATTCATAATAGCGGTCACCATCGTCACTTTTTTCAAGGAGATAAGCAGGATCGAACGCCTTGCGGACGCGATCGAGACAAAAATGGAGGAACTGGTCGAACTGACGCGAAAAAACCAGGAACTTCAGGAGAAAATAATATATTATTCCTCCCCGGCCGGCGTGGCGTACATAGCGACGGAAGAGTACAATCTCGTCCGGCCCGGGGAAAAGATATACAGGATAGAGATAATCTCCGAAGACCAATAATTTCTCCCCAAACTACTCCGCGGTTCAAAGGAACCGCCTCAGCCGGGGAACTGGTTTCCAAGCTGAGGCGGATAGCGTCCGATGAGCATGATAGGTAAATTCTTTCTTTAAACCGTTGGATTGGGGAAAATTATTGCACAAAACAAAATACACCAATGATCTTTAAGCCACAGTTCAAGGTCTATGATTAATAGAAGATAAAAATTCTTTAATGACATATCATATATGCTGCTTCTAAAAATACATCAAAACTATCCATAACACTTATTGTATCAACAGGTGTTATGAGAAACTTGGGATTAAACGGCATGATACATTGAAATGTATGGTTGGAGAAATTTGGTTGTCATAGACAATGTTATAACGAACATAGTGAGTCTGAACTCGAAGTTTTTGCTACCGATATGGACAGTTAGCGGAAAATAAGATATATTTCTCATAACACCTGTTGATACAGCAGGTGTTATGAGAAATCCGGATAGAAACAGCGCATTTCTGTTGTCACAACTGATCGTTACAGCTACTCATTACGGCAAAATCTAAAATGCTGAATGGAGCATGGTATGCAAAATAATATGTTGCAGGAGAGATAATTTTGAAGGTTGCCAAAAATCCATATGACGAAGCGTTCTATATTAATCAAAGAGATACATCGCTGATATCCGCCGAGAATATCGTTCCTACAGTTGTCGATTATATCAAACCTCAAAGTGTCATTGATGTGGGTTGCGGTGTTGGGACATGGCCTTCGGTATTTTCAAAATTTGGTGTTGATTCCTGGGGCATTGATGGTGCTTACGTCAAAGAGGAAATGCTGAAAATAAATAAAGATCATTTTATAGTTGCCGACCTTGAGCAAGAATTGAATATTGGCAGAAGATTTGATCTTGCGATATCTCTCGAAGTTGCCGAACATCTTTCGGTGAACAGAATGAGGACATTTGTCAAAGACTTGATAAATTTAAGCGATGTTGTATTATTCTCCTGCGCGATCCCGGGTCAGGGAGGAACTCATCATATAAATGAGCGTTGGCAGAGCGAGTGGGTCAAGCTGTTTTCTGAATATCAGTATACCGCGATAGATTGCATTCGTCCAGTTATATGGAATAATGAAAACATTTCCGTATGGTATCGTCAAAATATTATTTTATTCTGTTTTCAAGATATTGTCGCAAATTACGATAAATTGTCAATTTATATGCCTGTCTGGGATATTATTCATCCGGAATTTTTTGCCATGAAAACTAATAATTATTCCGCAAAAATTAAGAGGTTTTTTAAAAGATTAAAATTCCTATTTACACAGTGCAGTTAAGCGCTTTCAGAATCTCTTGGCGTTAGAGGATAGTAGTCTCTGTAACGCAGCGATTTGGGATTTTCAAAAGCCGTTTTTATTACCAGCTCAACTTTTTCTAGGGCGTATTTGAAAACTCAAAATGTAAGATTTTGTACATCATTTCAACAAAATCATAATAGAACCCATATTCGGCAATTGATTTTTGTTCTTTTTTGTTTATTGAATTATCGTCAAGGCACGTTAAAAATTTTCTTTGAGCATCGACGATATTATTGCGATTCTGGGAAACTACTTTTAAAAAAACGCAACTGCGGAATGTGGGTGTAAATCTCTTAGCTCGTCAGTATAATCAGCCGATGCGTTACAATCTTCGCCGAAGAGTGATATATTATATATTAAAGACAAAGATTTTGCCGAAGGGAGCGAAGTTATGGGCCTTTTGCCAATGGATATTACTTTACTGCCGCCGTCCGACGACCGGATTTTCAAACTGCTCCTGACTTCACCGGAGGGCAAACCGGCGTTGATTGACCTGATCTCGGCGACGTTACGACGCTCAGTTACGGATGTTGTGGTTCGCAACAACGAGCTTCCGAATAAAGATGCCAATGAAAAAGCTGAACGGCTGGATGTGAATTGCAGGCTCGACGACGGAACACAGGCCGATTTAGAGATGCAAGCCAGCCGAATCCAGGAGGACGCGGACAGCAAACATAAGAATATCAAGGGGAAAAGCATATACTACCTGTGCGACCTGCACTCCTCACAACCCTCGAAAGGATTGCGCAGATACGATAAACTGGCTCAGACTTATCAGGTGACATTTTGCTCCTATACCGTTTTTCCGAATCTGCCGGATTACGTAAACTCGTTTTCCATGCGCCATGATACTAACAATGAATTGCTGTCCGACGCTATTCATGTAATATATGTGGAGTTAAGCAAACTCGGTGAAATAATAAAAAAATCCATAGCCGACATGACGGACTTGGAGAAATGGGCGTTGTTCCTTCAGTACGCGAATATCCCCGAGTACCGCGAAATCGTCAATAAAGTCATTCAATCGAAGGAGGCGTTACAGATGGCCGGAAGTTTGCTGATGAGCGTCAGCAAGGACGAACGGGAACAGGCAGTATATCGCAGCCGCAGGATGTACCAGACCGACATGCAATCTAATATAGCTACTGCTGAGGATAGAGGGGAAGAACGAGGTATACAAATAGGAGAGCAACGTGGGGAACAGAGAAAAGCGTTTGCTATGGCCCGGAACATGATAGCCGAGGGCGAACCTATTGAAAAGATCACGAGGTACACAGGCTTGACCCGTGAAGAAGCGGAGAATTTGAACGTGTAATGCGGTTCTTTGAATCCGCACTCGGCGCTATTTTCGTGTGATATTGAATTTGTCCGTCCTTTGTAAGCATGGGAAATATCAGGCTCCAGATGCATGACAAAAGATCGGTATCGTCCTTTATGCTTCCATACGCGCAGATAGTCAGTATGGTTTGTATCAAATATTCGCTTTGAGAGGGAATCTCGTCAGG
>JAITRO010000101.1 GCA_031288335.1 Synergistaceae bacterium | reverse complement strand
GCGCGAGGCTGGGCAAGAGTATATGCAAAAAAGCGTCCCAGGCGGCCGCGAATTTTCCGCTGAACAACGCGTCGAATATGATCAGGCCGGAAACGCGGGAAACCGCATACTGTGCGCTGATCCTCCCCCCGATAGACGGGAGCAGCGGGAACCAGTAGCCGAAAACCAAAAGCAGAAGCACGGCCAGCACGAACGCAGGCGTCGCCACAAAGACGTAGCCGAAAAATCGGATGATATAGTCCGGCCATCTATTATTGTACCGAGCGCCGGCCACCCCCAGAAGCAAAGCGAAGAAAATCGGCGGGATTCCCGAAAATATGACCAGCTCAATGGTGGCCGGCGCGAATTCCGACAGGTCCCTGAGCACGGGCCGTTTGGTTATCGTGGACGTCCCGAAGTTGCCCCTCAAGACACCAGCCAACCAGTAGCCATACTGAACGGGCAGAGGATCTTTCAAATGGTTGATCTCCCGATACCGCTCGACCACCTCCTCCGGGGCAGCCGGTCCCAGAGCCATCCGTGCAGGGTCGCCGGGCATGACCCTCAGCAGGCAGAATATCAAAACGGACAGGCCAAACAAAACCACGATCACCCACATCAGCCTGGCTGCGATGCTTTTGAACAGATCCACTTGCCCACCCCTTGTATTATTAAACCGCGGATAAAACCTTGTGCTTCTGTCCCAAACCCCACAGGGGAACCAGTTTCCCGGCTCCCTATAATGCTATAATGAGTGTGCAGGGAGGACAAGCTCCCTGCCGGGGTTCGGGGCAGAGCCCCGAGGTTTAGCGTCTTTCCGGATAAACGTAAATATTGGACATCCAGAATTTGTATCCGGTCACCGGGATTATTTCCTCGGGGGAAGCCGCGTTCCATTCCACATAGGAGGCCTGGTACGCGCAGTTTTCCGGCTGTTCGCACACCGGGACGAGCGGGCAGATGTCGGCCAAATACTCCTGTACCGCAATATACTTGGCGCTCCTTTCCTCCGTGTTGAAGGTTCCCAGTGCGTCCTCGATCATAGCGTCGGCCTTCGGGTCGTTGATCCAGGAACAGCTTTCCCATGTGCCGATCGTTTTTGAGCGTACCTGCGACTCGAAGATGCTTCCCGCTTCCGAATATGTCGGGGGAACGCCCACAGTGACGCAGTTGGGCGTGGCCTCCATGTTAGCGGCTTTTTCCACTATGCCGGCCCACGGCGTCTTGACTATCTTCACCGGAATGCCTATTTGCAGAGCCGAAGCCTGTACGGAAAGGGCCAGTTTTTCCCTGGAGGGGGTTTCCGCCACCCATGCTACTTCCAATGGATATTTATTAAGCTCGTTTGCATACTCGGAAAGCGCCAGTTCCTCCTTTGCCTTATCCAGGTTGGTATTATAGGGGAACATCTTGTCGGAATAGCCCAGCAGCGACGGCGGCACCAGGCTGCTTGACTTCACTGAGCCGGGGAACACATTCTCGCAAATCGAAGCATAGTCGATCATATAGGCAATTGCCTTGCGATAATGCGCGTCATCGGTGGGCGCTTTCTGATTGTTCATGGTCAGTACCATGATGTAGCCGGTGTTAGCTGAATTCACCTTGATGCCCGGCATTTTGGCCATGGCGGCGATGTTCTCGGAGGACTGATATTGATCCGCGATCTCCAGTTCTTTCCTGGATATAGCCGTCTTGACCGTGACGGCTTCGTTGGACGCGATGAGCTTGAACTGCTTAGGCGTGTTCTCCTTATGCCCATTCCAGTAGCCCTCGAATTTCTCGGCAAGCAAATGTGAGCCGACCCGCTGCTCGACAAGCCTGTAAGGTCCGCTCCCAGCGTCGTGCTCCAAGAGGTAGCCCCTGGAATAATCCCCGTGTTCGCCGTAATCGCCCGCGCTCTGGTTTTCGAGCAACAGTTTGGAATCCAGCAGATAAAGCCTGGTCAGCGTCGAAATGAACGGCCCGTAGGGCTTGTTGAGGACAAACCGCACGGTAGAATCATCCAGGGCGGTCGCCTCCACCACCCGGCCTCTGAACAGATAGCCGTAACCTTCGCCAATGGTCCTGATGCGGTTCATCGTATAGACCACGTCCGCCGCCGTCAGCAGGTTGCCGCTGTGGAACTTTACGTCCGTGCGCAGCTTGAAATCCCATACCAGACTGTCGTCGGAAACAGTCCATTCCGTGGCGACATTGGGCGCCATTGAGCCGTCGTGCCGCGGGAACACAAGCGTGTCATAGAGTTTGAGGATGACGCTGGTGCTCGATAAATCCGAACCAACACCCGGATCGATGACGGGCGAGGTGGTCATGGTATAGCGAATGATGCTGTCCGATTCTCCGGAAGATGCCGCGGATTCCCCCGACGATGCCAATGCGCCAAGCATGATTGCCGCGCCCAGTATGAGCGCGCCCAGATAACGCGCCGCCGTCACAGTGCCTTTGCTTTTTTTCATAATGCCTCTCCCCTTCAGTGCTGTTTGTTTGGTCTTTTCAATTGCCCGGAAAAAATGTATATCATTTTGAAAAACGGTTAATCTGCTTGTTTGTGACAACTGCCTAAACACAGAACAGCCAGAAATTTCGGCATAAAATTTCCAATCGTTCACAGTGTAGTATAATATGGTAATAAAGTAAAATTATATAATCTTATAAATGCATAATATTTTTTTATACCATTTAAAGAGGGCAGCGTCATGCTGGATTTCCGCGTCAACACATTTTTGGAGCTGTGCCGCTGCGGCAGCTACACGAAAACCGCCGCAAAGCTGCACATGACCCAGCCTGCCGTCACGCAGCATATACAATATTTGGAAAAAATGTTTCAGACCAAGCTATTCCGCTACGCCGCGAAGGAATTGGTACTCACCAAGCAGGGCAAATTGCTGTTCGATTTTGCCGGCAGCGTGGAAACGAACCTGGCCAAACTGCGGGAGCACATCCAAAACGCAGAAACGGGCTTATCCGCCATCTGCCTTGGCGCTACGGAAAACATCGGCGAATATATCATGCCGGATATCGTATCGGCTTATCTCGCCCGCGAAAAATGCGATGACCTCAAGGTGATGATAGGGAGGACCGATTATCTGCTGGGGCTTTTACAGGAGGGAGAAATCAAATTCGCCATTGTGGACGGGCAGTTCAACAAAAAGGCGTTCAATACGGAACTTCTGTTTATCGAAAAGACAGCGGTCATCTGCGCCCCCGACCATCGATACGCCGGCAAGACCTTGCGCTTCATCGACCTTCTGAATGAAACCCTGATTATACGTCCAAAGGGGAGCGCGCCCAGGACAAATATCGAACAGTTTTTGAAAGAGCGCAATCTGAGCGTGGAGGATTTCAACAACCACATTGAAATCGACAGTCTGAACATCACCAAAAAATTCGTCCAAAAAGGAATGGGGATCGCTTTCATTTATTATCACGCCATCAGGGACGATGCCCAGAGCGGTCTGTTAGGACATATCGACGTGCCGGACTTCGATATGCTGCGCGAAATCAATTACGTGGAATTGAAAGACGACTATTTTGAAAGCGAATACAAAATATTTCTCGAGTATTGCCGCCGAAAAATAGACGCGGAAAATCTCGGTTGACATACTCCCCTCGCTAAAGCGAGGGGAGTCTAGGATCGACAAAGATTGCCGGCCGAAGCCGGTCTTACATCTTCTCCAAGATAAAAATTTGGTGTATAATCAGGAATAAGAAAAGCGCCGTTGAGATGATCCCAGGTGAGTTGAAGAAACGTCTTTTGGCTGAGGCAACTCAATAGTCATCAACATTTTTATAATATGTAATCGAAAGGATTGAATGTTATGACTCTTGCAAAAAAACGTTTCGGCGCGGTTATTCTGACATTAACGCTGATTTTTACATCGATGATCGGCATGGCGGCACAGGTATCCGCAGCGCAAAACCGAATCACCCTTGATGAGGCAAAAAGCATAGCACTGAGGGATGTGGGTTTGTCCTCAGAGGAAGTTACATTTATAAAAACGGCAAGTTATAAAAAACGAGGTGTTCGGCTTTATGACTTGGAGTTCTTGAACGGCGCCGCAAAGTACTGCTATGAAATCAACGTCTCGAACGGCAATATAATGGCTTGTTACAGTTATATGAAGAATTCGCACGGAAGCAGCGGCAATACCGGAAACTCCGGCACAATGATAACATCTGAAGAAGCTTGGGCGATTGCCTTGGAGCACGCCAGTCTCTCAGCCTCCTCACTCAAGGAAACAAAGTGCAAACTGGACAAAGACCACGGAAAAATGATATATGAGGTCGAGTTCAAAACCCGTCAAATGGATTATGAGTATGAAATTGACGCTTATACCGGCGAAATCCTTGAGTGGGAATGGGATGACTAAAACTCGTGGCTTATCGCCGCGATGTTACGCAACACCCGCGGTTACTCTCCGCTCATAAGCGCCCGCTCTATCACAGGCCATATTTCAGGTTTCTCGAAGCCCTTGCGCCAGAACGCCGCGCCGGCAAGTTTGAAATTTTTTATGACTGACATCCTCAAGGCCATGGAACGTTCGTCCTCAACCCATATTTTGTAAGTCTTGTCGGCGGATACGTATTGGAAGTAATTTTGTCCCTTATCGCTCTGCCATTGAAGAGCCGCTCCCGTTTCAGCGAGCCGCGCGTCAACCGAGGGCATTGCCATCGTCCTGGCGCGAACCGAGACCTTTCCCCTTCCCGTCTTCGTCTCGGCCCACTCCCTCGTGTAAAACGGCACGCCCATCAACAGTTTTTCGGCTGGGACGTCGTTCAAAGTGCGTGTCATTCCCTGCTGCGTCCAGGGGAGCGAGGCGGTGGAGCCGGCGCGCGGCGATGATCCCCAGTGTTCGTCATATGCCATGACTATCACGTAATCCACCGCTTCAGCAAGGGCTTTTCTGTCGTACGCATTGCTCCATGACGACGGCACGGGAAGGTCTATGGTGACGGCAAGGCCGTTCTCGCGCGCCGCGCCGGCCAATTTACGGACGAACGCGGTTAACTTGCCGGCATCATCGTTGGCGACATTTTCGAAGTCTATGTTGATTCCGTCGAATCCGTACAGTTTGGAGTAAACGAGCATCCGGGCGATAAACTGCTTCTGGAAGGATTCCTTGGAGAGAAACGTCTTTGTCCTGTTCCTGTTGAAACCGTTTGAGACAAGCGCCCACACGCCGTATCCTTTGGCGTGCGCGTCGGCGATATACGTCCGGTCGGCTTTGTTGGAGACAGCGCCCTCAGTGTCCCTAAGTGCGAACCATGTTGGGGAAACGATCTTGACGGTCGGAAGCGCGTTCTCGGACGAAATATCGGGGTTCAAGTCCTCCACGTGTTCCCATATCAGGCTGAAAGGAGACGCGAGATCGGACGGCGTGAAATCGGGCACTCTGATTTTGGCCTTCTCTGGCATCTGCTCCGGCCTGCCTACCACCAGTATATCCCCCGATTTTGGCGGAACTATCACCCTTCTCGCGTTGGTGAGCGTGCCGGTAATGCCCGTGACCGGCTCCATCCCGCTGATGTTGAAGTAAAATTTCCCGTCGTCGCTCAGCGCGCGAAAATCGATGTCGATCGCGGGCGCCTTGTTTGGAAGCAGGGTTTTCAAAACGGGAAGTCCTAGTTTTTCGGAGGGATTTTCTATGCGCCCGGTGAAATGGCTCTTGTCGGACGATAATTTTACGGGACACTTCATGTCGGACAGCAGCTCCGCCGGCACCCATATATCGGCCATGTCCCCGCCGCTCACGGCTATGTAAGCGAAATAGGGAGTCCTGTTCACTCGGCCCTGCGATACTATCCGCTCTATCGGCACCAATTTTGCGCCGATCGCTTGCCCGTCCCCGTAAGCAGTAAAGGACGGCATCACTATAACGACCGTAAATAATGAAATCGCGGCCGCCAGGAAGAAGTATGGAGCCAAGTCTTTGACGCGTTTTACAGGTTTCAAACCGCAGTCTCCGCGCGCACACGGGAAGCCACGGAACGCGCCTCCGCCGAAGGCTGCATGTCGATTTCATCTACGGTTTCCGCCACGGCTTCCCGCCATCGCGGCCCCAGCCGCGCTATCGCCGCGAGCATTTCCGCCGTCGCGGCCCTTACCTCGGGGTTCCCGTGAGACGCGTGTTTTCGCGCCAGAAAAAGCGCGTTGTCGAGAAAACCGAATTCTATCCCACCGGAGTTTCTATCGCCTGAAGCTATACAGGCCATCATCCTCAAACCTTCCGTGATTTCGGACGGAACCGCCGAATCCGCCTGATTCGCAGCCCGCTTGAGATGCTCCCTTTCGATCATGTTAATTATCCTCCGCTTTTTCGCCCAGATCAATGATCACGACCTCCGGACGGCCGACTGTCCGTACGGGAGTACCCCATACGCCAGCCCCACTCGAAATGTAATAATGCGTGTTTTCTTTTTTGTAGAGCCCATAACTTTTTTCATATATGCCGGCTATGAAGAAATTGATCGGAAATAATTGTCCGCGGTGCGTGTGCCCCGAAACCTGAAGAATGGCGCCGCGGCCGACTGCGTCCCCGAGTCCGAACGGCTGATGATCCATTACGATCAACGGATGAGAAACTGCGCCGTCGCCGGATATTATCGGGGAAACTATATCGCTTATGCTCTTCCGGGCGCGCCTATAATACTCTCCACTCCTGTCGTCGCGGCCCACGAGGACGAATTTCCCGTCCAGTATCTCGGCTTTATCGATGAGGAGACGCACGCTGGTGCCAGCGAAGAAATCTTCCACGTCGGCATGTCCAGCGTAATAGTCGTGATTACCCATGACGGCCCATGTCCCGAGTTTGGATTTAAATGAGGACAGCAGATTCATGGCCTCCGTCTTTTTTGCTTCGTCGCGGAAAAAACCCTGACTGTCTATGGTATCTCCAAGTATAAGGACGATGTCCGGCGAAGCGTCGTTGACGAGCGAAACCAGCTTTTCGAGATATCTCGGCCCGGTAAGCTGCCCCAGATGAATATCCGAGAGCAACGCCATTCTGAGGGAAAAATTGCCGCCCGCCGTATTTGGAAAATCATCGCGGCGCAGCTGATGCTTCACTATGACAGGGTTGTTGGCGTTCCACACTCCGGCCAGCGTGATTATGACGCTGGTGATGAAGACGGACGAGACGGCGCACAGCCGTGCTTTCGCGGGATATGGAGGCGGCAGCCGGGTTATGGCGATCACATTATTAATGATACGCATGGCATCCGCCAAGAGCGTTAACAGAAATCCATACAGCATCGGCGACAGGTAAAGCGCGCTCATAAAAGACGCCGCGTTTACAAGCATCTGAGGCGCTCTGCCGGCCAACAGACGACCTATGGGAAAACTGAGCGCAAACAGCGCGAGCGCTCCGCACGCCACAGTCCGCAATACCCTAAATCCGGACAGCGTGAGATAAAGCCTGATAAATATGTAGCAGTTGATCACCAAATAAACACCCAATACAATGCCGGAAAAAGTTCTCAGCTCATGCGCCCCCTTTATTCGAGCATGACGACCCGTTTAGAATTTTACCATATAAAAAGGCCGGCGCCGCAAGTTAAAGAACGCGGCGCGAGGACTCCTCCCATTCGTTCGGCATATGACATTTTCCGCGAGACATGAAAATTAAAACATAAAACCCAGCAATCTCCAGTGCGCGAGGAAGAACATATATCCCGTCTCGATGAGAGCGGCGGTTATTATCGCCGCTTTTTCCAGCCAGTGATAATCGGGATTCATTATTTTCGCCGTAATCCTGAACCAGAACCACGCCAGTATGAGTCCGCCGGCCAGCGGGGCAACGAAAAGGATTTTCACTTGATACGGCACGAATATGTGAAATTCGTCTCCTACCAGGACAG
>JAITRO010000079.1 GCA_031288335.1 Synergistaceae bacterium | reverse complement strand
TCTCGGCCGCGATAGGTGTTCCGGTGAAAAATATCCTGTCGCTCCCAAAGTCGATGAGCGCAGCGAAACGCGCGCTGCGCCACATCGAAAACCTGGGCGGAGTCATACTGGAATACGGCGACATAGAGAACGAAAATCCCGCCGGGGGCAAAAAGAGCGCGCCCGAATCTCGCGCTTCCAGATACGGCGGCGTCATAGAAAAATCCAGGGAGTACATCGCGGACCACTATTCCGACGGGTCGATATCGCTAAACTCGGTCGCGGAGCACGTAGGAATGTCGCCGAATCATTTCAGCACGATTTTCAGCCAAGAGACCGGCGAGACCTTCATAGACCGCCTGACGTCCGTGCGCCTGGAACGCGCCAAAGAGCTGCTGCGCACGACAGCCGCGAAAGCCTCCGAGATAGCCTGCATGGTGGGCTACAACGACCCCCACTATTTCAGCTACGTGTTCAAAAAAAACGTAGGGTCGTCCCCGTCGGACTACAGAAAATAAGGTAAGAAAGATGAGATGAGTACTATAACAAATACTTCGGAATCACCGGGACCACCGTCGGCGACGGCGACAACGACGCTGAGATGATAGGGACGGCTGGGCTTGGGATAGCGGTCGCAAACGCACGCGAAAGCGTAAAAAAAACGGCCCGTTTCATTGCGCCGTCGAACGACGAATGCGGGGTCGCCTGGGCCATCGAAGAATACGTCTTGAAGCAGCGGTTGCCTGTTGTTTGGGATTATACTCGCGCGCGATGAGGTTTGCTGAAATACGGATTGCGGTGGTACTTCCTGTTCAAGTTGGGCTTGCGTATCTTGATAAATCTCAACGTTCGCGAGTATAACCAAATAGCATTGTCCGCGAGGCGGTCAAGAGCTAAAATCATCGTAAGTGCTTCGTTTAATGTCGTTATGCAGAAAGGTGGTTACGCCATATGGAAGTCGTTTGTTTGGGTTTGTCGTGCGTGGATGTGTTGGTGCGCGGATTCGACAGAATGACGACCTTTCAGGAGGAGATATGCGAGGTAGAGTCCATAAAGCTGGGGGTCGGAGGTGACGCCGTAAACCAGGCGATGACCCTGTCGCGTCTTGGAGTGGGCGCCAAACTGGTCTGCGGCGTGGGACGCGACGACGCCGGGCTTTATCTCCGGGACAAGGTTGCCGAGAGCGGAGCGGATATTTCGAACATCCACTACAGCGATGATTATCCCACCGGAATTAGCGTGGTGATCATCGCGCCGGACGGACAGAGAAATTTCATCACATCTCTCGCACAGAACAAGCTGATGTTCGAACCCGACCCCGACGTGTGCGCCGGCGCTCGCGTGGTGTCGATAGCGAGCATCATGCTAAGGCCGTTCACAACCGCCGACAGCGTCCTGCGCGTGACCAAGCCCGCGTCCGAACGCGGCAGCCTCGTCTGCGCGGACGTCGTGGCTCACAAGGGTCTGTGCGGTTTCGAGGATTTTTACCCCGCCCTGCCGTACATCGACTACTTCTTCCCGAACGAGGAAGAAGCCAAATCGCTCACCGAACGCGAATCCCTGGATGACATAGCCGACTTCCTGATGGGGCACGGCGTCAAAAATGTCGTCATTAAGACGGGCCGCGACGGGTGTTTTCTGAAAAACAGGGATATCAGGCTCGCTGTCCCGGCGTTCGATTCGCCGATCGTGGACACCACGGGCGCGGGCGACAACTTCGCGGCCGGTTTCATAAAGTCGCTCATAGAAGGACGTTCCCCCGCCGACTGCTGCCGCTACGCAAACGCGGCGGCGAGCGTCGCCGCCGGCTCGGTCGGCGCGAACACCGGCGTTAAAAGCGCTGCCCAAATAGATGAATTCATCGCGGCACACCGGCAATTCGAGGCGAAATAATCGAATAAAAACCTTGAGGCTCCGCCTCAAACTCCGCCGGGGAACCAGTTCCCCGGACCCCTTTTATAAATTAAAGAGGGTGCGGGGAGCTTGCTCCCTGCCGGGGTTTGGGGCGGAGCCCCAAGATTTTATCTATGGTCTATCGGAGCACTTTTGGCACAGAGAACACTAAGGCGGCGCGGTAACGGATTCCCTTCCACTCAGGGTACCTCTCCGCGTTTTTGTGTTCTTCCTTGTTTGCGGGCGCGGTCTCGTCGATGTATTCAATCGCGATCACCCATATCCCCGGACGGTCAGGCCTGAAAGCCGCATATCCCGACGCGTCCGTCTTGCTGAAGAGATATTCGTTGTTTTTCTCCTCACCTTCTTCGGAAGAAGCTGGAAGCGGCGCGCCGTCGTAAGTGGCGGAGATTTTCGCGCCGCTCAGGGGCTGACCGCGCAGGGTCGCGAGTACCTTTATCTCGTCGCCCCATGAAATCGGGCCCAGATTCTCCGCCTGTGTTATCTCGAGTACGTCGTCTCCTCCGTACCTCTTGGTGGATGACGAGTCCGCGGCCCAATTTATCAGGCTCTTACCGTAAGCCACAGTCGGGCGAGTCCCGCTGTTGAAGTCGAATCTCATCATCACGACCGATGTTCCGGGTTTCTCAACGGTCACGCTTCCACTGTTGTAAAACGAATCCTCCGGATTGGCGGTATTGAGTGGAGCGTATGAGATCGGAGCTCCGGAGCCGTCCGCGTATTTTATCTCGCCGGAGAGACTGGAGACACCTCCGTCATGGCCCAATTTGGCCATCCTTTCCTTGGAATAATCGAACTTTATCAACGGCTCGGCGAGACCGGCTCTGACCTCGATCGATTCCCCGGGCGCAACCTCAAACCTATCGGGCAGAGGAACCGGAAGATGCGCTCCGGCCGGCACGACGGAAAACGCCATGACCAACGCAAACAAACTTAAAATCCATGCCGCCTTGAGAGAGAATACCTTTTTACTGAACACCCGCA
>JAITRO010000095.1 GCA_031288335.1 Synergistaceae bacterium | reverse complement strand
CTCCCCGGTGGCGATATCGGCGCAAGCCACTTTATGGCAGGGAGGAACGTCGGATAACAGAATAACGTCTCCCGAAACGTCGCCTGCGCGGCCCCCATAGGGAGCCGTAAGCACGTTATCGGCCGCCGAGAGACGGACGAGAGAAATATCAGACATCGGGGGCTTCCCAATCAACCTTAGATGATAGGATCAAGAAATCGGGCGCTCCGTAAGCACATCGAACCTATAGGTACCCGAACCCCCGCTGAGGGAAACGGGGGCTGGGAATTGGTTCCGCAGCGGGATTTGGGGCGGAGCCACAAGGTCTTGCCCGCGGATTCGGGGATCAACGCGGGCCCTTCACAGCACGGATTTGAGAGCTTTCAATGCCGCGTCGTAATCGGGTTCGTCGGTGACCTCGCTCAGTTGTTCGACGTAGCGGACGACGTCGTTTCTGTCGATCACAAATACCGAACGCGCCAGCAGCCGCAGTTCCTTTATCAGTTCGCCGTAAGCGTTTCCGAACGATACGTCGCGGTGATCCGACAGGGCTTCCACCCTCTCGATCCCTCCCGTCGAGCAAAAGCGTTTTATAGCGAACGGCAGATCGACGCTTATGTTGAGAATCGTCACGTCATCGGACAATCCGGCCGCTTCCTTCTCGAACGCGTGTATCTGAATGTCGCACACCGGCGTGTCGAGCGACGGCGTTACCGATATGAGCTTGACTTTGCCCGCGTAATCCTTAAGGCTTTTCTCTTTCAGCTCTTTGTTCAATACAACGAAATTCGGCGCTTTGTCGCCGGCAGCGACGGGATTGCCGGACAACGTGAGGGGATTACCCTTCATGGTAATTATTCCCTTTCGATCCATAATAAACCTCCTTGCTAATTTAAAAAGATTTCACTTTGAAAGTATATCATTCCTAACCGTTTTTTGATGAGCAAATTATACGTTTTGAAGTTAAAAACGCGCATAAAATAAATGACTTATATTGACCAAAATGACATTGTTTTCATTGGTGCGATAATAGAGTTGAACTGTTAATAAATTAAGGGAGGCTGTAAAAATGTTCGAAGGCAAGAAAAATATGGGAGCGACGACATTTCTTTTCCCGACGCCCATAGTGTTGTGCGGCACTTACGGCAAAAACGGCAGGGCAAATCTGGCAACGCTGGCCTGGACCGGCATCTGCAACAGCGAACCGCCCGCCGTTCAAATATCGGTGCGTCCTTCGAGATACACCCACGAGACCATACTGGACAAACGCGAGTTCACCGTCTGCGTGCCGTCGTCGTCCCAGTCGAAAATAGCCGATTTTTGCGGGCTGGTCTCGGGGCGTGACGTGGATAAGCCGGCGTCCGCCGGACTTGCAACAACGAAAGGGCAGTTCACGAACGCGCCTCTGGTGGCCGAATTTCCGGTCTGCATGGAGTGCAGGCTCATTGCTTCTCTGGAACTGGGAAGCCACGACCTGTTCGTAGGGGAAGTAGTGGCCGCCTGGGTCGACGCAAAGTACCTCGACGAACATGGAAACGCCGATTTGCGGAAACTCTCGCCGATAGCGTATGCGCCCGTAACTGGAGGTGCGGAGTATTTCGCGATCGGCGAGTCCGCCGGCAAATCATTCTCGATAGGCGCGGCTATCAAAAAAATCGACGGGCGGACGATGTAAGATTGACAGGCGAATGATATCCGCCCTTACTGTATTGCCGTTCTGCCAAAATGTCCCTGTGTTATTGACGACGACCACATCAATTGGATATAATTTGACGGTTGTGATTTATCAAGCATTCGCGGGCCCGTAGCTCAGTAGGATAGAGCGACGGCCTCCTAAGCCGTAGGTCTGCGGTTCAACTCCGCACGGGCCCGCCAGATATAGCAAAGGTTCAGGGGTCCGCCTCTGAACCCTTTTTTCACATACGCCACGTCTCCCAGCACTCTTTCCATGGCTTTCAGCAGGCGGCTCATTATCTTTCTCCGGTGCGGATCATCGAGCCTGCCGTCCTTCGCTATGTCGAGAACCGAATCGACGTCCAGATCAAAATAGTTTACCGTTGCCTCGAGTTCTCTGATTTCCTCTACACCGTACGAATTTGATTTGCTATAATCCGCTTGAGCGTCCTCAACTGCTGCGAACAGTTGAGTGATGTTTTTGTGGTCTGCGTTGAATAGTGCTAAAAGTTTGAGGAGAACGTCATAGGAGGGCTTCTGCTTGCCGGTCTCAATGTCGTGGGATGAAATTAGTGTTATTATTTTGACGTCGCCATAAGCGTAAATAAATGAAACGCATCTTATGGAAGGAGACTTAAGCCATGAAATATTTTAGCTTGAACGTAGCCTCTCATATCGCCAACGTGTGTGAGGCTCAAAATATCACATATAACAACACCAAAATCCAAAAACTCTTGTACTGTTGCTACGGTTGTTCGCTTGCCATGTATAACAAGCGTCTTTGCGATGAATACCCGCGTGCGTGGCAGTTTGGCCCGGTTTTTCCAAGGGTATTTTCATATATCAAAAAGGGGCATAATATTCTCACTGTATGTCAAAAACTTGATGCGCCGATGGATATCCTCGCGCTTATCGATGAAGTGATAAACACCTTTGGCAGACATTCGGCAACAGCACTATCAACCTGGACGCACAAAGAGGGCTCGCCGTGGGATATAGTGGTCAATGCCATGAACGACCCCAATGGAATAATCCCGGATGATCTCATTGCTGAATATTTCATCGCTAACGTG
>JAITRO010000015.1 GCA_031288335.1 Synergistaceae bacterium | reverse complement strand
GTAATTCATTGCAAAAAATTGAAAATAATGATTTATCAAGATTTATATCTATGATATTATTTATGATTTTGGTTAATTCTATAACTGCGGAATTTTATTTACAGCCATTGCTTGTTATGTTTTTAGCCTATAAAAGCCGTTATTTAATCAATAAGGATGTGTTAGCTTGAGCGGAAATATTCTTCCACAAATACCTAAGATAATTCATTACGCGTGGCTTGGCGGTGGAGTGATACCTGAAAATGACAAAAAGTGTATAGAAAGCTGGCGAAAATTCTGTCCCGACTATGAAATAAAGCGTTGGGATGAATCCAATTATGACACGGCTAAAAACGTATATATGAAAGAGGCATACCAAAGCCGTAAATGGGGATTTGTATCTGATTTCCTGAGGCTCGATGTTGTCTACAATTACGGTGGGATTTATTTTGATACTGACGTCGAACTCGTGCGAAACATTGACGAGTTATTGCACAATGAGGCGTATGCCGGATTTGAAATCGCTGCAAAAAATACTGTGTATGTAAATTTTGGTCTTGGTTTTGGCGCTGTCGCCGCACATCCCACAATTAAAAAAATTATGGATACTTACACCGATCTGCATTTTATAAAATCGGATGGAAGTTTAAATCTTGTGACTTGCCCAATATACCAAACACGCGTACTTCAACAATTGGGCCTTAGCATTGAAAATAAAATACAAAATATGAATGGTTTTGTCATCTATCCGACAGAATATTTTTGTCCCCTCAATTGCTGCACAGGTGAGATAAATATTACGGATAACACTTACAGTATTCATCATTACAGCGCATCTTGGATGAGTGAAGCCGACAGAGAAAGGCGTTTCTTGCGGAAAAAATACTATAAACTTTTTGGTCGGTTAGGAAGCGAAATAGCAAGTACAATAGTCGCTTACTCCAAATATTATGGGATAAGGGCAGGAGTGGAGATAGTGAAAAAATTGTATGGAAGGAAAAAAAGGTAAAAGCAACGCATGTATATAGACATGCAAAAACCGCGAGCAAGACCTCGAAGCGGGAGCTCCGAGGTCTTGCTCGCGGTTTCAGATCAAATTGTCGATGCTCTTGAGGCGTATGACCTTTGAAGCCATTTGCGACACATCCTCATCTTTATCGAGGATTCGCACTCCCGTCACCTTGAAACTCGAGAAAAAGTCGGGCGCGTTTTCGATGAACTCTATTCCCATGTCCACGAAGTCGGCCAAGTCCGCCATTTTCATGATGCACCGTTCATATTTATCTATATCGCCCTGCAAAAGCGCGCTGAAAGCCTTTTTTTCATATCTCATCAGCTCCGTGTAGTCTTTCCGCAGTTGAAGAGCGGCTATGCGCTGCTCTTTTTCGATCGCGGCCGGCCCGACCAGGCTCTCGTTCACGATATCCTGCATGCGGCGCTCTTTCTCTTCCTTGGGCAAGGACGAATTTATCACCTCTTCGAACTCTTCCCGGCGGCGCTCTCTTTTTTCGGCGTCTTGATCCAAAAGAGCCTCGATCTTTTTATCCACGTCGTCCTGACTGATATAGTCCAAAATTTTAGAAGGCATCAACATGCCTCTCGTTTTTGTTCTTGATTCCTTCTCCGAATCAGTCATCGCTCACTCCTCCTCAAAATTAAACTCTTCGGGATCCTCTAAAACTCTTTCAAGCAGTCGTTTTCGCGTCGCCATGAATTCTTTTTTCCGAGAGTCGTCATTGAGCAGCGGCCACCCATAGAGGAACATCATCCCCAAAGAGATCATGTGTTCGACGTGGGCGGCGCTTTTCGTGGCTCTGATGTGTTTCGGCGATCCGGGCGATAAGTTCGTCAGCTTCTCTTTCAGGCGAAGCAATATGCGGTAGTCTAGGATGATCCTCGCAATATTGCGTCGGAGGAGCGGCCCCGGGCCTTCGAAATTGTCCATGACTTTCGGCATGATTTTATCGAGATGGCGTTCTTGTTCTTCTTTCGGAAAACGAGACAGCGGTATGGGTTCACCGCCTTCCGGAGTCACGGTATAAAAACGCACGGCCGTTTCGAGAACCCTTTCCATCATGATGGCCCGCAGGTGTTTTTCATCTTGTACCGACGAGACGTCAAATGAGTGCATATTCTCCTCCATAGTGTCCAACAATCGCTTCAGATTTGCGCGCTCTTCGTCGGAAATCTCATTCTTTTTGTCTTTTTCCACGTTTTCATCCATCAAACATCGACCCCTTGTAAAATGAATTCGCTCAATCGGCCGGCTTCCGGCGCCTCATGTCTTTTTGTTCAATTATAACGCTATGACGACCAAAAGAAAACAGCCGTCCATGTTCATGACGTTTTTCCAACGATTTCTCTACCGTCATCGAATTGGGCGGAGCGCCGGGGCTTGTAATCTCGATGCGATCTGGATACCCGACGACTTCCGTTGGCGATCAATTCAAGGAGTTCATGCTTAAACACGAAAAATCACCTTAATTTATAAAGTGCAAGGTCTTCTTACAGCCACTTCACGTATTCTCGAAGCCGCTGCCGCATAATACAGACGGCGCCGGCGACATCATGTCCGCGCATTATTCCGCCGCCCGAGCCGCGTTTTTAGGCCCCAAAACCAGCAATGCCGCCAACAAGACAATCACCGTAATCCTCATCGTAACTCCCCCTTTTAGCGCGCACACAAAAACCTTCCTCACACTCCCATCTGGTCATTCGTTCGGACATCCAGTCGGACGCCGGATGAAAGCCGGTTCCCAAATACGATGCTATTTGCAGATGAATACATTTGACGGTGGGACGAGCTGAGCGGGCGATTCCGCCGATTCCGCCGCGCCTCAACGCGTCGAACTTCCGCCGCGCGTAGTGTCGTTCGAAGTTTTTTCTTTCCGCCAGCATCACTGACATCCTCAATCTAGTGAATAACAGGTTAAAACGCTTCCACTCGCCGATTCGCGATTCCAGCAGATTTTCCATCGAACGCACGCCACTTTCGGCCTCCAATCGCCCGGCAGCCCGCATCAAAAAAGGACACGACAACCAATATGTGGTCGGAAAAGGCAACGAACGCTTTTCAGCGGCGCACATTAAGACCTGCGGCACACCCCACCTGCATCTGCGCGGCGTTCCTAGAATTATTTCGTGTGAACAGTTGCGCACTGCGCCGCTACGCTCTATAAAGCCGCGGTCTTTTCGGGTAAAAAGACTCAAGCGATGTCGTATGCGATTCAATTGACCGTTATTTTTTGCCGGGACGTCTCTTTCCGCCCCTTGAATCCTTTATCTTGCTGTTGAGGTCGGCGATTTTTTCGTCGCTCTGTTTCATGAAAGACGTGAGTTTCTTCTCGAAGTCCTCCTCACGGCGAACGGGTTTTGGTTCTCTTGCCTGGAGCGCCTTTATCGAAAGATCTATTCTGCCCTTGTCATCAATCTTGATGACTTTAGCCGTTACCTGCTGGGAGAGCGTCAAAACATCACCAACGTTCTTTACGAAGTTGTAGGACAGTTCCGAAATATGGATCATCGCTTTCTGGCCGTTTTCCAACCTGACGAATGCTCCATAAGGAGCGATGTGTTCCACCGTCCCGCTCACGACGTCCCCGATGCCGACTGCCGAGGCGTCCGCTGTTTTTTCTTCCCCCATAGGTAAGCCTTACCTCCAATTTTTGATTTATTTATATCCCAGGGAGGCGAAGCTACGCGCCTCCTCAAAGACGGATATCAACCGATTTTTTTGTCGGCGGGCAACCACAACCATTTTAGAGGTTCCGCGCCGCCGAATACGCGAAGCAATAACAAATGGCTCTTTTCTCCCGCTTTTACGCGTTCATTATCATACCAGAATAAAAGATTTCCGCTACCCTTATCGAGCGCGCTTTTTATCACTTTTTCGTGAAAAATGGGCGAATATAGTGCCAAAAGTATAGCGTGTTCAAATTTCAGCGGTTTTTTCAGGTATGTGACGCGGTTTCGCCTTGTCGAAGGAGTCCTGTGTATGCGCGCTATCGCGTGCCGGGGAGCCGCTCTGCGTTTGAGATTGAGCTTATACTTTTTGACTTCCAATTTGCGCGCGGAGTCGAACGTCATGCCCTCCGTCCTTATGTCTTTCAGAATTTTGCCGTCCAACAGCGCGCCGGCGCTTTTCGCGCTCGTATTTTTCCATTGGACGAACATGGCCGCGTTCACGCGAGGCTCCGCCCTGAGGGATTCCACCTCCGCGCCGCGAAAGTGCGTATCTACGCGCGTGGGTTTAGTCCTGCGAATTTCCCCCAAACTTCTGACGATTATCCGCCCCAGAAAAATTCGCGACAATTTTTGGGTGATCTCAGAAAAGATAGCCATCTACTGTTTGGATTCCGATTCGGACACGGTCTCGAGGGCGCGCGCGACGCGGGAAAACGGTTCAATCAGCTCCATTCCCTCAGCGAACGACGTCAGTATCTGCGTCAACTGGCTTATCTTAGGGATATTCTCAGGGGACACCGTGATCCTCAGCGGCGCGCTGATGTTGTCGGCCTGAAGCATGAATACGCCAGACTCGCCCGTGGGTTCGCACTGACCGCTCTGTTCCAGCGGCGAACGCGCGGATACCGCGATCGCGACGGCTGGAAGTCTCGAAATTTTCTGGGTCGGGATGATGAGGGTCTCGTCTGTCAAAAGCCACAGCGACGGCTTGACCTCCACAGCTTTCAAGAGGTTATCCAATATGATATCCTCTCGGAGATATACCTCCAGGGCATTGCCGTAGAGGACGCGCTCCAATTTTGTGGGACGCACCGGCTCGGTATAGCGAAAGTCGGTCGGTATGCCTCTCGAATCTGTGACCAGCGCGGCCCCCCTGAAATAGTTTTCCCGCGAATCGATCGTTGCATATCCCAGCAGTTGTCTGATATTATCCATACTTTAATCACGCTTTCACGGGCTCAGTCACGCCAGAAAATTCAAGCCGCCTCCGTTTGGCACTCCTTCGTCGTTTTTGGACTCATTTTCGGGATGTTCTCCCTTCTTGCGTTTTTTTCTCCGCTCGCCCTTGTCTTTTTCGGATTCCCTGTCCCGAATTTTCACTTCACCCTCAGACTCGGGCGTTTTCTGCACCGTTTGCGCCTGTTGCAGATTGTGCTTTATCAACTCGTTCTGCTGCATAGTCTGAGCCATGTGCGTATCAGGAGCGTTCTGCGCCTGGTGCGCCTTGTGATCGACGGTGTAAAGCGACATATTCGACTCGATCGGACGAATCATCACTCAACCTCCCCATAACTGAAACGCGTATTTTATTCGAAGGCCTTTATCCTGACCTCGCCGTCTTCGTAGACAAATCTCGTAAATTTCAACGTTTCCCTGACGATATACCGAACTCCGCGTATGGTTATCGTCACTCCCTGATGACATACGCTTTTGACGCGCACACGTCCGTTTACTTTGTTTTTTTCCATCTCGCCCGCCAACTCCAAAAGCCTTCTTTTTGTGACGTCGTGTTGGGCCATTATCTGAAATTTCGTCTTGGTTAAGCGGGCCAGCATATCTCGTTTGTCATCCGTCAACTGCCCGCTCTTCTGGAGGGATTTCAGAAAATTTATGTTCGCGTCGATTTTTTCGAGCTGTTCTTCGAACTGTTTCAGGTTTTCATCGGCGCGTTTTCTCTCCTCTATCAGTTCCGGAAGCTCGCCGACCACCACATCGGTCCTAGTGCCCATCTCGCTTCCCAGTACTTCGCACACTACCTCGCTTCCAGCCCGTATCGTCCCGCCGACAATCTGTCCCTTTTTGCTGCCCATCGCCAGCACTTCGCCCCTCGCTCCTATGTCGGAGTGAAGTATGGCTTCCGCCACGGCGATGTTCCCGCCTGATCTCACTTTCGCCTGATCTATATAGCCCACGTTGATGTCGCCCTTGGCTGTGAGCAACCCTTTCCCGGTGCCGCGGATGCCGATCTTTATCGTCAAGTTTCCCTCCGATTTCAGCGTGGCCCCCTCCACGACGCCGTCCACCAGAAGATCGCCGCCGGAATTGACCTCGAAGCCCTCCCTCACACTGCCGTGTATTATTACGGCACCTATGAAGTTGATGTTGCCGACGCTGTAATCGATGTCTCCTTTTACCTCGAACACCTCTTTGACGGACAATTTCCCTTCCTTGATGATGACGTTGCCGTCGAATTCGGCGTAAAGGTGCAGACGATCCTCCGAGAGTATCGTGCCTCTTCCCGCCGGCAAGTTTTTATCTTTCCCGCTATACGTCGGAATTTTCTTGCCCATGAGGCTCATTCCGTCCTGACCCTGGATGAGCGGTATTTTTTCGGCGATTTCCTGCCCTTGAATGACGTTGATCACCGAGCCCAATTCCTTCATGTCGACCTTGTCGCCGACCGCCCTTGGCTTGAGGACGTTGAGGTCTACCTTGTAATTTATTTTAGCGTCGTGCCCGTTCTCCGGAGCGTCTCCCTTCGCCGTTACGACCCATTGTTTGACGATTGGGACGGTCAGCATCTCTTTTATTGCCGCCTCATCGTGTCCGTAAATGATGCCGTGCGAGTTCATGTAACCTTTCACGCTCTCGACCGTCGGCATCGCCGCGCCGCCTGAGGGGGGGATCAGCCACAACTCGCAGGTGAGTGCGTCCTCGGATACTTTTATCCTAAAATCCGCCTCGCGCTCCTCCTCCTTGCGAGGCGCGGCGATGCGAACCGGGATGCCCTGTTTATTTTCGAGCGCCTGCCTCACCGCGTCGCCGTCGTAATCCATGATGCCGCGTTCCCTGAGTGTGCCTATGACTTTACCGATCGAATCGGTACAGTCCGGCGCCACTTCAAGAAAAATACCCTCTTCCGTCACATTCAGTTCAAATCCCGTGTCCATTGGCAATCCTCCGTTTCCGTCAAACGCCCGACAATGATTTGATTTCCGCCTTCAACAAAGAAAGAGCCCTTCCATGAATCTGAGAGACCCTCGACTCCGTCACTCCAAGGACGAGACCTATTTCCTTCAGCGTAAGTCCTTCGTAATAGTATAAAGACAACAGCGTGCGCTCTCGTTCAGGAATTTTCTTGAGAGCCTCGACGACCATGCTCCTCTCCTCGTTTTGCTCGATAATATCGAGCGCGTTGGGCTGGATGTCGTCGGTGACGTCCTCTCTCTGCATGTCCCCGTCATCGAGCGCGAGAACATCGTCCAGGGAGACCACGTAAGACCTGCTCGCTATTTCGAGCAGATCCTTGTATGCTTGTTCGTCCATTCCCATAGCCGCCATCAGGGACTTATCGTCGGTGCGGCCCTTCGTTTTCGCTATCTCTTCGAGTGTGCGGTCGAATTTTTGGAGTTTTTCCCGGCCGCTTCTTGATATCCAGTCGTACCTGCGCAGCTCGTCCAATATGGCCCCTCTGATGCGGGGCACGGCGAACGTCTGAAATACATAACCGCGTTCGGGTTCGAAACGATCTACCGCGTCAAGCAGGCCCAGAATTCCGAAACTCAGTATATCTTCAAAATCAATACCCACCTGAAATTTCACCGACATCCTCGACGCCACGTAACGCACCAACGGCAGAAATCTCTTGATTATCTCGTCTTTGAGGCGAGGCTCGCGAGAACGCATGTATTCCGCCCATAATTTTTCATTGTCCAATCTCCCGCTCACCTGCCTCGCAAAAAAATCGCGCAATTCGGCCTTTTTTGGGCTTATATTTCTTTCGTGCCGGTTCCGAGAGTCTTTACCGTAAATTTCAGAGTTTCAGTGCTGAATTCCACGCTCCGTCCCTTGCTGCCTCCGGTGTCGGACGACATGAGCCTTATCCCCGCCACGCTCAGCATCTTCGTCGTCGCCTCGATATTGCGGTTTCCGACGGCGAAGATGGCGTTGTCCGATTTTCCCGGCATAGCAAACATCTGCGCGCCCCCGGCCATCTTCGCGCGCAACTGCGCTTTTATCGCTCCGAGTTTGTACAATTCATCCAAAAGGAACGGCACGGCAGTATCCGCGAACTTGCCGGGTTTAGGGATGTTATGGGCCTCTCGGCTGTCGGGAAGCATTATATGGACCATTCCCGCAGTCTTCGAAACCTGATCGAATATGACAAGGCCAATACATGAACCAAGACCGAGCGTTATCAGAGTGGCGGGGTGCCTCGAGACCACGAGATCGGCCATACCAACATGAATCGGCTGCGCCATGGCTTACAGCACCCCCAATTTTGCGAGCAGGCACTCGAGAGATCCCGGATCCGGGATCATGATGACCGTCCCGGCAAGTTCCTCGTCAACGTCCTTGATATGCAGGCTTGTCTTTACGAGCATTGCGGATTCCCCTATGACCCCGAACATCGACGCGACCAGATCCATTATCGATCCAAGCATATCGCGCGCCACGGCGGGAGTCGTGGTCGGCAGTGTCCATCCGGTAATTTTGGAAAGCGCGTTCAGGAATGCTCCCAGAATAATATTCCCCTGCTCCGCTATCGCGCTGTCCCTGATCTGCATTCGTGCGGCCTCGTCCATCCCGGATATGTCCATTGGGATTATGAGATCCGTCATTATGGCCGCTTTTTCCTCATCGATCATGAAGATGAGACTGCACGAAAACTCCCCTTCCGTTCTCACCAACACCGCGCAGACGCTCATCTCGGGAGAACCGTAATGGGTCGCCACGTCATATATGGGAACCATTTCAGCGACCGGAACGTCCATATTGACCACGCGCTCCAGCAAACGGGAAAGTGCGGTAGCGGCATTGCCGGTGCCGATATTGCCCACCTCCCGGATGGCGTCCATATGGATGTTCGTGAATTTGGCGTTATAGTCCATAAAAAAAGATGCTTTCCTTTTCTCTAAAGAGACGACGCGTCAAGTATCAACGCGACGTTTCCGTCTCCGAGGATGGTCGCGCCGGCTATGCCCTTCACTTTAAGAAGAAGTTTGCCCAACGGTTTGATGACGATTTCCTGCTGTCCCACGAAGGCGTCCACCAATAATCCCACTCTCGAACGGTTTCTGCCCACCCTCACGACGACTACCGGGTTTTCCTCGGCATCGGAGTGTCCGTCGGGTGTGGCTATGATCGCCGACAGGTCGGACAGCGACAGTATCTCTCCCCTCACTGTGGTGACCGGGGTCCCATGGACATATTTGATATCTTTTTTGTGGACGAGCAGGGTTTCTTCCACGTTTTCGAGAGATATCGCGTAAGTTTCCTCGCCCACTTTTATCAAGAGCGCCAGCACGATTGCCAGCGTGAGCGGTATGCGTATCACGACCCTGGTGCCCGAACCGAACTTCGAGTATATCTGGAACTGTCCCCCAAGGGACTCGACCTTGTTTTTTATGGCGTCCGTCCCAACACCGCGCCCCGAGAGGTCGGTCACCTTATCGGCCGTGCTGAAACCGGGCAGCATCACTATCTGGGCGGCTTCGGCCTCGGTAAATGAGGCAGCCTGCTCGGGGGTGATTATTCCCCTTTCGAGGGCCTTTTGCTTGACCCTCTCTGGGTCTATTCCGGCGCCGTCGTCCTTCACCTCTATGATGACGCTGTTGCCCTCCTGGTATGCCGCCACTACAATGGTGCCGATGCGCGGTTTCCCCTGGGATTCGCGGATGTTGGGCGTCTCGATGCCGTGATCGAGGGAATTCCGGAGGACGTGGACCATCGGGTCTCCGATCTCGTCTATGACGGTGCGGTCAAGCTCCGTGTCGGCACCTTCGACATTGAGCTGTATCTCCTTGCCCATCTGACGCGACAGGTCACGGACGAGTCTCGGCAGCCGGTCGAAAACCATCGAGACCGGCACCATCCTGAGCTTCGTCACCAATTCCTGTATGTCGCCCGATATGCGCCCCAACTGAGAGAGCGGGTCCTCGAACGCCTTGAGCCTGGACTCCTGAACCAGACGCTCAATCCTCGCCCGCCCGATGACGAGTTCGCCCACAAGATTCATAAGCTTGTCGAGGCGTCCGATATCGACCCTGACCGTCCTGTTCCCGGCCTTCGACGCGTCCTTTTTGGCGTCGGCGCCGGCCTTCTGGTGTTCGTCGGCGTGAGGTTGTTCGGTCAGTTTCAGCTCATCGCCGGCAGCCGGCGCTCTGCCCTGGGAAACTGGCATTTCGGCCTGCTCCGGCGCTTTCTCCAGTAATGTCTCCAGTTTTTTGACGTCCAGTTTGGTGCTCTTCACTTCGGCAACCTCTCCTATTCTTTCCACCTGAGAGGTGATGCTTTCCAGTGTGTTCCTCGAAACCGCGTAAATCGTGAATTCTCTCTCGAACGCTTCTTTTTCGAGGTCTTCAACGTGGGGAATGGTTTTTATGATATCGCCGAGATCTCCGATGAGCGTCACCACCATGTACGCCCTCGCCGCCCTCAACATGCAGTTTTCGTCGAGAGTCACCTTAAATTCATATACCTGCATTCCCGAGGTATCGGCGGACGCTACCCAGTCAAGTTCCTGCTCAGTGAAATCCGGCGCGTCCTCGGACTGGACCGAAGGCGCCTTTTCTTCGATGAATTCCTGTGCGTCCGGCACGGCGTCGGCTATCGCGCCTTCCGGGTGGTCCCTTCTCGCGTGCAGCACTTTCGTCAAATGATCGGATTCGACGTCTGCGTCGCTTTGCCCGCCCCTTATACTGTCGACCATGGCCGTCAGCGT
>JAITRO010000222.1 GCA_031288335.1 Synergistaceae bacterium | reverse complement strand
AGTAAACCCGCAAAAACCCCACCTCGGCGCTCAGCCCCGAACACCGCCGGCCATCTAGTGCCCCGGCCCCCTTTTAAAGAGGGTGCAGGGAGCCGGCTCCCTGCCGGGTTCGGACAGCGTCCGAGGTTTTATATTTTGTTATGTCATATTTTGTCATAATTTGCCATAATGAGATAAAATGTCTTAAATAAAATAGCGCAGGTTGGGGGATTGCCCTATGTTCGACGATCAGTCGATCTTGATAACCGGAGGCACCGGCTCTTTCGGTAAATATTTCGTTAAAACGCTTCTCGATCGTTACAGACCAAAGAGAGTGATCGTGTATTCCCGCGACGAGCTGAAACAGTTCGAGATGGGACAAGTCTTCAGCGATAAGTGTATGAGGTACTTCATCGGCGACGTGAGAGATGCGCCTCGGCTCAGCATAGCCATGACTGACGTGGATTACGTCATCCACGCTGCCGCGTTGAAACAGGTGCCGGCGGCGGAGTACAACCCCATGGAGTGCATCAAGACCAACGTCATGGGCGCTCAAAACGTCATCGACGCCGCCATGGCGAACAACGTGAAAAAGGTGATAGCCCTTTCCACCGACAAAGCCGCGAACCCTATCAACCTCTACGGCGCCACTAAACTGTGCTCCGACAAGCTGTTTATGGCCGCCAACAACCTTGTTGGGCGCAAGATAACGAGATTTTCCGTGGTTCGGTACGGAAACGTGGTCGGCTCGCGAGGCTCGGTGATCCCCTATTTCAAGAAGCTGATTTACGGCGGCGCAAAAGAACTGCCCATAACCGACGAACGTATGACCCGTTTTTGGATAACGCTGTCGGAGGGGGTGAATTTCGTGATAAGGGCGTTTTTCCGCATGAAGGGCGGCGAGCTGTTTGTGCCCAAAATACCATCCGCGAGGATAACCGACATCGCGCGCGCCCTCGCGCCCGACATGCCGTTTCGGATAATAGGCATAAGGCCGGGGGAGAAGCTGCACGAAGTGATGTGTCCGGCGGACGATTGCCACATCACGCTGGAATTTGAGAATCATTACGTGATACAACCCTCAGCCGTTTACCTCTCGAACATGGATTATTCCGTGGACGGCGAAGGCACTTCCGGCCATCCCGTCCCGATGGATTTCGAGTACAACTCGGGCGCCAATCCGCACTTTCTGTCGATCGAACAAATAAAGGCGATATGCGAACCGTTGGCATAGTTCAAGCCAGGATGACATCGACGCGTCTTCCCGGCAAGATATTGATGAAGGCGCTGGACAAGCCCCTCCTGCAATACGAACTGGAGCGGTTGAAGCGCGTGCCGTCGCTGGATGAATTGGTGGTGGCGACGACAAAAAACTCTGACGACGATCCCGTGATTGCTTTGTGCGGACAAATTGGAGTAGCGTCATACAGAGGTTCGGAGTTCGACGTGCTGTCGCGTTACCATGAAGCCGCCGCGATCCATAAGGCCGAAGCGGTGGTCCGTTTTACCGCGGATTGTCCGCTGATAGATCCCAACCTGTCCGAGCGCGTCATACGGCGTTTCTTGGACAGCGGGGGGAAACTTGATTACTGTTCCCTGAACATCGGCGACGCCTACCCAAGAGGTATGGACACGGAAATTTTTTCAACCGCGGCTCTGATTCAGTCTTTCAATGAGGGAACTATGGAGCCCGACAGGGAGCATGTGACGTATTTCATCCGCAGACACCCCGAGCGCTACAGAATGTCGAGAGTCAGAGGCGATAAAAACTGGAGCGCTTACCGCCTGACGGTCGACACCCCTCAAGACTTTGCGCTGGTGAGCGGAATAATCGAGACTCTCTACCCCCAAAACCCCTATTTCACAATCAAAGACATCATAACCCTGCTCGAAACCGAGCCCGAACTCGCCCAAATAAACGCGGAAGTAAAGCAGAAGGAGGTTTAAAGGAGAGACGTGAAAAAAGGCGGGAACGTGATAATAACAGGAACGCCGGCACGGGTGACTTTCCGTTGTGGATGCGTTTGCCCTGGTGGATGCGGCGATCTCACGGCCTTTTATAAAATGAACATTTTTCGAAGGGAAGTGTCCGCATGGGGGAAAAACGCGGCAAATTGGAGGAAGACCTGGCACAAATTGCCTCTGATGAACTGATTCCGTGGCGCGAGCTGAAGGACAGTTCGGTTTTGGTGACCGGAGCGACGGGAATTATCGGTTCATTGCTCGTGATGGCTCTGTCTGAGGCAAGCGAACGGCATGGATTGGGCGTCAGAATTTTGGCGTTAGGCCGGGACTTCCAAAAGGTAAAAAACATGCTCGAAAAAAGCTGCGTTTCATTTTTTTCGCATGACATCCGCGATCCTTTGAAAATAGATAATTACGTGGACTATATTTTTCATTGCGCCTCGATTACAAGGTCGAGGGATATGGTATCCGACCCATCGAGCGTGATAAAAACATCGCTCGATGGCACGAAAAATATTCTCGAGCTTGCCAGGGAAAAACAGGTAAAAAGCATGGTATATTTGTCATCCATGGAAGTTTATGGGAACACCGACCCCAGCCTGGAATTTGTGACCGAGGATATTCAGGGATTTATCGATCTTAAAAACCCGCGCAGTTGTTACCCCATGGGCAAGCGGATGTGCGAGTGCATGTGCAACTGTTGGCACGCCCAATACGGAGTCCCTGTAAAAACCGCCCGCCTCGCCCAGACCTTCGGGGCCGGAACGCCGATGACGGATTCGCGCGTTTTCGCGCAGTTCGCCAGAAGCGCGATAAACGGCAAGGATATTGTGCTGCATACGGACGGCGGATCGAGGGGCAACTACTGTTACACTGTTGACATCGTGAGGGCACTTCTTGTAATATTGCTCAAAGGCATGGATTGCGAGGCGTACAATATAGCAAATCCCGAATCGAGCATGACGATCCGCGAAATGGCTGAATTAGTCGCGGGCCGTATATGCGAAGGCAGAATCTCGGTGGTGATCGAAAAACCTTCGGATATTCAAAACCGAGGATACGCACCCCATACGACTGCGAAACTCAGCGCTGAGAAGCTGGGGAAACTCGGCTGGAAACCGAGGTATGGCCTTGAGGATATGTATCGCGGAATGATGGGAGATTGGAAAAAAGATCGTGACTGCTTTTGATAAATTATTTAAAATATATTTGTGTATAAATGTCCCGGAGAGGCATAGATTGCCGTGAATATGGCGTTAATCTTTGCCGGGGGCGTAGGCATTCGCATGAACAGCCTCAGCAAACCCAAACAGTTCCTCGAACTGCACGGCAAGCCGATTATTTTGCACACTATAGAACACTTTGAGCGCCACGAGAGTATTGACGCGATATGTGTCGTGTGCGTCGCGAATTGGATCGGCGAATTGAAATTTTTGCTCCAACGTTATTGCGTCAACAAAGTCAGACTGATAGCAGAAGGAGGAAACAGCCCGCAGGAGTCCGTTTACAGAGGACTCCGGATGATGAAAGAGTCGGGAATGTCCGAAAAAAACCCAATTATGCTCGTTCATGACGGCGTTCGCCCATTGATTGACGAAAGGACCATCAGCGATAACATTCGGGCGGTAAAAGAGTATGGATCGGCAATCACCATGAGCGGCGTCTCGGAAACGATAGCGAGAATCGACGGCGGAGGGATAATCACCGACATATCCGACAGATCGTCGCTCATCATCGCGAGAGCGCCCCAAAGTTTTTTTTTCGAGGATTTATTGAAAGCGCACGAACGAGCGAGAAGTGACAGCCTTGACTTCATAGATTCCGCTACGCTCATGTTTCATTACGGTTTTCCTCTGCACGCTGTGCAAGGGCCCGTTCAAAACGTCAAGATTACCACGGCGATGGACTATTATATTTTCAGGGCGTTATACGAAGCATGGGAGAATTCTCAGATATTCGGCATATGACCGACGCGGCGTGATATTCTGGAAAAGGAAGAAGAGGCGATAATATGATAATAACCAGAACGCCGACACGGGTAAGCTTTTGCGGGGGAGGCAGCGATCTTCCGGCTTTTTACCGAAAACACGGCGGGGCGGTGTTGTCCGCGGCGCTGAATCGTTATATTTATATCTCCATTCATCCGTACTTCTATCCCGGCAAAATCATCTGCAAATACTCGAAAAACGAGCTGGTCAGCGGGCCTTCTCAACTGAAACATCCCATATTCCGCGTCTTGCTCGAACAGTTTGGCCTGAACGGCGTCGAGATAGCGAGCGCCGCCGACGTGCCGTCGGGGACGGGACTGGGTTCGTCCAGTTCTTTTACGGTCGGCCTGTTGCACACTCTGTACGCGTATACCGGCAAATACGTCTCGGCCGAGCGCCTGGCGTCCGAGGCTTGCAGGACCGAAATAGAGCTGCTGGGTGAACCCATCGGCAAACAGGATCAATACGCGGCCGCCTTCGGCGGGCTTCGCGTGTATCGCTTCAACATAGACGGAACCGTGAGCGTGGAACCGGTGATAATGGCGGATGATTCGGCAGCGCGCATGGAGAAAAACCTGTTGATGTTCTACACGGGCGATCTGCGCTCGGCGTCCGACATATTGAAATTACAGTGCGACAATATAGCGCGCGACGAGGAGAAGGAACGTATTCAAAAAGCCATCCGCGACTTGACCGAAGAACTTCACAAAGAGCTGACGAACGATAATATCGACGCGATGGGGCCTCTGATGAACGCCGGATGGGAATACAAACGCCGCATGGCGGACGGGATCACCAACCCGACGATCGACGACGCTTACGAAAAAGCCATGGAGGCCGGAGCCCTCGGGGGAAAACTCCTGGGAGCGGGCGGCGGCGGTTTTTTGATTTTCTACGTGCCGGAACACCGGCACAACGCGGTGAAAAACGCCCTCTCGCGCCTCAGGTATATGGAATTCGGCTTCAGTCACAACGGTTCCACGATAATATATGTCGGCGAAAAACCGAAGGGCATTTGAGGGAGAACGCGATGAACATCCTGATAGAGAGAGCGGTATGAGAGCCGCGATATTAGCCGGAGGACGGGGAACGCGCATTGGCGGAATGTTTCCCGATCTGCCAAAACCGATGATTCCGGCAGCCGGCAAACCGCTTTTGCGGCATCAAATCGAGGCGCTGGCCGCTCAGGGAATAAGGCGGATAACACTGATTGTGGGTTACAGAGCGGACGTCATACGCTCGTATTTTGGAGACGGAAGGGACTTTGGCGCGGCGATCGATTATATCACAGAAGACGAGCCTCTTGGCACCGGCGGAGCCATGTCGCTTCTTCCGCGTGAAAAAACGCTCATATTGATGGGCGACGTTTACGTTGATATGGATTTCGGGAGATTCATCCGGTTTCACGACGAACATAATGCCGGCGTCAGCCTGTTCGCGCACCCCAACAGCCACCCGAGCGACAGCGACGCTGTGGTGACCGACGGACAGGCACGGGTGACGGCCTGGAAGTCCAAACATGACGAACGAAAGGAAGACCTGCGCAATCTGGCAAACGCGGGGATATACATCTTCAGCGCGTCCGCGCTCCCGTCGGGCGAGGCACGAAAGCGCGACCTCGACCGGAACGTGATCGCGGCGCTGGTACCTTCGGGAAAGGTATTCGCCTATCGTTCCCCGGAATACGTGAAGGACATGGGGACGCCCGAGCGCCTCGAATCCGTAGAGCATGACGTGAAAAACGGCGTTACTGCCGCGCGCAATTTGAAAAACAAACAGCGGGCGGTGTTTTTGGACAGGGACGGGACGATAAACGCAGAGGACGGTTTCATCACAAATCCCGAACGGATACGTCTATTGCCGGGCATCGCGGCATCGATAGCCATGCTGAATTCGTCGCGCCTGCCGGCGATATGTGTCACCAATCAGCCGGTAGTGGCGCGCGGTGAAGCATCATTTGAGGGCTTGGAAGCCGTCCATGCGCGTCTTGACGTCCTGTTGGGCCGCGAGGGCGCGTATCTGGACGATCTGCTCTTCTGTCCGCATCACCCCGACAGGGGTTTCGAAGGCGAGATAACGGAGTACAAGATAGACTGCGACTGCCGCAAACCAAAGCCGGGAATGCTCTTTCGCGCCGCCGAGCGTTACAATATCGACCTGAACCGGTCGTACATGATCGGCGACCGGACATCGGACATCGCCGCCGGCCGGAGCGCCGGCGCCAAGACGATCGGAGTCCTGACGGGCAGACGGCTCAATGACGGCAAATGCGAGGCCAAGCCGGATATGACGTTCGACACCCTGCTTGACGCCGTAAATTGGATATTGGCCGCGGAGACGACGATATGAGAAAGTTCCGCAATCATCGCGGCGAGTGGAGCTTTATGGTTGCAATAACACCTTCAAGATTCTTCTTAACGTCGTTATCCGCAACACTTATGGGTTATTATAGTTGTTATAGTTGAGAATTCTTTACCCATAAGTTAAGCAATATTTTCACCCAAAAAATCGCGTGCGGCGCAAGAAGCGCAGGAGAGGCAGGCCGAGGACGAAGCAGGCTATAGCCTCTCCGAAACCGACATTCGCTATCCACATTAAAGTGGGCAGGCCTGTCACGTGCGACATATAGAACCCCACAACGATGGCGTTCACGACGACCGGAGCTGCCGCCGCGAGAAAATCGTTCTTCGCTTTTCTTGTGAGGAACGCCGCGAGCATGGTGGCGGCGCTGCCCAGAAAGATATCCCAGGGCCCGTAACCACCCAGCACATTCGCTATGAAACATCCCACAAAAAGCCCGGGGATCGCTTCGGCCCAGAGCGCCGGCATCAGCGTGAGGGCTTCCGATACGCGCACCTGATAGGGCCCGTATGAGATGGGCTGGAATATCAACGTCACGGCGGCGTAAAGGGCCGCTATGACGGCGCCTCGCGTCACCATGGAAATTTTTCCGTGCATGAAACCAACTCCTCGCGTTTATTTTATGATGTTTGAACAAATCGTGACGATATTCGACACAAAACCCGTATCGTTTATGCATACACTTATGATATATAATCTTTTCAGTTTGGCAATATAATGTACTTTGTTTCTTGAAAATATTGGAGGAAAAAGGGCATGGGCAAAAAGATAAGGAACATAGGAATCATCACCTCCGGCGGCGACTGCGGCGGGCTGAACGCGGTGGTCAGAGGAGCGGCCCGCATCGCGATAGCGAACGGGGTCGGAGCGTTCATCATACCGAACGGGTACGCCGGGCTTTACAACCTGGTCGACATAGAACGCTTGACTAAGCTCGACGAAGAGCGGGTGGATCATGTCAATTCCTCATTTGCTGGTTCCGAGGCCGGGCATTCCAGAGTGAAAATTTCGAAGATAACGAATCCCGATAAATACAGGCGCATCTCGCAGGGGCTCGAAAAATTCTGTATCGACGGGCTGGTGATATCCGGCGGCGACGATACCGGCGGAGTGGTGGTCGACCTCGGCGAGAACGGTATCCCCTGTGTTCACGCTCCCAAGACCATGGACCTCGACCTCCAGACCTATTCCGTCGGGGGCGACTCGGCGGTCAACAAGATAGCCTATATAGTGGAGGACATTAAGACAACAGGGCAGACCCACAACCGCGTGATGGTGGTTGAGGTGTTCGGACGCTACGCGGGGCATACGGCATTTCGCGGCGGCATAGCGGCCGACGCCGACTGCATACTGATCCCCGAAATACCGGTCGACTTCGACGAAGTGTATCGCCACATGAAGAGGGTCTACACGAGGCGCATCCTGAACAGCGACGTGTTCAGCGGCATGTACAGCATAGTGGTGGCCGAGGGCATTAAGAACGAGGAGGGCAAACGCTTCACGGAGAGCTCCGCCAGGGACTCGTTCGGCCACATAAAGCTCGAAGGAGCGGCGAAATACGTGCGCCACGCTCTCGAAACCCGCATGAAGATCGACCCCGAGATACATAGGTTCATGGTCGATTCGGGAATGTTCGTCGAAGGCGTTCTCGAAACCCCCGAAATTCGCGAGGTCACCCCCGGACACTTGGTGAGATCGGGCTCGACAGGTGCTTACGACGTCAGTTTCGGCAAGGAAATAGGCGGCGGGGCGGTGATGCTGCTCATGAACGGCATCACCGGCGTCACCATATACGGCGTTGTCGACGGCGAGATTCGTTATATGCCCACAAAAGAGGCGATCAAGCAGCGCTACGTCAATTTGAACCTCGTCTCCTTCTACGAGCAGATGGATATATGTTTCGGGCGCAAAGCCGTGCCATTCAATCCCGTTTTCAAGGATAACGGAGGGGCGCGCGTGGAGCGTTTTCTGTAGTGAATCGTCATGAAGAGCCGGCGGAAGAGGAAATCATCCGCGGGCTGCTTGAAAAGATCACGTACGTCAACGAGGACAACGGCTACTCGGTCTTTAAGATTCGCGCCGAGGGAGAGTCGGAACTTGTCCCCGTCGTCGGAGTGAGCTTCAAACACGTGCCGGGAGAAGAACTCGAGTTCGTCGGGCACTGGGTCATGCATCCTAAGTTCGGCGATCAGTTTCAGTTTTCCGAATGCCGTCCGGTATTGCCCTCCACGGTCGACGGGATAAGAAAATACCTCTCGTCCGACCTGATAAAGGGCATCGGCCCTGAGACGGCGAACAGGATAATCGACCGGTTCGGCGAATCTTCGCTCGACGTCCTCGACAACAAACCGGACGAGCTTCTCAAGGTGAAGGGCATCGGACGAAAGACGCTCGACTCCATCAAAAAGTCGTGGGAGTCGCAGCGGGCCGTGAGCGCCGTCATGTATTTCCTCAAGAGCAACGGCATAGGCCCGGGCTTCGCCGCCAGAATTTACAAGGAATACGGTGACGAAGCCATTGCCGTCTTGAAGGAAAACCCATACAGGCTCGCCGACGACGTATTCGGCATCGGTTTTCTCACCGCCGATAAATTCGCGGCTAATATGGGAGTGCCGCGCGATTCGACGATGAGAACCGACGCCGGCATGAAGTACGCCCTTGGCACGCTCGTTGATGAAGGACATGTCTGCGTGCCGAGGGACGTGCTCGCGAAGCACGCCGCGAAACTGCTCGATATCTCTGCGGATTGCTCCGACGCCGCCATCGGAAGAGCGCTGGCGGCGTCGGAGCTGGTCGGAGAGACGATGGCCGGAACGGACGAGGACGCGGCTGTGGAGTCCATATATCTCCCCATGTACTACGTCTTCGAGAGCAAGTCGGCGCAGATGATGGCGCGCCTTTTGAAATTCCGCCCAGAGGATGATGTAATCGACGGATACGCCGGCATCGATTTCGACGAGGCCATAGCGGACGCCGAGCGCGTCATGGGGATAAAGCTGGCGCAAAATCAACACGAGGCGGTGAAACTCGCTCTGCACTCCAAAGTGATGATAATCACCGGCGGCCCCGGAACCGGCAAGACCACCATATTGAAGGCGATAATAAGAATACTGGGAGAGAGAGGCGTCAAGATAAATCTTGCCGCTCCCACAGGGAGGGCGGCCAAGAAGATGTCCGAGGCAACGGGCAGGAACGCACTCACCATTCACCGACTGCTCGAGTCCGACGGTTTCAAGTTCGGGCGCGACGAAGATTCTCCGCTCAATTGCCGTCTGCTGATAATAGACGAGGTCTCCATGGTCGACATCCACATTATGTACAGGGCGCTCTGCGCCCTGCGTCTCGAAGCGCATCTCATCCTGGTCGGCGATGTGCACCAGCTCCCGTCCGTCGGGCCTGGCAGCGTGCTGAGGGACCTCCTGTCCTCGGGCGTCATTCCGGTGGCGGAGCTGAACGTCATCTTCCGCCAGGCGCGCGACAGCGGCATCATCGTGAACGCCCACCGCGTGAACTCCGGCTTGCTCCCCGAGGACAAGGGAGGCCCCAATCTCAGGGATTTTTACATCATCGAACAGGACGACCCGTCGAAATGCCTCGATATAATCCTGGCGCTCGCGAAGGATCGCATACCTAAGCGCTTCGGACTCGATCCTGTGGAGGACGTGCAGGTGCTGACGCCGATGCACGACGGGATACTGGGGGCGTCGAACCTGAACGCGGTCATGCGCGTCGAACTCAATACCAGCCCCGGCAACGTTCTAGTGGTGGGAAAACGGGAATTCAAGACGGGAGACAAGGTCATGCAGATAATGAACAACTACGAAAAAGAGGTGTACAACGGCGATATCGGAGTCATAAAAAGCATAGACACCGCGGCGTGCCTCGTCACCGTCAAGTTCGACGACGCCGAGGCCACCTACGAGGCCGAATCCATGGACGAACTCATCCACGCTTACGCGGTTTCCATACACAAATCACAGGGTTCTGAGTATCCCGCGGTCATCATGCCCATTCATACACAGCATTATTTTCTGCTTCAGAGGAACCTTCTTTACACCGGTATCACTAGGGCCAAGGAACTCGCCGTCCTGGTCGGCACGAAAAAGGCGCTCGCGATGGCCGTGAGAAACGACAAGACGAGGCTGAGATACACTCAGCTCGGCTCCAGGCTGAGGGCGGCCGTATGCTGAGACATACGCGCAAATCGAGGCGTCTGTTTGGGATTGCGGCCGTTCTCTTGTTTGCGTTCGCGGCATGGCGCGGGCCACGCGCCGCTGCTGAGGCCGCGTGGAAATTCAGGGACGTCGAGCGTTTCCCGCAGAGCGGCGCGGCATACCTGCCGCCTGAGCCGGACGCCGCAATTGTCGATTACGTGACTCAGGTCGTCTATGCCGAGGAGTACCTGCGGCGTCATTTCGCGCCGTGGGACTGCGAGGATCTGTCGTTTCTCGATCTTACATTCGAGCGGCTTCTGCCGTATTACGCTGCCCTTGCGAAAAAACGGTTTTACGCGCCGAATGGCGGCGTTTTCCCCAAAAAATCGCTGGATGCAATCGTTAAGAACGGGACCGTCGACCCGTCGTCCGTCCCGAGGCCGGGAGTGGCACTGAGCACGGCCGACCTCAGGGCTTTCCCTTACGGACAGCCACTTTACAACTCGAAAGAGGCGGCGCTCGGTTCGGGCGGTTATCTCAAGCTCGACGCGCTGCAAATATCTACAGTGAGGCCGGGGGAACCGCTCGCCATATTCAACGCCTCCGCCGACTCGAACTGGTTTTTCGTCGCCACCGGAACCGCTGTGGGATGGGTTAACGCGGCTGCGGTCGCGCCGGCAAACAGGGACTTCATCGATATGTACATCTCGGCGGCGAAATCAGTTCTGACGAGGGACAACGTTGAAATGAAGGACCCGAACGGTAAGATAGCGGCGACGTTCAAACTGGGAACCGTGTTTCCTTCGGAGGACGGGTCGCTGCTGCTTCCCACCAGAGGCAAGGACGGTTTTGCCGATGTCGTCCGCTGGACGCCGGAAGAAGGGGCGGCAGAGCCGTTCCCAGTGCATTTCACCCCCAGAAACGCGGCGAAAGCCATCGACGAAATGATGGGCGAGCCTTACGGTTGGGGCGGAACATCGGGATTGAGGGATTGTTCGTCGACGACGAGAGACTATTTTTCGCTCTTCGGAATATGGCTGCCGCGTAACTCGGGCGACCAGTCCTTGACCGGTTCGCGGATTTCGCTGAAGGACATGTCCCGGCGGAAGCGGGTCGAAACCATAACCCGTGACGGTGCGCCCTTCGCCGCGCTGATTCACATGCCGGGACATATAATGATTTACCTTGGATTATACGACGGGGAACCGGCGGTCTTTCACAACACCTGGGGCGTTGCCGTGGCCGGCGGCAGAGCCGTGGTGGGACGTGCCGTAGTGACCGGACTGCGCCTCGGCGAGGAGATACCCGGCAAATCCGCGAATTCGCTGTTGATAGACAGGATGGACGCTATATCGTTTCCCGTGACGGAATGGTAATCGCGCGGTGAGGTATAAAATCAGATGCGAGTCGCGGAAAAAGAAGAACTCGCGGAGCTGATGTCGGCATTCAGAGGAAATATTTGCGCGATGAATTTATAGTATCGCTCTTCTTCATCCACAGTAAATGGTTCGTCAGGGATGCTCGCCACAATTATCGCATCTCCGATATATGTTCCATTATCGCAACTATAATAACGGGGATCGGTTACGGATATATTTTCGTAGCGTTTCCCCTTGTAGGTAAATTCCGCTTTTGTTTTTTTAGGTCGTTTTATTATCATATTTTCGATTAAAACGAGTTCCAAAGAGTGTTTTAACACGACGGCTTCCGTTTCGGTTAAATATGGCCGATTATTGCCAAATATAAATTGGCGTTCCTCGATAGGGTGAATCGTCAAAACATCATTTAACCCACATTCGGCAGTTGCGTTTTTTTAAAAGTTATTTTCCAGAATCGCAATAATATCATCGGTGCTCAAAGAAAATTTTTAATGTGTCTTGACGATAATTCAATAAACAAAAAAGA
>JAITRO010000076.1 GCA_031288335.1 Synergistaceae bacterium | reverse complement strand
GAATTCCGAACTGTACTTTTTCCTCATCTGACATCGCTCCTTTTTGGGAGCTATTCTATCAAATCCCGCCTATGTTTTTATTTCTTAATAGGTGGTCCTATTTTTGGGGTCCATTATATTCGTTATACCGGCGGCATAACCTGTCAAGATTATCAGCAGGAAAAACAGGCTTTTGCCTCTCGCGGTCCTGGAGCGCCACGATTTCAGTATCGAAGCGGGCCATGCCGCGCCAAAGCAGAGCAACATGACGGTCTCGAGTGTTTTCACTATTTCTGTTTCCATTTTCGCTTCATCCTTTAACTTTAAAAAACTTGGGGCTCCGCCCCAAACCCCGCAAGGGGACGAGTCCCCCGGCGGGTTCGGGCGGAGCCCGAGGTTTTGATCCCGCTGTTTTTCAGGCCGATTCTCTTGAATGTGTTTCCTCTTCCGGCTTTTCGGATATCTGCAGTTTCGCGAAACGCTCCACGCCTGTTCCGGCCGGTATCAGCAAGCCTATTATCACGTTCTCCTTGAGCCCTTTCAGTTCGTCGACCTCTCCCCTGACGGCTGCTGCGGATAAAATCTGCGCTGTCTGCTGGAAAGAAGCGGCGGAAAGAAAACTGTCGGTGGCGAGCGCGGCCTTGGTCACACCGTGAACGACAGGACGGCATTCCGGAGTCTCCCTTAGACGCCTGATGAAAGAAACCACTTGCACGACCTGCCGCACTTCGGTCGGGGCGGAGTGAGCCCTGAGTTTGATGCTGTCCGGGCGAGTCCCGGCAATATGCGCCGCCGTTTCCTGATTTATCTCGGAACCAGCCGCCACGACAATATTGTCCTCCGCGTCTTTCAAATCGCTCAGAAGAATCCTGCCAAAAACGTGATTCTTCAAAACCTGCTGTATCATCTTTTCGTGCGTGAGGATGGAACCTTCGACATCTATGGCCTCTATCGAGCCCTCGGCGAACTTATTCAGGATACTTGCGTCGACCACTGGCGGAATCTGCGCGATCGCGTTGCCGTCGCGGTCTATGGCCTGCCCGAGTGATTTCCCCAAATAGTCGATCAGGATGTCTTTCATCTGATCCTGAATATTGAGCGATTCGGAGGTCTTCCACAACTTCACCGATTTCACCAGGCCGCGGCGCAGCACATCAAGCGTATCCCCGTTCAGCATCGAATCGCGTTTCGCGATGACCTCGCCTCCGACGATGATATCCTCCGCAAGGTATCTGCTCTCCTCCATCGAGTCGACGGTCTCGGTATCGCATACCCGCACGGGCCTCGGCTTCTGGCGGGTGATCGTGACAAGATCCGCCGCGGTCAATACCTTGCCGGATTCGATGAGCGTATCCTCACCTTCGGTGAAATCCTCCATCAGCAGGAAGGATTCGAGGTAGTGCCTGAAGGCGGCTTCACCCACTATCACTTTAAGATGTTCGTCTCCATCATGAACTATCAGCTCCGTCACGGGACGTCCCGGAGTCAATAGGTCGAGGATGATACTCTCAGTGCAGACGTTTCCGCGATACTTGCCGGCGAGATCACCGACTCCGTTTCCGACCACGTCGACGAGAACCCTTCCCCGCAGAAACTCGACGGCTTCTTTGGCGGACAGCTCATTGTCGCGCTTTATTCCGGCGACCTCCTGGTCGAAGTCCTCCTTCCATACCAGTTCGTCAGCCACAAAAGCGCTGTCCCCTTCCTCTTCCACGCGCACTCGGTTTACCGGCGCGACCTTTCGAAGGATCGTCTCGATGTGCTTGTCATTGATGGATACGCCCTGAGTCCTATAGACCTCCTGGATGCCGTCCAGGAGGTAGTGCTGGACTTCCTCTAATCCCTCTATCTTCAAGAGGTCGGAGGGATTTTTATAGCCTTCGGTAAGTTCCTGGCCCTTTTTGATCTCGGTGCCCACCTGAATATCAGTCTTGAGGCTCTGTCCCGCCTGAATGTTCCATGTGACCCTCTCCTCAGTACCGTCAGAGTTTTCCACCTCGACGATTATCTTCTTCTTGCCTTCGGTCTCGCGGATTTCCACTATCACCCCATCGCGTTCGGCGAGTATGGCAACTTTTTTGGGACGGCGTATCTCGAACAACTGCTCGATGCGCGGCAAACCCTGGGTGATGTCCTCACCGGTGAATTGCCTGACCCCGCCGGTGTGAAAGGTTCTCATCGTGAGCTGGGTGCCGGGCTCGCCTATCGACTGCGCCGCGACCACGCCCACGGCTTCGCCCGCGGCTATTTTTTTGCGCGTGGCAAGGTCTCTCCCGTAGCATGTCCTGCAAATGCCGTGCCGAAGGCCGCATGTCAAGGGACTGCGGACCCATACCGACTTTATTCCGAGGTTTTCTATCTCGGCGGCCATTTTCGACGATATCTCATCGCCGGCGGATGCCAATACCTCGCCGGTCTCGGGATGCAGGACATCCCTCAAGAGTATCCTGCCCATTATCCGTTCGGACAGGGAGATTATCACCTTTTCCTCGGCGGTGAGCGGGCGCACTTCTATGCCCTGGTCGGTTCCGCAGTCTTCCTCCGTGATTATGAGGTCCTGTGCCACGTCGACCAGCCTCCTGGTCAGATAGCCGGACTTGGCCGTCCTGAGCGCCGTGTCCGCGAGGCCCTTTCTGGCGCCGTGCGTGGATATGAAATACTCCAGCATGTTGAGTCCATCCCGGAAGTTCGCGACTATGGGGTAGGCGATTATCTTGCCTGAGGGATCAGCCATGAGTCCGCGAATGCCTGCCATCTGCGCCACCTGACCCCTCGTGCCGCGAGCCCCGGAGTCGACCATCATGCGGAGAGGGTTGAATTTTACCATATCTTTCATGATGCTGTCCGCTATCTCCCGGCCGGCATCCGACCAGATATTGTCCTTTTCCCGCATATACTCCTCGTCATCGAGAAGCCCTAAATTGTGCTGCTCCGAGAGGGTGTTTTCCTTTTCCATGGAGTTATCGACGATCTCCTTCTTCTCGGCGGGAACGGTTATATCGTCTATGCCAAGGCTGATGCCGCTCAAGGTGGACCACTTGTACCCTAGAATCTTTATCGAGTCGAGCATCGCGACCATCGCGTGCTGGCCTATCCTGTCATACGTGTCATCAAGAAGGGAGCTGAGATCCTTTTTGGTTATCGAACGGTTTATGAACCGCAATTCCCTCGGCAGTGATTCGTTGAAAATCACCCTTCCCGGGGACGTCTCGAGATAGCCGTTTTCATCCAGATCGTCCTTTGAGAGATTCCACGCCGGATCGACCTTTATCTTTATCCTGGCGTTGATGTGCACGCGGCCGTGATCGATCGCCGACTCCACGTCTTCGGGATCCCGGAAACAGGGATACTCTAAATAGGGCTGTTCTTTGGGTTCGGGACGTTCTTCCTTCATGCTGGTGAGGTAATAGATGCCCAGCAGCATGTCCTGCGTTGGGGTCACGACAGACTTGCCGCTCGCCGGAGACAGAAGGTTGTTCGACGAGAGCATGAGTATCCGCGCCTCAGTCTGCGCCTCGATGGAGAGCGGAACGTGAACCGCCATCTGGTCTCCGTCGAAATCGGCATTGAACGCCGTGCACACGAGCGGATGGAGGCGAATCGCCTTTCCCTCTATGAGCACCGGCTCGAAAGCCTGAATCCCGAGCCTGTGCAGAGTGGGAGCCCTGTTCAGCATCACGGGATGATCCTTGATGATGCCTTCGAGTATGGCCCACACCGCGTCATGGCCGCGCTCTATGAAACGGCGCGCGCTCTTGACGTTGGGCGCCTTGCCGTCCTCCACGAGCTTGTTCATGACGAACGGCTTGAAAAGCTCCAGCGCCATCTGCTTGGGAAGACCGCATTGGTATATTTTGAGGTTGGGCCCTATGACTATAACCGAGCGTCCCGAGTAGTCGACGCGCTTGCCCAGCAAGTTCTGACGAAAACGTCCCTTTTTGCCGCGCAACAGGTCGGTGAGGCTCTTTAAGGGCCTGTTGCCGGCGCCCAGCACGGCTTTGCCGCGGCGGCCGTTGTCGATGAGGGCGTCGACCGATTCCTGGAGCATGCGTTTTTCGTTGCGTATTATTATGTCGGGGGCCCGCAGCTCCTGCAATTTTTTCAGCCTGTTGTTCCGGTTGATGACCCTCCTGTACAGGTCGTTGAGGTCGCTCGTGGCGAACCTGCCGCCGTCCAACTGCACCATGGGGCGAAGGTCGGGCGGTATCACCGGCAGTACGGACAGCACCATCCATTCGGGGTGGCTGGAACTCTTTCGGAAATCCTCCGCGATTTTAAGGCGCTTGATGAGCTTCTTTTTCTTTTGCCCGGAGCTTTCCGCTATTTCCTCTCGAAGAGTGCTCACAAGGTCATCGAGATCGACCTTCTGCAGGAGCGAATAAACCCCCTCCGCCCCTATGCCGCCTTTGAAATTCTTGTCGTAAGCCGCGCACAGCTCTTCCTGGCGTTCGAGGATGATCTCGCCTCGCTTGAACATGGAATTTCCGGATTCGATGACTATGGAACAGGGATCCTCGACCGATTGGGTTTCGCGCTCGACCGTGAACCTGCCGGGATACTTTTTATTGTAGCGGTCACGCTCCTCCTTGGTTATCACGTCGCCCTTCTTGAATGGGAGATGCACAGCGGAGGTCACTATAAACGCCGGCTGATTCTGCAGGCTGACCATGACGAACTCGGCGTTCGGCATCAGCTCCTTCATGCGGCCGAGCCGGCTTTCCGGAAAAATCTCGCCGCCGTCGTCTTTAGATTCGCCGCGAACCATCCGATAGGCGGGCTCCACCTGAAAAAGCCCCTCCCCAAAATCGTCGGAGACGCGCCTCACCCTGTCGGCGTTTATCACGTCGCCCGCCTCCACCGGAATATCCTCCACGTGGACTATTCTGTATGCCTCTTCGGCGCTGAATTTGGAGTCGTAATGCCTGTGAATCCGTTCCTCCAGTGACGTGACGAGCGTGCCGCGGCGCACCAGGTCGGTTCGCCTGCCTTCGTCCACGACCTTGTACATTTCCATGTTGGTCTTTCTCGCGGGCGCGAAATACACCACTTTTTCGAGGTCCTTCGTCGACGTCCCGAGCAGCAGACTCAGGCGGCTCGGGATGCCACGGAGATACCATATATGCACTACGGGAGCGGCAAGCTCTATATGCCCCATGCGTTCACGCCGGACGCGGTTGTCGGTCACTTCCACGCCGCAGCGTTCGCAGACGACGCCCCGGAATTTGGGCCCGCTGCGCTTGTACTTTCCGCACGCGCACTCGAAACTTCTCGTTGGGCCGAATATCCTCTCGCAAAAGAGTCCGTCCTTTTCCGGCCTAAGAGTTCTGTAATTTATAGTTTCGGGCTTTTTCACCTCACCGCACGAGAGTTCCCTCACTCTCTCGGGGGAGGAAAGTTTCATCCGAACGCCGGAAATATGCTTATGTTCGGCCATCAGTTGTCATCTCCCTCTTCGTTGCCGCTCTCAAGCTCCTCGTCGTCCTTCGAGATGAACAAGTCATCCTTCCTGCTGCGCGCGATATCCGCCGCCGTTTCCTTCTTGCGGCTCGGCGCGGAGGCGAATATATCCGGCTTCTCGACCGGCTCGAACGGAGTTTCATCTCCCTCGCGGTTCACGGAAGCGTCCGGTCTCAGCGAGGCCATGCGGTGTCCGGTCTCTTCGTCGCTCATAATCAGTTCGCCGAAGGATCCGTCGCTGTACTTTATCTCCACGTCCAGCCCAAGCCCGTGAAGCTCTTTTATGAGCACCCGGAAACTCTCCGGCACACCGGGTTTGATGAGGTTCTGCCCCTTCACTATTCTCTCGTATGTCCTGAGCCTTCCGTGAATGTCGTCCGACTTCACGGTGAGCATCTCCTGCAGCATATGAGCCGCCCCGTAGCCCTCAAGCGCCCAGACTTCCATCTCGCCGAAGCGCTGGCCGCCAAACTGCGTCTTGCCTCCGAGCGGCTGCTGCGTGATGAGGCTGTAAGGGCCTATCGATCTTGCGTGGATTTTGTCGTCGACGAGATGTATCAGCTTCAGCATGTACATGATTCCCACGGTCACCTTGCCGTCCATGGGAACGCCGGTGCGGCCGTCATACAGAGTTATCTTGCAGTCTCTCGTGAGAGCGGGGTATTTTTCCTCGCGCACTTTATCGAGACAGCTCAATATATCATCCTCGTGAGCCGCCATGAAAACCGGTGTGCTGACCTTCCATCCGTTGTGGTGGGCGACAAAACCGGTTATCGTCTCGAGAACCTGGCCGAGGTTCATTCTAGAGGGGACGCCAAGGGGATTCAGCACCACGTCCACAGGGGTTCCGTCGGAGAGATACGGCATGTCCTCCTCAGGGAGTATGCGGCTCACGACGCCCTTGTTGCCGTGACGGCCGGCCATCTTGTCGCCCTCTGTGATCTTTCGGAACTGCGCTATATATACCTTTATGATCTCGTTCACACCGGCGCTCATGTCCTCGCTGTTTTCGGCGCGTGTGAGGCGTTTCACCGTCACAACCTTGCCGCCTTCGCCGTGCGGAACCCTAAGGCTGGTGTCGCGCACCTCCCGGGCTTTTTCGCCGAATATGGCCCTCAAGAGTTTTTCCTCAGGCGTCTGATCCGACTCACCCTTGGGAGTTACCTTGCCGACCAGGATGTCCCCGGCGCTCGCCTCCGCTCCTACGCGGATAATCCCGTCCTCGTCGAGGTTCCTCAGCGCGTCTTCGCCTACGTTCGGGATGTCGCGCGTTATTTCCTCGGGACCCAGTTTGGTCTCGCGCGCCTCGATCTCGTATTCCTCAATATGTATGGAGGTGTAGAAGTCCTCCTTCACCAGACGCTGGCTAAGCAGTATGGCGTCCTCGAAGTTGTACCCTTCCCACGACACGAAAGCCACCAGCACATTGCGCCCAAGCGCCAGCTCGCCGCCGTCGCATGACTGGCCGTCCGCTATTATCTGTCCGGCCGCGATCTTGTCACCAGTGTTCACTGTGGGGCGTTGGTGAATGATGGTGCCCTGGTTCGAACGGCGAAATTTTATGAGATTGTACACGTCCTGGTGTTTGCCGCCGACCGCGACAACTATTTTGTCGGAATCAACGTAATGTACCGTCCCCGCCCTTTCGGCGATCACGCATGAACCCGAGTCCTTGGCGATCCGGCCTTCCACGCCCGTTCCGACGAGAGGGGCTTCCGAATGCACCAGAGGAACCGCCTGGCGCTGCATGTTGGAACCCATAAGCGCGCGGTTTGCGTCATCGTGCTCCAGAAACGGTATGAGCGCCGTGGAAACCGACACGATTTGTTTGGGGGATATATCGATGTATTGCACCTCTTCCGATGAGACTTCCTTTATGGCGCCAAGGTAGCGGACATATATTTTCCCCTTAGGCAGTTCCTTGTTGGGCCCCAGCAGTATGTCCGCCCTGCACACTACATACTTGTCCTCTTCGTCGGCGGAAAGATAGATGACTTCGTCCGTCACCCTGCCGTTTTCGACCTTTTGTACCGGCCGAACCAGAAATCCGTACTCGTTGATGCGCGCGTACGTGGCGAGCGACGTAACGAGGCCGATGTTGGGGCCTTCCGGGGTCTCTATGGGGCAGACCCTTCCGTAGTGGGTGTGATGCACGTCCCTTGCTTCGAATCCGGCGCGTTCTCTCGAAAGTCCTCCGGGGCCCAGGGCCGACAGCCTTCGTCTGTGGGTAAGTTCCGCCAGCGGGTTCGTCTGATCCATGAACTGCGACAGCTGGCCGGAGCCGAAAAATTCGCGCAGAACGGCTGAGACGGGGCGCACATTGATGAGGTCTTTAGCCGCCGATACCGTGAGATCGGGGATTGTGGTCATCCTCTCCTTGGCTATCCGCTCCAGCCGGAGAAGCCCGATGCGCACCTGGTTCTGCAGAAGCTCTCCGACCGCGCGAACCCTGCGGTTGCCCAGATGATCTATATCGTCAACGCCATCCTCCGTCTCCTCGTTTTTGAGACGCATCAGTTCTTTGGATATCGCGACCACATCCGTGCAGGTCAGCAGGCGTTCTTCTTCGGGAATATCTATGCCCAGCCGGCGGTTGACCTTATACCGTCCCACTCGGCCCAGACTGTAGCGCCTGGTATCCGTGAATATGCTGTGGACGTACTCCCTGGCGTTTTCCATGCGGGCCGGTTCGTTGGGCCGCAATTGCTGGAAGAGTTTCATTATCGCCTCGTCGGTGTTGGTGACTCCCTCTCTCGCGTCCCTGGCGAGCGTGGCGGCTATCACAGGATCGATGTCCCAGACCTGGATTTTCGTCCGCCCCTCTTTCCAGAGGTGCTCGAAATTGTCCTTCGTTATGATCGAGTTCTTTCGAATCAGCATGGTTCCGTCGGCGGACGTGATGGTCTCCGCCAGGATCATGCCCTTTACGTCCTCCTCCGAGATGTCGGCCTGCTTTTCTTCCGCGTCGAACAACTTGAGCACTTCGTCGTCGGAATTTATCCCGAACGCCTTGAGCAGCATGGTCACTGGAATTTTCTTCCTGCTGTCGATCTTTATCTGGATAGGTTCGATCTTGAGCGGCGGCTCACCTTTCGGGAGATCGAATTCCATCCACGCGCCCCGCTCAGGGATCACCTTCGCCGAGTACACTTCCTGCCCTGGCGTGCGTTCGGCGCTGAAATAGACGCCCGCCGAACGAGCCAGCTGGTTCACCACAACGCGCTCCGTGCCGTTGATGATGAACGTGCCTCGATCGGTCATTATCGGGAAATCGCCGACGTAAATCTCTTCCTCCTTGATCTCGCCGCTCTTCAGATTTTTCAGACTTATCTTCGCGCGTATCGGACGCGCCCAAGTCAAATCGCGATTCCTTGCCTCGTCGAGCGTAATGGTCTCCCGCTCGACCTTATAACTGACAAACTCCAGCGAAAAAGATCCGTCAAAACTCTCTATGGGAAATATCTCCAAAAACAGTTCCTGAAGACCTTGTTTTTCCCGCATCATCGGGGGTATGTCTTTTTGGAAGAACCAATCGTGGGAGTTCTTTTGCACTTCCACCAAATCAGGAAGAGGGAGCGAATCCCTTTCCTTGCCCAATATTTTCCGTTCCTGCGCTTTCTCCGAGAGGGCTGTCGCCGGCATCGGGAGAATACCTCCCTAAGTGAAGATTTTCCGTTCATAAACATATACGGCGGGATATAATACTAAACATTCTTTAATCTGTCAAACGCCATACGGCACCTTTTTCGTGGTTTTACGATGATTTTTACGTCGTCATAGCCTCTTTTTTAATAATTTCACGGTGTTTTTATGAAAGTTTCGTCTTCTCAATCGAGCCCTTATTTTTCGAAAACTTCTTCCCCCAGCGAGCCGTCCTTTAACTGAGACGCGACAAATCTGAACATATCAGTGAGGTCAGTGAACGCGGAGACTACGTCCGGATCGAAGTGTATTCCGGACTGAGAGACGATGAAATCTCTCGCCTCCTCGTCGCTCATGGCTTTCTTGTACGGACGGACCGAGATCAGGGCGTCGTATACGTCGGCTATCGCCATCAGCCTCCCCGGGATCGGTATCTCGTCTCCCTTCAACCCTCTGGGATAACCTTGGCCGTTCCATTTCTCGTGATGCGACCAAGCTATTTCATCGGCAAGAACGAGGAAGTTATTGTTCGGCAGATGCTTCGTGAGACGGTGCAATATATTGTGCCCATAAACCGTGTGTTTCTTCATTTCCTCGAATTCATCGGGCGTCAGTTTCGCGGGCTTGAGCAGTATGTTGTCGGGGACGCCGACCTTGCCGATATCGTGAAGGGTGGCGGCTTTGCCCAGCTCGTCCGGCTCCAGCAGCACGAGATAATCGTTGAATCGGGGATGCGAGGCCAGCTGAACCGCGAGAAGGTGAACGTAAAGCCTGGTGCGCTGCACGTGGTCGCCCGTCTCCTGATCCCGCGTTTCCGCTAGGCTCGCCATCGCCTCTATTATCACGCTCTGCGTTATCGAAAGCTCCTGCGTGCGCTCCTTGACCTTCATCTCAAGTATCTCGTTCTGCCGTCTCAGGGCTTTTCTAGCGTTGAGAAGCGAAAGATGAACGTCGAGCCTCGCCTGGACTTCCAATATGGCGAATGGCTTTACCATGTAGTCGACAGCACCCAGCTCGAAACCGCGGGCTTTGTCGTTGATATCCGTCATGGCCGTGAGGAATATTATCGGTATATCCGCTGTCGAGGGGTTTGCTTTTAGTTTCGCGCACACGTCATAACCGCTCATGCCGGGCATGACGACGTCCAGGAGGATGATGTCGGGGAAGTTCATCTTCACCTGAGCGAGGGCGGACTCCCCGTCGAGCGCCGTGAAGAGATCGTAGCGGCCGCCGAGCGCGTCGACAAGTATATCTATATTTAGGTCGGTGTCGTCGACGATCAGGACTTTGCTTTTTTGTGCACTCATCGTTTTTCTTCACTCCGAACTTTCGAAATTCTGTTCACCCGCGCCCATTCGAACATGCACACGGATGCCGCCACAGAAGCGTTGAGGCTTCCGCACGCGCCCTCCATCGGCACCCGCAGCAACTCGTCGCAACTCGCGCCGGCGGTGCGGGACACGCCCGAACCCTCGCTGCCGACCACGAATAAGCACCTTCCGGGGAGAGGGGCGTCGTATATCGTGCCGGTCGCTTCCTCATCGAGTCCTACCGTCCAGAAATCCATTTTCTGAGCTTCTTTGATCGCGCCCGCTACGTTGCCGAGCGAAGCCAGCGGAAACCTCAACGAAGCCCCGGCGCTTGTCTTCGCCACCGTTCCTGTGGGGAGTGCCCCCCTGCGCAACGGAAACGCCGCGAACACGGCACCCGCGGCCTCAGCGCTTCGAATGATCGCCCCCATATTGCGCGGGTCCTCCACATGATCCATTATAATCGCCATCGCAAGCTCGGGAACACGCGGAACGATGTCAAGCGCTTCGTTGAAATCCAGCACATTCACCGGGGACACCGCGGCCACGATGCCCTGGTGACTCTCTCCGCCGGTCATGGCAAACATCGCGTCATTTCCCACGAACGTAAACGGAATTCCCCCCTCCGAGCAGAGTTTTTTTATTTTATCAATCCAAAAACCTCTTATCGTCTTGGATATGAAAACTTTAAGGCAGTGCGATGAATTTTCAGTTAACAAAGATAAAACAGGATTTTTCCCCCAACAATAATTATCGGGAGATTTACCCTGTCTCTCTTGATAATGTTTCATTTCCATCTGCCGCCGCGTTTTAACTCTTTCATGTAATCTTTCAGATAAGCCCCCGTATATCCGGCTTTGCACTTCGCCACTTCTTCGGGTGTGCCGGCGGCCACCACGCATCCGCCCCGCTCGCCGCCCTCGGGCCCCAAATCTATGAGGTAATCGGATGAGAGCAGGACGTCTATATTATGCTCTATCAAAAAGACCGAATTACCCTGATCCACCAGCTTATGCAGCAGCAAAAGCAAATTTTTGACGTCCGTGTAATGCAATCCCGTGGTGGGCTCATCGAGAAGATACATCGCGCCGCCCCTGAAACGTTTTCCCAGCTCCGTCGCCAATTTAACCCGCTGCGCTTCGCCGCCCGACAACGTCGTGGCGGACTGTCCTAATTTTATATAGCCAAGTCCCGCGTCTTTTATCGCCGACAAGCGTGAAGCTATCCTCGGCACGTCCTTAAAACGTTCGATAGCTTCTTCCACAGTGAGATTCAAGACGTCGGCTATCGACAAACCCTTGAAAGTCACTTCGAGCGTCTCTCTATTATACCTCTTGCCGCGGCAAATGTCGCAATTGACGTAAACATCCGGCAGAAACAACATGGAAACTTTCGTCACGCCGTCGCCGCAGCAGGCTTCGCACCTGCCGCCCTTGACGTTGAAACTGAAACGCCCCGGGCCGTAACCCCGCAGTTTCGACTCCGTCAGAGAGGCGAAAAATTCCCTTATCGGCGTGAAAACGCCGGTGTAGGTGGCGGGATTGGAGCGCGGCGTCCGGCCTATCGGGCTCTGATCCACCAGCACCACGTTGCGCAGCCCCTCCGTGCCCGATATCGAGGCGAACTTTCCAGGTCTGTGGCGGTA
>JAITRO010000040.1 GCA_031288335.1 Synergistaceae bacterium | reverse complement strand
AGGCTTTTGGGAAAAATGCCCGAATATCGTCCATCGCAATATTCAAGTGTGCGAAAAAATCTTCCGGCATGTCGTATCGGGTGTATTCCGACAGCCACGTGTCGAAGGCTTCTTCGAGGTTTTCCTTTGTTCTTATTAACGGCGGATACCAGGCGTGTCTGCTGCCGTAAAGGTATTTGAGTTCGATTCCGCTGAATTCGTCGGACAAAGCGGAGAGTTTTTTTGCGATATCAAGCAGCACTTCCCCATCTCTGGAGACAAAATAAAGCCGTTCGATCTTCCTGTGCGAGGATTCCTTTAAAATCCAAAGCACAAAAGCCGTCAAAATCGGCATCGCCATGCCGGCTGTTACGCTGGTTATCGTTTTGTCGCGATCAATGCCGCTGCTGTCGCCGAGGCGTATCGCGCGGGATACTCCGGCGAGATATGAAGAAAAACCGCGGGTGGCGTCGGAAAAATTTTCCATGATTCGCTCATATTTATTCAAAGCCGCAGGGGTGTCCAAAACCGCGGAGCAATTTGCCCTTAAAGCTCCCCGCAGGTCCGAATAGGGATTGTCCCCCCTGTGCAGTATATGTCCCCCATAATCTGGATAATTTTTAAGACGGTTGAACAGACCGGCCGATGCTTTCCCCGTTTTTTCCTCGCAGGAAACGAGAACGACGTCCTCATCCCGGTAAATATCTTTCGAACGCAGTATTTCCCGTATTGTATGCAGAGGAAGGTACATGTCCGACAAAAACGCGATTTTTTTCCCCTTCCGTCTCTCTTCGTTTATACGCTCAACCGTATCGGGAATTGCGACGGCGCACCTTTTTTCGAGTTCCGTCTCTTTTTCTCGTGCTGTATCGAGAAAATCTCTGGAGGGAATCAGCGGCTCGAATTCGCGGTAAATGTCTTCGAGCGTCGCTGCTTCGCCGTTTCGCGCATACGCGATGCGTTCAGCCTGTATTCGGAGATAAACAAAACGTCTTTCATCGATTCCGAACGGTTCCAGATCGAGGCTGTGCGCCAAAATGAAAAACAACGAGCGGGGAGTGCCTGTCAGTCTCGTTATGCAGGTGTCGTAGACATCAAAAGACGCGATGTCATATGGCGCGCGAGACGCTTTCAGCGAACAGTATTTTTGAAGAAGCCCATGACAAATATTAGCGCCGGCTCTCTTAATCAATGTTTTATTCACGCGAACCCTCCATTCCGGAATATCGACCCATGTATTTCCTGGCCGACTACTAGATATGAAATCGAAAATGTTATATTCTTAATATATTGTATCTCAAGCAGCCTTCTTGGTAAAGTTTCGCGCGGTATGACGAGCTGTTGCGGTATTATGTTATAAAAGCACATATTGATGCTTATTGCTATAATTGTTATTCTTTATGTTATTGATCAGCAAGAGTTTTGATTTTAGAATTTTTGAGGTTTGTTTTTGATAATGATATCTGTAGTGATAGTGACGAGGAACAGGAGCGATTCCATCGCGTCTATATCTTTGCCGAGTCTTCTGCGGCAGGATATGGCGGATTTCGAGGTTTTCGTGTGGGACGCGAGCGACGATGACTCGACAGAGCGTGTGGTTCTGCGATTTAAACGGTCGTTTGAACAAAAAGGCATTCCTCTGTTCTACAGACGCGGAGCGCGGCAGTATCTTGCTTCTACCCGCAATGATTCGGTCCACGAGACGCATGGGGATGTGATTTTCTTTCTCGATGACGACGCGGAGATTTCGTCGGACGGACTCAGCGCGGTAAAACGATATTTCGGCGATTTCGCGTGGCTCAAGGGCATGGGACTCTCGCTTCATGATGTGCACCCAAGGATTGATAAATACGTCGCGCATCCGTTTTTAGGAGCTTTTAGGGATTTGATCTTTCGATTTTTCATGGGCAAGCCGCCGCGATACAGAAAGATAATGAATTCCACCCGCAATGTATTTCCGGTTCCCGATTCGCCGGGGATAGCGGAGTGGCTTTCGGGCGCATGTATGGCTTATAGGAAGTCGGTGTTCGATGACCTCTCTTTCGATGAGGGAATTGAGCGCTTTGGCGGTTACGCGTTCGGCGAGGACTATGATTTTTCGCACCGCGTTTGGCTGTATTACGGGGAGCCGCTTTTGATTTCGGCTTGTGGGTGCGTAGTGCACCATAACGCACAGACGGCGCGCGTACCAAAAGGACCCGATAAAGTGGCCGCGATTTATTACAACACGGCCCGTATAAGGGACAATTTTAAGGCTTATAGACCATATAAACTGTCGCCTTTTCTGTGGGAACTGCGCGCGGGACTGACATTGCCCCTGTTGATGCAGGGAATACGCCCTCTCGATCTGATACGCGGCTATTTGAGATCGATGAGGGCCAGGCGCGAGTACAGGGAGTGTCCGAAGGATAAAAGCGTTGGAAGACGATAAACGCCGAAAGGTTTGTTTCGTGTTGCCTAGCCTGTCGGGCGGAGGCATTGAACGTGTCGTGGTCAATCTCGCGGGCCAGTTCGCGAGAAACGGGTATCCGGTAGATATAGTGCTGTGGTCCGGCGATACGGATTCTCCATATAGCGATTACATTGAGCCGAGCGTAAGTGTCGTATCCGTCCGAGGTGCGCAGCGACAGTACAATTTGATATTAAAGGGCATATATGCCCTATATTCTATAAGGAAACTCATCAGTTATATAAATGACACCATGCCCGGAGTAATATTCGCCAGTGGATGCGAATTGCCTGCGATAATGGCGAATTTGCTTACCTGTTGCAGGCCTCCGTTGGTTGTTATTGTCCATACGGATCCATCTTACTCGTCGGCGCTCATAATGCAGAGGGGGAGTGTGCTGAAGGTCCGTTTTTTCGAGTTGTTGACGAAATTGTTTTATCCTCGAGCGGACCGCGTCATAGGCGTATCCAAAGGCGTCGCAGATGGCGTGCTACGTCTCGGAGCTGCGCGTCATGAAAAGGTATCATGGATATATAATCCAGTAGCCACGAAGGCGCTTTTTCAGAAAGCGAAAGAGCCCGTATTGCATCCATGGCTCATAAATCACGAAAAGCCCGTTTTCATAGGGGTCGGGCGTCTCGCGGAGGAAAAAAATTTCGTGCTTCTCATCGATGCGTTCAAGATAGTTGCGGACAGGCTCGATTCGGTTCTCATGATTATGGGCGTGGGTCCCCTGTTAGATGATTTGAGAAAAAAAACGTCGGATTTGGGGTTGGAAGACAGGGTTTATTTCACGGGTTTCCTCGAAAATCCCTTTTCTGCCATGGCTCATTCGGACGTGTTCGTCTTATCGTCAGATACCGAGGCTCTTCCCTCCGCAATGATCGAGGCGATGGCTTGCGGCTGTCAGATAGTCTCAACCGATTGTTCGAGCGGGCCGGCGGAAATCTTGGATAACGGCGCTTGCGGCCGAATTGTTCCGGTTAAGGACAAATACGCGCTGGCCGACGCAATGCTCGCCGCTATAGCGAATCCAGTACCGAAGACGGTACTTGCCAAGCGCGCCGGAATGTTCGATGAAGACGCCATAGGAGCGAGATATATCGCTCTGGCGGAGGAGCTGATGGCCCGATGAAAACGAGTCATCGTATTTCCTTTCGAAGTCGGCTCAGTCGAATTCGAGCAGTTTTTCTTTAAAATAAATAAAACTGGGAGACTTATTGTTTAACATATCCATGTATGGACTAATCCTTTTCGCCCATTCGGATTTTTCAGGGGAGTATGTCAAGGGTATATAAGAGCGATTTTTCCGGCGGTATATCGCCTGGGCTGATGGACTAACGGTCCGGTGACGCGTTTCATCGCCGACGCGACATCAGGGCGATATATCCATCGGCACAGTTGGCTGCGGAGAATCGCGACAAATCATTTTGCTCGCGACCGATTTCGAGCCCTTTTTTCATGGCTGCCGCGAGAGCTTCCGGGTCTCTCATCGGGACCAGCCTCTCGGGGTGACGGGCCAGAAGTTCCGCGGGACCGCTGGGGCAATCCGTCGACACTACAGGAATATCCAGCGCCATCGCTTCGATTATGACCGTCGGAAGGCCCTCGAATACCGAAGACAGTACGAAAAGGTTGGCCTTCGCGATATATTTGTACGGGTTTTCATCAAAACCGAACAGTGCGGCGCAGTCATCAATCCCGAGCGAACGGATGAGTGCTTCCAGTCCTTTCCTTTCCGGTCCCTCTCCGAGTATGACGAGCCTCGATAGCGTTTCACGGCGAAGCAGGGCGAAAGCGCGGAGCAAAGTCTCGAAGTCTTTCTGGGGCACGAGCCGCCCGCACGATATTATCACGGGAGGCGCGCCATTGGCAAACCAGGGATGCTCGACCGCATGGGACGCTTTTTCCCTTATCTCGTCCACCAGGACAGGATTGTATATGACGGATATCATGTCCCTTGGAATTCCCAGAAAATTGACGACGCTCGCCGCGGCGCCCTCCGACACTGCCACTATTCCGTCAAGCTGTCTGTAAACGCGAGACATCGGAAATTGTTTACTCCAGGCGAGAAATTTATCCCTGGCGGAAGCTCCCAGCAGGCCGAGCGCGCCGGTGAGATCGTGATGGACCACTGCGATTATCCTGGTGCGCGTGTGCGGGCATAATTTGCGCGCCAGGAAGGACACCAGCGTGCATCTGTCGCCGTTCGCGATGATGGCGGAGGGCGAACGGGCCGCCAAGTATTTCGATATTTTATGCGCGGCGCGGATGATGCCCAAAGACTGTATGTCGTACAGCCTGACGTTTTCGGGCACCTTTTCCGCGAATTCGCCTTTGGCGTCGAACGTCGCCAGGTCGACTTCGTAACCGCGCCTTGCCAGTTCCCCTGCTATCGAGAGCATGACGCGCTCGGCGCCTCCGAATCTGAGCCGGTAAAGAAGTATCGCGATCCGGCCGCTATCGTTCATCTGTCGTTTCGTTCCCGCGCAGCAGAGAAGAGTACAATTCATGGTGAAGCTGTATGAGGTTTTCGATGCGCCATCCGGGATCCGGGGTTGTGTGGCGGTACGGGGTTTCGATCATCTGCTGCATCGCGTCGCGAAGCGCGAACGTGTCGCCGAGTGGGAACAACAGCCCGCGGTTTGGCAGCACTATATCCTTTACGCCTCTGGCGTCGGATCCGATGATGGGGACGCCCAGACATGCCGCCTCCATGCCCGTTCTGGAGAGCCCCTCTCTTTCGGACGGTATCAATACCGCACGCGAAGCCATGATGAGCGGACAGACGTCCTTCATTTTACCCAGAAAGTGCACCCGTTTGGACAACCCCAGAGACTTTGCCAAGTGCTGAATGGGCTCCTTCGCGGGGCCGTCGCCGGCAAACGCGAGATGCGTGTTGACGTGTCCCATTTTGGCCAGCGCGTTCACCGCGTCGGCGTGGCGCTTGTTTGGCCTGAACTCGGCTATCATCGAGAACAGCGCGTCGTCGCCCTTCATTCCGAGTTGGTCGTGTATCTGCTTTACATCAGTCTTCGAAACGCTTGTACCGTCGTATCGCGCGAAGTCGAGCCCAATGCCAGGCATCCGTATCAAATCGCGCTCCGGCACGATGCGGAATTTAAGGGCGGCGTCGTAGTCCTCCCGGTTAATCACAATCAGTTTGTCGGTCCATTTTCCAGCGAGCTGTTCCAGTTTGCGGAATATGAAATTGCTCCTCTTATGCCCTCCGCGGTGGAAATGGAAGCCGTGCGCCGTGTAGACCACTGCGGGGTGCGGCGCGTTTTTTTGATGCCGCAGCGCTAATCGGGTCAAAAATGCCGCCACCGGGGTATGGACGTGCACGATGTCGTAATCCTTCGCCGCCTCGCGCAACGCGCGTATATTTGGGGTTATGTTGGAGGTGTCGAAAGGGCTTCTGCTCCACTCGGCGTCGATGAGTCTGCCGAAGTGGAGCGATAAATCGTCGCACTTCGTGACGCCGCGCGCCATAGCGTCGACATTCCATCCGACGCCGCGGAAATAACAGGCGTAGGGAATGAGGAACGCCCTGATCGTTTCGGCTATCGTCGCCACGAGCAGCAGTCTCGGCGGATTTTTCATCGGACTTCAACCTTCACCATGTCGGGCCGCGCGGCGTTGAACGGTATATCCGCGGCGTAAAGCGCCGTTCCGTCCGCGGCGTCCGATATTTTGCGGTATCCCGCCCTTTTGAGAAAAGACGCGGCGGGGTAGTTTTTTTCGGTCGGCGCATATCGTGCCGTTATATGTCTCACCCCCGTTTTCAGCAGCTCATTCTCGACGACCCTGATGAAAGCCGTCTCCACTTCTCTTTCCATGGCCCGGCAACTCATCAGGAACGCCTCGACGTCCGCAGTGTCCTCCGACACGCGCATTATCGCCAAAATGATTTTCCCGTAGTCACCGTACCTGTCGGCGAGTTCACCGATGTACGCCCTATACTCGTCGGAGGCGGCTATCGCGCACATTTCGCCGTCGGTATAGCGGCGCGTGGTGAGGTTGAACTGGTTCGTCTTTCGCGTGAGCTGGGAAGCGCGAAGCGCGTTTTTTTCGCTGACGCGTTCCACGACGAGCTTCATTTCGAGGGAACGAAGATAGTCGTCGCGGTTTTGGAACTCCGTCCTGACCTCCCTGCGGGCCGCTTCGGCCGCGTACTGTTCGGTCTTGTTGGCATCCTCGCTTGTGGCTTTTATCTGGAGAAAATATCTGTGCGCGACGTCCAGCATGAACGACTCCAGCTTCGACGAGTCCTCCGGGAAATTCGGCACCGCCACTTCCGGCAGCGCCATACGCATCGTATCGCGCTCCATTGGGTTGTCGTCTATGAACACGAAAGAATCGGTCCCTATGTTGAGGGATCGGGCAAGGGACTCGAGATTCTGGGATTTTGGCTTCCAGTTCGCCATGATGGCGGCGAAATCGCACGACCGAAGTACCATGTCGGGATGTCCGTCGATGCCGCTCAGCGCGTCGACCATGTTGTTTTTGGAGATGACGGCCAACAGCACGCCGCTGCGTTTGAGTTCGAGGATTTTTTTCTGAAAATCGTAAAAGCGCGAGCCAGAGCCAGTTTTGTCGAGATGTATTCCGTCGAGCCCCAATTCCCCTATGACGCCTCCCCACAGCGTGTTGTCAAGGTCGAGCGCCAGGCATTTTTTTCGTGCGGTTCGGAGGGCCCTCCATATCGTCTCGATCTCGGAGGCTATGGCTTCCTCCCCGGTCTTGGAGAATGGCATGGCGCCCATATACCAGACTCGCTCGTTGTAGAAATTGCGGCGCCCTATGTTCGAGACCATCTCGGACAGGTCGAGAACGGGCAGCGAAATATCTTCCAACACCTGCCTCCAGTAGGCTGCAGCTCTTGCCCGAGCCGACGCGGAACAGAGCGGTCGGATGGCGGTATCGGGAATATCGAGGGTGGAGGCGACAAACGTCATCCCAATGTGACGTTCCGAGGCGTTTTTCAGGATGGACGCCATTTTTTCGAGCGCGTCGATCGCCGTATGCTCGTCTGAAGCCATATCGCCCAAGAGCGACCGCCCATAGAGCACCGCAAAGGCCACATCAGCTCCTGACGCATACAGGCTAGAATCGGGATTGGATATTTCCTGCAGCCATGTGTCATAACCGTGAGGGCAGTATACTTCCTCTTTCGTCAGGGTGTTCACCCTCATGGCGAGGGACGTTACGGTGACGTTGGACAAGAGCGCTATGGGCATGGCGTCACGACACCCTCACGGCCGGATTTCCTATCACGGTGGCCCCGTCCGGTACGTCACGCAGGACAACGGCCCCCATGCAAACGGTGCAGCCATCTCCGACGGTTGTTCCCTGAAGTATCGCGCTTTGCGCTCCTATGAGGCATCTCTCCCCAATGTTCACGTTTCCTGATATGGCTGTGAGCGGCATCACGGAGGAAAAATCCCCGATTTTAGCGTCGTGTCCGACGACTGTCCCCACGTTCAAAAATACCCCTACCTCAAGCGAAACATCCACGCTTATGGCGCAGCCGGAAGCTATCACTATGCCCCGTTCCAGCGACGCGTATTCGCTCACTATGGCGCGCGGGTGCACGATGTTCGGGAACGATATTCGAGGATTGCGGCTCAGCTTGGCAAAGATACCGCGTTTGATGTTGGGATCCGATATGCCCATGACCACCGAGACATTACCGTCCAGGGTGTCGAGATATTCGCTCCCGCCGAGCACGCTGGTCCCGTTGCGCTCGATTCCCGGAGAAACCCCATCGTCGATATAACCCAGCACGCGCGCGTCCGAAACGGCCCTCACGATTTGCAATACCTCGCGTCCCAGTCCTCCGGCCCCGTAGACGATCACCGCGTCCATCATATTGTCAGCCTCATTATGTCGCCAACGGAGCGGATTTCCGCTATTCTCTCAAACGGGATCGAGACGCCGGCTTCGTCAAGTTCCATCACCATCTGGAGCGTCTTGATGGACGTCCATTCCGGACACATCTCCATCGGCGTGTTTTCCGATATTTCGGCGCCAAGCACGCTTCGCGTTACCTTTAATATGATATTTCGGGTATGTTCGATATCCATCTCGTTCTATCTCTCCCCGGTGAATCGCGTCATCGTGGCTTCGCCCTGCGCGGATATTCCCTCGCGCGCGAGCATTTTTTTTATCGTCATGAGCATTATTTTCAAATCGAGTGCGAACGTGGCGTGTTCCACGTACCAAACGTCGAGCGCGAATTTTTCCGGCCATGAAATCGCGTTCCTGCCGTTCACCTGCGCCCAGCCCGTGATGCCGGGGGGCGCGTCGAGGCGTTTTTTCTGCGTCGCGCTGTAAAGCGGGACGTACTCGGGCAAAAGAGGCCTGGGGCCAACCAGGCTCATATCGCCCTTGAGGACGTTCCAGAGCTGCGGCAGTTCGTCAAGACTTGTGGCGCGGAGCCATTTCCCGAATGGCGGCAGTCTCTTCGCGTCGGGCAGCAATTCTCCCCGCTCGTCGCGTTTGTCCGTCATAGAGCGGAATTTGTAGAGTGTAAACGTATGGCCGCCCTCCCCCGCCCTCTCCTGCCGGAAGATCACGTTTCTCCCCATTTCGCGGCGCACGCGGGCCGCTGTCCATATCATGACCGGCGAGAGGCATATGATCCCCGCGAGGCTCAGCGCGGCGTCGAACGCTCTTTTGGCGATCCTGTACGGCGTCATGGCAAAATATCCCGTATCGCGCCGATCACGAACGATATATCGTCATCGGTCATGTTCGAGCCCGACGGCAGGCACAATCCCTTCGCGAACAGCTCTTCAGACACGTCGCGCCCTTCGTGCCCGTAATATTTCGCGCCCGCGAACGCCGGCTGCAGGTGCATTGGCTTCCAAACCGGGCGGGATTCCACGTTCGCAGCTCCCAGCGCTTTCATTATATCGAAGTTAGAGACGCCGGTTTTTTCCGGATCGACGGTTATCACGGTGAGCCACCTGTTGGTTCGGCTCCACTCGGGTTCGGGCATGAAGAAGATGCCCGGCGTGTCTGAAAACGCCTCGTAATATTTCATAAATATGGCCCGCCGCGTCTCGACGCGCCGTGGGAGCAGCTTTAACTGCGCGCGTCCGATGCCCGCCAGAACGTTGCTCATCCTGAAATTGTATCCCAGTTCCGAATGCTGGTACCAGGGTGCCGGATCGCGCGCCTGCGCCGACAGAAACCGGGCACGCTCTATCGCCTCCGCGTCATCGGACAGCAACATGCCTCCGCCGGAGGTGGTGATGATTTTATTTCCGTTGAACGAGTAAAATGAAAATTTGCCGAACGACCCGCTCGGATGTCCTCTGTAATTGGAGCCGACCGATTCCGCGGCATCCTCTATCGCCGGCGTGCCGTACCGCTCGCAGAGCGGCAATATGCGCCCCATATCGCACGGCTGTCCGTACAGGTTCACCATCACGACGGCCTTTGGCATATGTCCGCTTTTTTCCGCGTCCTTAAACGCCTCTTCGAGCGCCGGTGGGGACATATTCCAGGATTCCGGCTCCGAGTCTATCAGAATCGGAATCGCGCCCGACTGCACGAAAGGAGCGAGGCTTGCCACGAAAGTCATCGACGAGCAGAAAACGATGTCCCCCGATTTTATCCCGGCCAGTAGCGCGCAAAGAGCGGCGGCGGCGGTTCCGGACGACAGCGCGAGCGCGCTCGACCGATCCGAATGCAACGCGCATTCGCGTTCGAATGCCTCGACGTGGGGTCCCAGAGGCGCCACCCAGTTAGTGTCGAAGGCCTCTTTTACGTATTCGATTTCCTCTCCGCCAAGATGCGGAGGCGAAAGATAAATGCGTTTCCCCGAAATGCCGCCCATGATCCGCCTTCCGTCATATCATATTCACGCGATTTGCGAGGCGCGTTTACAAAGTAATAATATCACAATAAAGGCCGCGGTGATAATTGGCATTACTCAATTGACAAATTGTACGTTCAATTCAAACGCTTGAGTGGTTGCAAGACTTTACGGTGTCTGACGCGTTTGCCCTGTTTTTTCGCATTCAGAACACTTGACTTTTTATCCATAAAATATATAGTGTAGCGACGTTACATTAAATTTTTCAGGCTTTTCATCTACTACTGACAGCCATCCACAATGGCAAACCATCGCCGAACGGAACCAGCGCGGGCGAATCCGGGTTATTTGTCGGCATAGGCGAAAAGCTGTTCAGCAAAAAAACGATAGGAGGTCGCGAAAATGATCAACAGTCCTTTAAAAAGCAAGGTGCTGACGATGAAGATCATTTCCAACGTCAATGCCGACTTGATTAAGGAGCTAAACCTGCCGGATGGGCACCGCAGTATCGGCTTATTTACTGCGGACTGCGACGACGTGGCTTACACCGCGCTTGACGAAGCCACAAAAAAGGCCGATGTCAAGGTTGTGTACGGCAAGTCGTTCTATGGGGGCGCAGCCAACGCAAACACAAAGCTGGCCGGCGAAGTCATCGGGATAATTTCCGGACCGAACCCGGCGGAGGTGCGGAGTGGACTCGACGCCATCTGCGATGTTATCGAAAACGACGCGTACTTCATCAGCGCAAACGAGGACGATACCGTTGCGTATTACGCTTACTGTATTTCCCGCTCGGGCTCGTATCTCTCCGCCATCGCCGGCATCAACGAGGGCGCTTCGATAGCGTATCTCATAGCCCCTCCCGAAGAGGCCATCTACGGGCTCGACGCCGCTCTGAAGGCGGCGGATGTCCGCATTGCCGCGTTTTACGGACCGCCGTCCGAGACGAACTTCGGCGGAGGATTGCTGACTGGGTCGCAGAGCGCGTGCAAAGCCGCATGTGACGCTTTCGCGGAAGCGGTCAAGCACGTAGCCGCCAATCCCACGGAATACTAAATTAAGCGGGACAGCCGGTAAATAATCATGGAAACTCCAAGATCGGCCGATGAGAATGGTTCCATTCTCCCGGAAGAGTTGCGGGCTCTTACTGTTTCTCAATTGCGCTCGCTCATACTGGAGCGGGGAGATTCAGGCCTTTCGGAGAGTGAAATAAATCATTTGAGCAAGGGGAAAATGCTCAAGTTGCTTGGAGAACTGAGCGGATCGGCGTCACAGGAGGCATCATCGCCTGGGCCCGACGTGTCGGAGCCGTCATGCGTCATCGAGGATGCCGGCGAAGCTGCCGGGAAAGAAGCAACAGAAATAAGACACTCTGAAAACTCGAAACCAGGGAGGATATTGAAGATGAACGACAACGCGCTCGGAATGGTCGAGACAAAGGGGCTCATCGCGTCGATCGAGGCTGCCGACGCCATGGTCAAGGCGGCCAACGTGTCGCTTATCGGCAAAGTGCATGTGGGCGGCGGGCTCGTGACTGTCATGGTGCGCGGCGACGTCGGCGCGGTGAAGGCGGCGACCGACGCAGGGGCCGCAGCCGCGGAGCGGGTCGGCGAACTCGTGTCGGTTCACGTAATCCCGCGTCCCCACGGCGACGTGGAATTCATCCTGCCGAAGTTGAAGGCCAACTGATCTGTGGAGCCGCCGGGAATCCTGCTCGCCAAGGCCGACGCGGCCTTCGGGAGCACGACCCCGCCCGAGGCCGGCTCGGCGCTTTATTGCGGCGTTGACCTCGGGACTGCATCGATAATCCTCGTTGTTTTAAACGGCGGCGGAGAGCCGATTGCCTGCGAAATGGAGCCGTGCCAGGTTGCGCGCGACGGGCTGGTCGTGGACTACATGGGGGCTATAGCTATCACGAAACGTCTGAAAGGCCGTCTGGAAGAACGCCTCGGGACGAAGCTAGAAGCGGCTGGGATAGCCGTCCCGCCGGGCACGAACAACGCTAACTCCGGGGCTCACAGGAACATCGTCGAAGCCTCCGGCATGGAGGTGATCGGGGTGTTCGATGAGCCGACCGCGGCGAACGCCGTTCTCGGCATCACAGACGGAGTTGTCGCCGACATAGGCGGAGGCACCACTGGATTGTCGATATTCAAGGACGGTCATGTGATCTACACGGCTGATGAGGCGACCGGAGGAAGGCATATGTCGCTTGTCCTGATGGGGCGGTACAAGATGAGCTACGAGGAAGCCGAGGCGTTTAAACAAAATCCGCGAAACGCCGATGAGGTCAGGATCGCTGTGCTTCCCGTGGCCGAAAAGATGGCCGGCATAGTGGCTCGCCACATAAAGCCATATGACGTGAACGAGGTCTGGCTCGTCGGAGGCGCCGCAGGACTCTCCAAAATGGAGGAAATCTTTACCCGCGTCCTTGGGGTTAAGACCTCCAAACCGCCGTATCCGATGATGGTCACGCCGCTGGGCATAGCGCTGAGTATCCTGCCTGAGGGGGTGAAGTCGGAGTGCTGATCTGCAAGATCATAGGCAACGTATGGGCAACCAGAAAGAATAACGCGCTGGACGGCTGCAAACTCATGATAGTCGAGCCGATCGAGTTCAAAAACCACTCAAAAATGTATCCCATAGTCGCCGTCGACATGATAGGCGCCGGTATAGGCGAGATGGTTCTGGTGGTGGGCGGAAGCTCGGCGCGCGTGAGCGTCGGCAATGGGTCGGCGCCGATCGACCACGCGATAGTGGGTATCATCGACAAGGTCGATCTGCCGGAAGACAGCTGATCTGTCTGAAAAAATAAAATTTAAAGGAGGATATGCGACAATGTCAATTGACAGAATAATACTTTATATAATGCTGATTTTCATGACGGCAGGCATAATTGACAAGCTCTTCCTCGGCGGTAAATTCGGTTACGGCGCGAAATTCGAGGAAGGTATGCAGGCAATGGGCACGCTGGCCCTCTCGATGGTCGGCATTATGTCCCTGGCTCCGGTGCTCGGCAGTCTGCTGTCGGCGCCGGTGGGCGCTATTTTCCGCATCGTAGGGGCCGATCCGGCGATGTTCGCCGGTTCCATCCTGGCCATAGATATGGGCGGGCTGCCGCTGTCGAAGGTTATGACCGAAAATCCTCAGATAGTACAGCTCTCCGGCATCTACATGGGGGCTATGATGGGCGCCACAATAGTTTTCTCGATACCGGTCTCCCTGGGCCTCATCGAGGAGAGTGACAAACCGTTCCTGGCGAAGGGAATGCTCGCCGGTTTCATATCGATACCGTTCGGCGCTTTCATATCCGGTCTGGTGGGCGGAATATCGGCCGGCGTGATAATCATTAACCTCGTTCCGAGTATGGTACTGGCGCTCCTCTTCGCGGTGGGACTTGCGTTCATCCCCAACAAGATGATGAATGGTTTCAACATATTCGCCAAATTCATCACGATAGTGATTATCCTGGCGTTGGGCGTCGCCATTGCCCGCCAGCTCGGCGGCATCGAGATAGGTTTCCTGAGCGGAATGGACCCGATCGGTCCGCAGCTTGAGACCTGCGGAATCATAGCGATAACTCTGGCCGGCGCGTTTCCTTTCGTCCACTTCATCACCACGGTCTTCGGCAAGCCTCTCACGGCCCTCGGCAAGATGATCGGCGTCAATGACGTGGCCGCAGCCGGTATGTTTGCGTGCCTTGCCAACAACATCCCTATGTTCGGTATGATGAAGGACATGGACGAGAAGGGCAAAATTTACGCTGTCGCGTTCTCCGTCTGTGCCTCCTTCGCGCTGGGCGATCACCTGGGATTCGCCGCCGGTGTCGATTCCACAGCCGTATTTCCGATGATCGTCGGCAAGATACTGGGCGGAGTGGTCGGAGTGATCATTGCCGGGCTTCTTGTCGTGCGCTCCCCGAAAAAAGCATAGCGAGGGATGCGCGGTATCAGCGGCGCATGAGGAGGTTTAGCTGAATGGAATTGGACAAAAACACTCTGAAAGATATGATCCGAAGCATAATCAGGGAAGAGATAGGGCGTTCCGCGTGCGGGAAGTCCTTCCGCCAGGCGGATCCGTCCGGCATTATCTCCGTGGATTCCCGCGCGCTTACGTTGGAGGACTTCCCGTTCCCGGTGGATGCCAAGGGAGTCGCTTTGAAGGACGTCTTCTCGATAGAGGAGAGCCCGCGTATCGGCGCCGGGATCATGGAACTGGATCATACCTCGCTTCCCTGGACTCTGACTTATGACGAGATCGACTATGTCATATCGGGGACGCTCGAAATCATCACGGACGGAAGGAAAATTACGGCGCGCGAGGGCTGTGTGCTGCTGATACCGAAGGGATCGTCCATCACGTTCTCGACTCCCAATCATACCAGGTTCTTATACGTGGTGTACCCGGCGAACTGGTCCGAGACGGCGTAATTGAGGAAGGAATGCCCGTATGGCGCTCGCGTCTCCTCAGGAGAATAAACAGAGGGTAATTCAGGAGTACGTACCGGGAAAACAGATAACGCTCGCTCATCTGATAGCGAGCCCAGTGCCGGAACTCTCTAAAAAGCTCGGCCTCGTGAACGATGGAGGAGCGAAGGCTCTTGGCATACTCACGATCACCCCGAGCGAAGCTTCGATAATCGCGGCCGATATCGCGACCAAAAGCGCATGCGTGCGCATAGCGTTCGTCGACAGGTTCTCCGGTGCCTTGATGATAGAGGGTGATGTGGCGGACGTGGAGGCGGCATTGAAATCGGTGTTGGATCTGCTGGCAGGCAAGATGCGGTTCGCGCCGGCCGTCATAACGAGAAGTTAGGTCGGTTGTAATGTTGCAATGAAGAAAACGATGCTCATAGGAAAGGTCGGGAGCGGAAAGACCACGCTGATACAGCGTGCCGGACGGAGGACTGTCGCCGAGGAAAAGACTCAGATGGTGACATATGACGGCTTCTTCATAGATACGCCCGGGGAGTACGTGGAGATGAGACATATGTACAGGGCCCTCATAGTCACGGCCGCCGACGCGGACGTCATAGCCTTAGTTCAGTCCTGTACCGACGATGAAATTAAGTTTGCTCCCGGATTCGCGTCGATCTTTCCCAAGGAAGTCATCGGCATCGTCACCAAGATAGACGCCGCGGAGAACGATTCGGAGGCGGCTCGCGCGCGGGAAATACTCGAACTCGCCGGCGCTGGCAGGATATTCGAGGTATCGGCGCTGATGGATATGGGCATTAATGAGCTGATGGATTATCTCAAGTGACGTTGAAACCAGGGGAGGAATTTTATTTCCATGCGCGATGAACTTTTGAGCGTTGGCATCGATATCGGCACATCGACGACGCAGGTGATATTTTCCAGAATATCCATCGAGGACATGTCATCCGGCTTTACCATGCCGAGAATCGAGATAACCGGCAAGAGCGTCGTTCATCGCGGCAGGATTCACTTCACTCCGTTGCTGTCACCGACCGAGATCGACATGGAAAAAGTTCGGGACATCGTCGGGGACGAGTATCGGAGTTCCGGTATCCGCCGCGGGGACGTCAAGACCGGAGCGGTTGTGATCACCGGTGAAACGGCACGCAAGCGCAACGCGAACGAGGTGCTCCGCGCGCTGAGCGAATTTGCCGGAGATTTCGTGGTCGCGACTGCCGGGCCGGACCTCGAAAGCATCATAGCGGCCCGAGGAGCCGGCGCGGACGCTTATTCCCGTGCTCACTCGACGACCGCCGCAAACTATGACATTGGCGGAGGGACGTCGAACTTCGCCATGTTCAAAAACGGCGAGCTGGCGTGCACCGGCTGCCTCGACATCGGCGGAAGGCTCGTGCGCGTTGAAGGCGGCAGAATCTCGTATATCGCCCCCAAAATCACCGAGCTGTGCGCCAATGAGAGGATACGCTTCTTCGTCGGAGACAGGGCTGAGATGAATATCCTGACGCGCATTGCCGAAGCCATGACCGCGCTCCTGGAGATGAGCATAGGTCTGCGCCCTAAGTCGTCCTTCTATCCTCGTATCCTGACCGAGGAGGGGCGCGACATTCACCTGCCCTACCCACTCGAGAATATGTGTTTTTCCGGAGGCGTGGCCGATCACATCTACGGTGACCTGGCCGGTGACCCGTTCCTCTACGGGGACATCGGAGTGATTCTCGGGCGCGCCATACGTGAGTCCGAGGCTTTGCCGCGGGTGAAACGCTTCTCGCCCAGCGAGACGATACGCGCGACGGTAGTAGGCGCCGGATCGCATATAACCGAAATAAGCGGGAGCACAATAGACTACGACCGTGAACTCCTTCCGGTGAAAAATCTGCCGATACTGAAGCTCACCCCGGAGGACGAGGCCGATCCAAAGTCGATGCGGGAGGCCATCGCGTGCAAGATGGACTGGTTTCGCGCGGAGGGCCGCGTTCAGCCTATCGCGATATCCATCACGCTCAAGAGATCGCCGAGTTTCCTGGAGATACAGGACGCGGCGGACGCCATACTGTCCGGCGCGTCCGAGCTGCTGGCTGCCGGTCATCCCCTTGTAGTGGTGAGCGAGAACGATCTCGCCAAAGTGCTCGGCAATACTTTGAGGGCTCGTATGACGCGCCGCTCGCCTCTCGTTTCGATAGACTCGATAAGGGTGTCCAACGGAGACTACATAGACATAGGGCGTCCCGCGGCGTCAGGAAGCGTGCTTCCGGTGGTCGTCAAGACGTTGTTGTTCGTTTGATTTTCTGATCGTTCCTGCTGATCGGCAGGGTTACATAACAGAGCGAAGGAGTGGTGTTTGTTGAAGCTCAAAACGGTGCTTTTCGGCAAGACATACGAGTTTAAGACCGTAAAGGAGTTAATGGGCAAGGCTAACGAGGAGAAAACCGGCGACACCCTGGCCGGCATCGGAGCGGAGAGTGCTCAGGAGAGGATAGCGGCCAAGGTCGTGCTTGCCGACGCTCTCGTGAGCGACATACGAAACAGTCCGGCGGTTCCTTATGAGGAAGACGAGGTAACGCGTGTCATTCAGGACGACACTAACGAGAAGATATACGACGAGTTTAAGAATTTCACGATGGCCGAGCTCCGCGAGTACATCCTGAGTGAGAAGACGGTCGGCTCCGACATCGCCCGTCTCTCCCGCGGGCTGACCTCAGAGGTGATCTCCGGGGTCACGAAGCTGATGAGCAACCTCGATCTGATCTACGGCGCGAGTAAAATTCAGGTGACGGCACACTGCAACACGACAATAGGCAGCAAGGGCGTGTTCGCCGTGCGTCTTCAACCCAACCATCCGACCGATGATCCCGACGGGATTCTGGCTTCTTTAATGGAAGGACTGGCGTACGGCTGCGGCGACGCGGTCATAGGCCTCAATCCCGTCGACGACTCGCTCGCCAGTGTGACCCGCATACTGGAGATGTTCCACTCCTTCAAGGAAAAGTGGGCCATCCCGACTCAGTGCTGCGTATTGGCTCACGTTACCACACAGATTCAGGCGGTTCGCAACGGTGCTCCGTCCGACCTGATATTCCAGTCGATAGCCGGATCGGAGAAGGGTAACGAAGCGTTCGGTATGTCGGGGGCCACGCTGCAGGAAGCCGTCGATGTCATGAAGACTATGGGCTGTTCTGTGGGGCCGAACGTGATGTATTTCGAGACGGGGCAGGGCTCCGAACTCTCCAGCGACGCCCATCACGGAGCGGACCAGCTCACGATGGAAGCGCGGTGTTACGGCTTCGCGAAGCGCTTCAAGCCGTACCTCGTCAACACGGTCGTCGGCTTCATAGGGCCGGAGTATCTCTACGACTCCAAGCAGGTCATAAGGGCGGGGCTGGAGGATCATTTCATGGGCAAGCTCACTGGGATCTCCATGGGCTGCGACGCCTGCTACACGAACCACATGAAGGCCGACCAGAACGACATAGAGAATCTGTCAGCCCTGCTCGTCACCGCAGGGTGCAACTACGTCATGGGCATACCGCACGGCGACGACGTCATGCTGAATTACCAGTGCACCGGTTACCATGAGGCTCAGACGCTGCGCACCCTCTTTGGCAAGAGGGCCATACCCGAATTCGATACCTGGATGATAAAGACGGGGATCATCACTCCCGACGGAGTCCCCACCGATCGCTTCGGCGACGCGTCGATTTTCCTAAAATAGCCCTCTATGATGGTAAGTCATTGCCAAATGGAACGAAACCGGCCGCGACGGAGAGGCATCGAAATAGTTTCATAATAGTCCCGGAGCCGCGACGGAATGCCGGGATCGACTGGAAGAATGGGGGTAATTTTAGATATGTATCAGGAAAGCGACATAAAACAGATGGTGAGAGATATCCTCCGCGACGTGCTTTCCGAACAAGTGAGCGCACAGAAGCAGAAGCCCGGGAAGAGCGTTTCGGCCGCGCCGCGCGACGAAGGCTTCGTCCCCGACATAACGGCCGAGTCGACCAAAGAACAGTTTTTCGTTCCGGCGCCGGCGGACCGCGACGGTTATCTCCGCATGAAGGAATTCACCCCGGCGCGGATTGGCGTCTGGCGCGCGGGGCCGAGATACAACACGTTCAGTATGCTTCGTTTCCGCGCTGATCATGCCACCGCCCAGGATGCTGTATTCACCGACGTCCCGGAGGAGGTGCTGAAACAGCACAACTTCCTCTGCGGCCAGAGCATGTGCTCAAGCCGTGATGAATTCATAACGCGTCCCGACCTGGGCCGCAGACTCAACGACGAGACGAGGGCGCTATTCAAGAAGGAACTGCCGCAGAACGCGAAAGTCCTCCTGATGACTGGGGACGGCTTGTCGAGCGCGGCCGTAAGCGCAAACGCGGCGGACGTCATCCCGTCGATCAAACAGGGTTTAAAGCAGCAGGGCATTGAAATCGGCACAATCCCGTTCGTGAAATACTGTCGCGTCGGCGCCATGGACGAGGTAGGCCCCCTCACCGGAGCGGAGGTCGTCTGTCTTTTAATAGGCGAGCGTCCCGGTCTGGTGACCGCGGAGTCGATGAGCGCGTATATGGCGTATAAGCCGAATCCCGACAAACCAGAGGCGTGGCGCACCGTCGTCTCCAATATCAACAGGGGCGGCACGCCTCCGGCGGAGGCGGGCGCGCACATTGCCGGCATCTTGAAGAAGATACTTGACGCGAAAGTATCCGGCGTGGATCTGAATCTCTAGGAGCGAGGCCAATGGAACTGACCGATCGGGATCTCATTTCGATACAGGAGGTGCGCAACCTCATCGCCGCCGCGGTGAGCGCTCAGAAACGCCTCGCCTTGATGTCACAGGATGAGATAGACCTCATCTGCGAAGCCATGGCCAAGGCCGGTGAGGAAAACGCGGAGCGTCTGGCCGTCATGGCGAGCGAGGAGACCGGATTCGGACGTCCCGCCGACAAGACGATAAAGAACATCTTCGGCTCGAGGGCAGTATACGAGTCGGTGCGGGACGTGAAGACCGTCGGCGTGATCGGAGAAGACAAAAAGAGGCGGGTGGTCGAGGTAGCCGTCCCCATGGGCGTGATAGCGGGGCTCGTCCCATCGACGAACCCGACGTCCACCGTATTCTTCAAATCGATCATTGCGATAAAGTCGGCTAACGCAATAATCTTCTCCCCGCATCCGGGCGCAAAGAAGTGCATAGCGGAAGCGGCGAGGGTCATGGCGGACGCCGCCGAAAAAGCAGGGTGTCCGGCGGGTGCCGTAGCGAGCATCAAGACGCTGACCATGCAGGCTACGGAGGAGCTGATGCGGCACAAGTGCGTGTCTCTGATACTGGCGACTGGCGGCGCCGCGATGGTGCGCGCGGCGTATTCGTCCGGCAATCCGGCGATTGGCGTCGGGCCGGGCAACTCGCCTGCGTTCATAGAGCGCACAGCCGACATTCCGCTCTCGGTAAAGCGCATAATTGACTCGAAGACATTCGACAACGGGACGATATGCGCGTCGGAACAGTCGGTTGTCACCGAGGAGTGCATCCGCGAGCGTGTTATAGAGGAGTTCAAACGCCAGGGCGGCTATTTTCTGAACGACACGGAAAAATCCGCGGTGAGTTCGGTGCTCATGAGGAATTCCGGGACGATGAACCCTGCTATAGTCGGAAAATCCCCGCAGTACATCGCCAAGCTGGCGCGCATATCCGTGCCGGACGATGTCAAGGTTCTGCTGGGATTTGAGACGGAGGTCGGGGAGGGTGCGCCGTTTTCGCGCGAGAAGCTCTGTCCCGTGCTCGCCTTTTACACCGAGCGTGATTGGGAGAATGCGTGTGAGCTATGCATCCGCATCTTAAACAATGAGGGAGCGGGACACACGCTCGTGATCCACTCCAATAACGAGAGCGTGATTCGCGAGTTCGCGCTGAAAAAACCGGTCAGCCGCCTGCTGGTCAATACGCCGAGCGCGCTCGGCGGAGTGGGCGCCACGACCAACCTCCTGCCCTCATTGACGCTGGGTTGCGGGGCGGTGGGCGGAAGCTCATCCTCGGACAACATCGGGCCGCTCAACCTGATAAACAAGAGACGCCTTGCGTATGGAGTGAAGGAGCTGGAGGACATACGGCTCGATGCGCCGGCGAGCGCCGGGAATCTCCGCGCGGCGCAGTGCGGCGACGAAGATAGGCTGCTGGAACTTGTTCTCCAGAGATTGCTCGACAAGATTTAAGCGGACGACTCCGCGAACGGAGATAAAATCAAATGATGGGAGTGTTGTGAAAATGTCTGAAATGAACACGGCTCTTGGAATGATCGAAACGAAAGGTCTCATAGCCTCTATAGAGGCCGCCGACGCGATGGTAAAAGCGGCCAATGTGACGTTGATCGGTAAGGTACACGTCGGCGGAGGGCTGGTATCGGTGATGGTCCGCGGAGACGTGGGCGCGGTCAAGGCCGCGACGGATGCCGGAGCGGCCGCCGCTGAGCGCGTCGGCGAACTCGTGTCCGTGCACGTGATTCCGCGTCCGCATTCGGAGGTGGAGTTCATCCTGCCGACGCTGAAAGGAGATGCCCAGTAACATCGATTCCCCGGTTGGGAGTGGTTTAAATGAGCGTATTGACTGAGGCGGATCTGCGAATTCTCCTGAAGGACGAGGACTTGGACGAACTCAAGGAGTACAGGGTCGCCGCGGATGTTATTGTGACTCCATCTGCCCGCGGCTATCTCACGGATCATAGAATAGATCTTGTGATAGGTGACAAACGGGTGATAAAGAATCCGTCTAAACGCGCGAGGGAACGCGTGCGCACACCGGAACCGAAACAAACGCGTGGATGCGAGACATCGGGCGGAGAAAAGCCGGAGTACATGACGAGCCTCAACGCGCACGAACTCGTATGCAAGGATCACAAGAGGATAAAACTGCGCGGGCGCATCGACGGATTTGAGGCGAAAATACTCGAGACCCAGGTGATATTTCACAGAGATGGACGTGACCGTGAGTGCCGCGATCTTGGAGAGATTCTGGACTGCACGCGGCTCATTATGCGCGGAGAGGTGCTGGGCGAGGAGGTCCCCCCGCCCAATCTCTTCGGTATGAACAGCGCGGAAATAAGGGATCGCTCCCACCATCCCCAAAAGTACTACGGCCTGCCGCACTTCATGCCGCTCAAGATGGAGGACGGCGAGGTAGTTTTGCGTCTCAACGTGCTGAGGACGATAGTGCGCGAAGTTGAGACAGCCGCGTTCGAGGCGTTCAGAAACGAGACCGGGGCGCCGTCGCGGCAGGACATCCTGACGGCATTGAATCGCATGTCGTCAGCGTTCTACGTGATGATGCTGCGCTCGAAAGCGGGGGAGTACGACTCGTGACCGAGTGCGATTTTGTTGGACGAATCTGCCTGCGCGCGATGGAGGAACTCTCGAAGCCTCTGATACCCATCGAAGCGTCGGGACGGCACGTACACCTCAGCAGAGGAGATTTGGACGCGCTCTTCGGTTGCGGGCACAAGCTGACCCGCAGAGGGGATCTGAGCCAGCCCGGCCAGTTCTCCTGCGGGGAGCGTGTGCGCGTCGCGGGCCCCAAGGGAGAATTTCCCAGTGTGATAATCCTTGGGCCGGAGCGTCCGGAGACGCAGATAGAGATATCTCTGACAGACGCCAATATCCTTGGGGTGAACGCGCCCATACGGCTGAGCGGAGACACGGCAGGGACTCCCGGTATCAGAATCATTGGTCCGGCTGGAGAGGTCGAGACGAAGTATGGCGTCATAGCGGCGAAGCGGCACATCCACATGACCGTGGAGGACGCCGAGTCTTACGGAGTTAGCGACGGTCAGATCGTTTCCGTCAGAATTTACGGGGATAGGGGGACGACGTTTCATGACGTTGTGCTCAGGGTATCTCCTAAGTTCGCGACGTATATGCACATCGACTACGATGAGGCTAACGCGTGCGGCTTCGCCAAGGGCATGATGGGTTTCTTGGAAGGTTAGGGTACAGCGGGGAGGTAAATAAATGGAATTCGACATTGAAAAAATAGTCGATATCATTACGGCCGAGATATTGCGCAGGCTCGGCGATGGCGGTCTGGAGAACAAAAAAGTGCTGGTCACCGAAGGATGCCCCGACGACATGATCTCCAGCAATTATTCCTGTGTCAAGGGGAGCGACGCTGACTCCTGTAAATACGTGATTCTGACCGCTGATGCTTACAAGGCGCTTATAAGTTCTGCTGAAGCTGACAGCCCGGCCTCTCTGGCGCCGTCTTGCTGTGAAGGCGATTCTCCAGACAGCCGCTGCTCAGAAGATGTGATGGACATTCGAGGGAAGCGGCTCCTGCACGAGCGCGACCTGAGGGAGAATAACGTTACGCGCGGCACCTTGGTGAAGATATCGAAGAATACGATCATCACGGCTCTTGCCAACGATTACGCGAAGGGAGTCGGCGCCAGGATCGTGAGAGAAAACTGATCCATGAGCGGCGCCCTTTATAACCAAAGCGGGCTGCGCCCGTAACCCAAATTTTTGTTTTTATTGATGAAGTGTGTCCGCAAGATATTAAACTGAAGAAATCCCAATCTTTCGGAGGATATCGGATGACGGAGAACAATGCGAACAGAGAATACAAGAACAGCGTTTTCGCCGCCCTCTGCGAGGACAAGCAGCGGCTTATCGATATCTACAACGCGGTCTCGAATAAAAACTATCCTCCCGATGCGGTGTTGAAAATCACCACTCTGGAGGACGTTCTGTTTTTGGGACCGCGCAACGATGTCGCCTTTTTCATGGAGGGCAGGCTTGTGGTGCTGATTGAGCATCAGAGCACAGTGTGCGAAAATATGCCGCTGCGTCTGCTGATTTATGTCGGCGACATCTACGGAAAGTGGTTGAACGCCGATGAAAAGCTCAAACGGGCGGTTTACGGGACGAAACTGATGAAAATTCCGAAGCCTGAATTTTATGTCCTCTACAACGGCAGAGCAAAATTCCCCGAGCGGAAATATCTGCGGCTTTCGGACGCTTTTCATGATATCCCGGAAGCCGAAAGCGCCAAAGAGTTGTTTGGCGGGCTTCTGGAACTGACCGTTCCTGTTTATAATATAAACAAGGGTTTCAACGCGGAGATGCTGGGGAAAAGCGAAACCCTCTTCGGTTACTCTTTCTTCGTCGATTTGGCACGTAAATATGAGGATGCCGGCTGCGAAACGGAAGAGGCCATACGAAAGTCTGCGGAGGACTGCATCGAGCAGGGCATATTGGCTGATTTTTTGCGACATCATTCGCTGGAGGTGATCAAGGTGTTAGCGGCGGAGTTCAGACTCGAAGACGCGTTGCAGGTCTGGAAAGAAGAAGGCATAGAAGAAGGGATAGAAAAAGGCAGGGAAGAAGGCAAAAAAGAAGGCAGGGAAGAAGGCAAAAAAGAAGGCAGGGAAGAGGGCAAAAAAGAAGGCAGAGAAGAGGGTAAAAAAGAAGGCAGGGAAGAGGGTAAAAAAGAAGGCAGGGAGGAAGGCATGGAAGAAATGGCGAGGAACCTTTTGGCTGACGGCGTTCCACCCGATATTATCGCCCGAAGCGCTGGTCTGCCGCTGGAAAAAATTCAAGCTCTTGTCGGTTGATTTTCGTTATAAATGCTCACAGTCGCAGGCAGACGAGTCATGCTGATGACTCTTTTTCCTAATACCAAAGCGGGTTGCGCCCGCAATCCAAATTTTTGTTTTTTTATTGGCGAAATGTGTCCGTAAGTCACTAAAGAGATAGTAGGGAGCGAGCTCATCCCGCGTCCGGACGCGTCCGTGACGGCGCTGTTACGCGTGACGGAGGATAACTGAGGGCGAGCTGGCATTGATAATTTTGGGCTAGCGGCGGGGATATATATATTCCGGAGGTGAATATGATGAATCTCCTCAAGATAGTATATGAGGCCGGGATTGTAGGCGCTGGCGGCGCCGGTTTCCCGACGCATAAAAAGCTCTCCGGCGAATTTGATACTGTAATAGTGAACGCTGCCGAGTGCGAGCCGCTGCTCGAGTCTGACCGCTGCGTAATGAGGAACTACGCCGCGATGATCGCTGAAGCCCTGTCGGTCATCCGGAGAGAGACAGGGGCGAGCCGCGTGGTGATCGGGACTAAAAAGAAGTACGAACGCGAGATCGCGGCGCTTCGGAGTGCGTTCGCCGAGGCAGGCGCCGACTTCGAGATCTTCGGCGTGAGCAGTTTTTACCCGGCCGGTGACGAACAGGTAATGATATACGAGATAACGGGGCGCACCGTTCCGCCTGGGGGCATTCCGCTCGCGCTGGGAATAGTGGTCTTGAACATCACCACTGTTCTTGATATTTGGAGGGCGTTGCATGGCGTTCCTGTAACGGAAAAATTAGTCACCGTCACCGGGGAGGTAAAGCGTCCCGTCATCTTGAAGACGCCGGTAGGGACGCGGGTGACCGACTGTATTGCCGCCGCCGGAGGAACCTTGGTCGATCCGTGGATGCTGATCAAGGGCGGCCCGATGATGGGCCGTCAGTTCGGCATGAGTGAAGCCGAGGCTCAGACGATAGGCAAAGCGGACGGGGGACTGATAGTGCTCTCTCCCGATCATGCGCTCCCAACTTTTTCGAGGAAACCTTTAAAGCGGATGATAAACGAGGCTAAGTCGGCCTGTATTCAGTGCTCGTATTGCACTGAACTGTGCCCTCGTTACCTCATAGGGCATAAGATGCGCCCCCACAGGGTGATGAGGAGCATAGCGACCGGAACGAACCAGAACGATCTCACGGACGCCGTGCTCTGTTGCGAGTGCGGAATCTGCGAGCTGTTCTCATGTCCGATGCGGCTCAGTCCCAGACGGATCAATGTATATGTCAAGGGGATATTGCGGTCAAGCGGTGCTAAACTGGAGGATCGGTCGATTTACCCCGAGCACGCCAAGGTACGAGATTATAGGCGGATAGCCCAAAAGCGCTTCATAGCGCGCCTGGAACTTGGAAAGTACGACCATCACATCGATGAGGTCGTGGAATACACTCCAAAAACTGTATCGATACCGTTGAAGCATGGCGTCGGGCGTCCGTCGGAGCCGGTGGTGTCCGTGGGTGATGTGGTGAATCGAGGCGACGTGATCGCGTCCGTACCGTTCGATGATGTGGGCTGTGTGATTCACGCCTCCATCGACGGTGTGATCACCTGCACGGACGGGCAGATAAACATAACGAGAGAGGAGAGGACGCGGACATGATCACGAGCATCGGCCTTATAGAATTTAACAGCATAGCACGGGGCATAGAGAGCGCCGATGTTATGCTGAAGGCTGGGACGGTCGGCTTGGTGTTCTCCAAGCCGGTATGTCCCGGGAAGTATCTGACGCTCGTCTCCGGGGATGTGGGGGCTGTAAAGGTTTCCATTGCGGCGGGGCTCGAAAAGGGCGGCGGCAACGTGGTGAACAGCCTCATCATTCCCAGGGTGCATCCCAACGTGATACCGGCCATAAACGCTGCCACCGAGATAGACGGAACGGATGCGGTCGGGGTGGTCGAGTATTTTGACATAGCCAGCGCGATAGTCGGGGCGGATGCGGCATCAAAGGCCGCCAACGTGAAGCTCATTGAACTCAGGCTCGGCATGGGGATTGGCGGGAAGAGCTACTTCTCGATGTGCGGGCAGGTGAGCGACGTCAAGAGCGCCGCTCAGGCGGCGATGGCCGACTCGGAGGAGCGCGGCGCGATAGTGAACAGCTGCGTCATACCCTCGCCCTCGCCTGAACTCTTCAACGAGATGCTATAGACATGACGGCTGAAGATTGTTTGTTGGAAAACCAGGACGAAAAACGTCATGCCGCCCGCCTGATTCTCCGTTTGTGCTGCTTCTCAATGCGTTTGCCTGTAATATTGACGAAATAAAATTGGCGAAATAATATTTTTTCGGAATTTAAATTTCCCGGTTTCTTGACAATTAAAAAGGCATCTGGCGTTTAAACGGGGAATATATGCATAATTATGCTTAGAGTATCTGTTATTGTCAATTTATATATACTTATAGAATATTAATTGGGCGCTGAAAGTGCCTAAAAGAAAGTATTGACAGAAAGGGCAAAGGCTAATATACTTCCCCTTGCTCTCTGGAGCACGGCACCTTGACACCTCGCCCCAAAAAGGGAGAGGCTATACGGAGCAAAAACAAAATGTCATTAAATGTTAGGGCAATTAGCAGTTTCTGTTTGAATTAAAGGATAGTCCTCTTTAAATCAAATATTTGGTTTTTCGCGTTCATTTGATCGCGGGAAGCCGGTGCAAGAAAGCCAAGGAGAGTTTGATCCTGGCTCAGGATGAACGCTGGCGGCGTGCTTAACACATGCAAGTCGGACGGGATTATCGGGAAGCATTGTAGTGGGTAACTGTTGTGATGTGAAACGATAATTTAGTGGCGGACGGGTGAGTAACGCGTGAGGACCTGTCCATCGGAGGGGGACAACAGCTGGAAACGGCTGCTAATACCGCGTATGCGCGAGAGCGTGAGAGGGTGGAGACATCCGCCGATGGAGGGACTCGCGTCCTATCAGCTGGCAGGTGAGGTAACGGCTCACCTGGGCGAAGACGGGTAGCCGGACTGAGAGGTCGCACGGCCACACTGGGACTGAGATACGGCCCAGACTCCTACGGGAGGCAGCAGTGGGGAATATTG
>JAITRO010000170.1 GCA_031288335.1 Synergistaceae bacterium | reverse complement strand
CGCACAGCAGACGGCGTGCTCGTCGTCAAAGCTACAATCCGCCCGCAAGTATGCTAAAATCCGAATATAAGGGAGTGCGCATTATGACGAAACTGGAATACACATTCAAAACCGACACGTTGAATTGGGGGTGCCGGTAATGCGGGAAGCAATCGGAGCCTATCGAAGCATAACGGTAGCGCCGGAATTTATCGAAGTGGAGCGTCTGCGTTCCAAAGCCCGTCACGACGAAGCACAAGCCCTGTTCCATGCCCATCAAGAAGGTCATCGAGAGGGTGTGCGCGAATCTGATGAGAAGTGGCAAGGCGTAGTTGCGGAAAAAGACGCAATTCTTGCGGGAAAAGACATAATTCTTGCCGGCAAAGACGCGGAAAACGCGCGATTGCGAGAACGGCTTGCCATGTTTCAAGGGCAGCTTATCGAGGGCAAATAGCGGCGGCATGTTGTATCAGGCATATGGCACTGCATTTTAAGAAGTGAACGTCACAGTTACAGTGGGCGGACGGTGAATGAGCGGATAAAATTGCAGGGGCGCGCATCGCGCGTCCCTGGGCGGAAAACATCAATATTTCTGTGACATGCGTCTTATTTCCAGCGCTATTTCAAGTTCGCGGCCCGCTTTGTGTGCCGTAAGGGCAGAGATGTAATCTTCGGTCAAATTTACAGCGCCGGTGATTCCAAGATATGATTTGCCCAAGATCAGTTTCGGCCCTGCCGGAGGAGATATTTCGAGCAGGGGGACGTTTAATTCGCGCGCTATCGGCGCTTCCATGGGACTTCCGAGAATGATGTCGGCGCCGCTTCGGCGCAGGATGTCCTCGATCTCTTCGGAGTCGTCCGAACGGCGCGGGTTGTCGGCGTTCGAGCCGCCGCTTGCGGGCGAGTCGGTTATGACGGACGCGGTCACTGTGGCGGCCAGCTGTTCGTTCAAAAATTTACCGACGCCGGTGACCACGCTTTCGGTCCCCACCAGCGCCGCACGTGCGCCGATTACCGCGGCGCGGTATTCGTCGGTGAGTTCCATGAAATATTCGAACCTGACGCGCTCTTCGCGCAAAAAATCGTCGACCGCGCCGTCGTCGGGCGATATTCGCTCCGCAATAGCCAAAACCATCTCGCGCACGGCTTCAAATCCCACTGGAACGAAGTCGAACTCAAGTTTCGGTGTGCCGTATTTTTCCTCCATGCGCCCGCAGACAAAGCCGCCCCACTTCGAGAAACTGACGTTGAGGGCGGCAGAAGGGGCGTTCGCCAACTCGTCCGCGCCTCCGGGACCGAAGAAGATATTCGCTTCAGCGTCCAGACGCCGGAACATGCGCCTCAATTCGAGCAAATCACCCCTGAAATGCGCGTTCAAGCCGGGCGCTATACCGAAAACGCTGACCAGCCGCCCGCAGCGCCCGCTCTCTTCCCCGCGCGCAATCCCCAACGACGCCGCGCCGTCGATCAAATCCCACATCGCCCGGCTGTATCCATGATGCGCACTCCCGTGAAAACCGGCAAATCGCGCGCAAATGACCGGTTCTTTCCGTTCCGCCGCCTCTTTCGCCATGCCGGGAACGTCGTCGCCCACCATCGCCGATTCGCAGCCGTTTAAGACAATATACAGAGAGCCGTCCAACACCTTGACCGTATTTTTTATCTGTTCCCGCAGACGCGACCCGCCGCCGAATATCACCTGTTTTTCCAGCACGCTGCTGCCGGGAACTTCGAACCTGCCGAGACGCGCGGCGAAATTTTCCGCCAGATAATTCTGTACGGCGCATCCCGAATTCGAATGCACTATCGGCGTGACGCCGCGAATCGCGAGCGCGGTCATCAGCGCACCGTGAAGCGAGCAGCCGTTTCTTGGGTTTTTTATCACGTTTTTCACGGCGTCACCTGACCTCCGTCTTGACATGCCAGTTACCGCTCTTGGACAACCATGTTTTTTTGTAAATTTCGCCGCGGAACGGTTTGATCCCGCGCGAATTTTTCAGCCTGCTGATCAGCGAGGAAAAAGCCAAAATGCCATCCCATCCGAAGAACGACTCATGTCCCCATTCGATCGGGACAATCCCGAACGGGAGCACGCTTGCCGCGATGCCGCGCGGCACGACGCAGAAATCGGACTTCGTCTTTGAGAGCGCGTTCGCTATCTCGAATGGCTGTCCGTTGGCAACGATGAACGGCGTCGCGTTATCATGAAATTTATCGAGCAATCTTTTATTAAACTCGTCGACGTATGGAACCGCGACCCCTGTCACTTTTCCGCCAAGCTCGCTGACGAGAGCGGCGAAACTCGCCGCCGGTTCCAAATCCATGTTCAAAAATACCCCGTACCCGCTGAGCGGGGTTTTTGACGCGGCCTCGTCCGCTTCGCCGCGCCGTTCGGCGATGTACCGTTCCGCCTCTTGCTCAACCCCAAGCGCGCCCGCCGCCGCGCGGATGAAACGCTCCGCGGCCTCGATTCCTATCGGGGAATCTGTGCGGATGGCACGAACGCCGAACGACTCCTCGAGTCCGTCCACCAGATACTCGCACTCTCCGCCGTTCAACGCGACGGATGCGGCGGCGCGGGACGCGCGCTTTACCGAGTCGGCCGAGGAATAACGGGGCAGGACGTTGACGGAGATACCAAGGTCTTCGAACATACCCAATACCGACAGCACGTCGGAGGGGCTCTCGGACATCGTTATGAGGTTTATGAAGCATCCGCATCCACTCTGCGAGCCTTCGCTTCGCGAGTGTTCGACAAGTCCGCGCAGCAGACAGTGCGATGCTATGTCATATCCGGTCACGGGTGTCTTGGATTTGAAACCATCGGTATTCGCGTAAGTCACTTTCACGCCCGTCCTGTCCTCGAATTCCGATATGACTGAGTTCACATCGTCGTTGTTGATAGCGGTCACAGGCGTCCCAAGCACGAAGACCGCAGACGCGCCCCGCGAGGCTGCCCGCGATATCGCCTCTCTCAGTTTTTCGTCACCGCCAAGTATGCTGTCCTTTTCGTCGAGGTTGGTTGAGTATAGGAGGTTTGACGCGTCCGGCGCAAAAAGAGCCGAGGCGGCGCACCCCGCGCTTCCGTGTATTATGACCGCCGCGCCTTCGATCCCGGCCAGAACGCGGATGGCGTAAACGATGTCGTCCGGGGCACATTGCGTCATTGTCCGCAGTGTCTGGCGGGTTTCGCCGCTCATCAGGGTTTTGAGCCCGCCGAGCGTGCCGTGAAATGCCGACAGCGCGCCGCTCCGTCTCTCGCGCGTCAGCGCGGCGCGTTCATCTATCCAAGCCATGGCATACCAGCGTCAAATCGCTTCCCGGGCAGTCACGACGCCGGTTTCGAGGTTGTAAATCCTGTCTCCCCAGTCACGTGCCCATGCGCGCAGGTCATTTGGTCCTATCGGGTTGGGAATCACGAGATTTTCGTTTTCGGCGACGTATTTCGCCAGCTCCCGGTAAATTCGCGCGTGCTCGGTGTTGGGATTGGCCTCGATCACGGTTTTGCCGTAAAGCTCGCTCTGGGAGATAACCAGCGAGCGAGGAATGCAAGCGGCCGTCCGTGTGCCGGTCTTCGCGGCGAAGTCGTCTATTATGGATTTAGAGTAGCCGGCCGAGAGCCCGTTCGCGATTATGCCTCCGAGGCGGGCGCCGCCGGTCGGGGCATATTTGTTTATGGCTTTGAAGAGGTTATTGGCCGCGTAAATAGCCATAAAATCGGATGACGTCACCACGTAAGCCCTGTCGGTAATCCCGTCCCTTATCGGCACGGCGAATCCCCCGCACACCACGTCCCCGAGGACGTCGTAGAGCACGAAATCCGGTCTGAACTCCTCAAAGAGTTTCAATTCCTGAAGCAGCGTGACGGCGGCGTTTATCCCACGTCCGGCGCAGCCAACCCCTGGAACGGGCCCGCCGGACTCGATACAGAGCACGCCGCCGAAACCCGTGACGGAAATATCGTCCAGCTTCACGGCGTTTCCGTCCCTCATGCTGTCCAAAACCGTCGGCAGATAACGATTGCCCCGCAGCGTGTTGGTGGAGTCGCTCTTAGGGTCGCACCCTATTTGAACCACTTTATAACCGGCTTCCGCCAGAGCGGCGCTGATATTGGACGTGGTGGTCGATTTTCCGATGCCCCCCTTCCCGTATATGGCTATGTGCTTCCCAATTTTTTCACCCATCGGATGTCATCCCAACCTTCTTGTAAATCAAAAAAAGAAGACCTCGGGCTCCGCCCGAACCCGCCAGGGAGCAAGCTCCCTGTACTCTCTTTAAAATTTTCATTTCACCCGAAGGGTGAAATGAAAATTTTATAAAAGGGGTCAAGGGGCGCGCCCCTTGCGGGGATTGGGGCGGAGCCCCAAGGTGTTCTCTTTTCGTCACTGTCCAAATTCCTTTACGTCGTGAATCCCGTACCGTCTCAGCACCAGCTCGCCGAAGACACGAAACAGTTTGTCGGTAAGATAACCCAGAAGGCCGAGCATTATCACTCCGGCCAAAATCCAGTCGACCCTGAAATAGAGCCTCGACGTGAAAATGAGATAGCCCAGTCCCTCCTTCGCAGCGAGCATCTCGGCCGCGATGATCGACGTAAAGGCGCCGCCCAGTCCCAGCCGCACGCCTGTAAAGATGTACGGCACGCACTCCGGCAGTATCACGTAGAGCAGTATCTTGAACTCCGACGTGCCGAGAGTGCGGGCGGCCTGAATCCTGTTCGGCTCGATGCCCAAAACCCCGCTTGCCGTGTTGATTATCACGGTGAAGGACGTGGCATATACTATGAGTATGATCTTGGAACGCTCCCCCACTCCGAACCACATGATGAAGAGCGTGAGGTACGCAATGGCTGGGATGAACCTGAAATAATCGACGAGCGGTTCCATTATCTTTCTGATGATTCTGCTTCGCCCGATCATGACGCCTATCGGAACCGCTATTGCGCTGCCCAGAAACCAGCCCTGGAAGACGCGCCAAAGGCTTATGAGCGAGAACTTGACGAGCGTTCCGTCGATCAGCAATTCCCACGCGCCCACCATCGTCTCGATGGGGCTTGGAAAAAAGGTCGCCTTATAAAAGAGCGAAATGATTCCCCACCCCGCGAAAATAATCGCCCAGCTTACCAACCCAGAATCCAGCAAAAAATTCACTGCGGAGGAAATGTTGGCGTAAGGGACGCTCTCTCGGACGGCGGCGTTAGCGTCGGAAATTTCGACAGGGCGCGTCATATATTGCCCCCGAAATCAAAGTGTCCCTGTATAGAGGAAAGAAGCGAAAGAAACTCCGGGTCGGTTTCGTTCCTGGGATAAGGCATATCGGCCTCGTAGGTCCTGTAAATATGGGCGCCCGGCGACTGCGACAGAATGTGTATCCTCCGCCCCAGCAATATCGACTCGGTTATGTCATGGGTCACGAAGATGATGGTCTTTTTCGTCTCGCTCCACGTCCGCACCAACTCGTTCTGCATGACGCGCCTCGTGTGCGCGTCCAACGCGCCGAACGGCTCGTCCATGACAAGTATGTCCGAGTCGTTGGCCAGGAGGCGCGCTATCTGAGTTCTCTGCTTCATGCCGCCGGAAAGCTCCCGGGGAAATTTCCGCTCGTGGCCCTGAAGGCCGACCAGGTCAATGTATTTCCTCGCTATTTCGAGCCTGTCCTTCTTTTTCACGCCGTTCATGCGGGGACCGAATTCGATGTTTTCCTGCACGGTGAGCCACGGAAATATCGCGGAATCGGCGTTTTGGAATATCAA
>JAITRO010000119.1 GCA_031288335.1 Synergistaceae bacterium | reverse complement strand
GGCTTGCCGGGATTCAAGGCCGTCGCAGGATGGAAAGGTACGACGCGGTTTTACCGGGACGGGACGCCCGGCGTCACGGCGTTCGCCGATATGGGGCGAAAGATACGGGTGTACCAGAGTGACGACGAGACCATACTGGCGGCGCTCCAGCTTGCGCGGCAGAAATGGGGCGGCGTTCAGGTCAACGGCACGGACGAGTACAAGCGACGTTGCGCGGAGATAGCCGCCGAACACGGCATACGGATAACAAACCCGGAACTGTGTGACATAAAATCGCAAGAGAGGCATGACACAGCGGAGAGGGCAAAGGCACAGGCGACAGCTATGGCGGATAAAACGGCCATAATCGCGCCGATCCGCGAGACCGCGACGAACGCCAAAACACCGGACGCGCCAGCCGCTCAAAACGCGGCAAACTCACCGGATAGCCCGATGGAAGCGGCGTACCGGCCGCGGCGGGAAACCAGACCCATGCGCCTTGCCGAGCGCAGGAAGGCCGACGCCGGGACAATCGACGCACTGCGCTCGCGCCGGAAGGAAATAGAGGCGACGCTGGACGCCAAAGGCAAAGCCATCGCCGAAGCCGCGATTGAAAATCTCAAAAAGACCGCCGATGAGAAGCGCAAACGGCTTGAGGCGGAGAAGGCATCGGCAGCCAGTGCCGTTCGCGATATTGAAGAACGTGAGCCGGTCAAAGGACTGTTCGGGTTTGGATACGGCGCGAAGAAGGCGGAGTGGGACAAACTGCTGAGAAAGGCGAAATCGGACGACGCCTGGGTGGGGAGAGCCTTGGAAGAACACGACAAGGCCCTCCGGGCGGCCGTCTTTGAAGCCGCAGAGACCTCCAAAGAAGCTGCGAAGAGCAGGAACGCCGAGGCGGTAAAAGAGCTTGAGGCCATCGACGTGGAGATCGGCAGGCTCAACAGCGACATAAACGGTATATACCGCGCGGCTAAGTCTTTGCTCCACAAGAGCGAGTATCACAGGTTTCCGAACGTGCGGCTCTCTGAACAGGGCGGCGCGTACCGGGGCGAGATTCTGGGCGTCGCCGAATATAACGGTTATGTCGTGGTTTTGCAGGACGGCCCGACGGAGCATTTTGAGACTGGAAGAAAAAATATGTACGGAGACCCTGAAACCGTGCGCTTTCATATCGTCCTGGCACACGAGATCAGCCCGGAGGAAGTGCCGGAGATGAAGGCCCTTACCGGGAATGTCGCAACCATAACCGTGGATGAGGCAGGTTCAATCGGCCTGACCGACGTTTGCACAACGAGACAGGAACAAGAGCGCTCACGCGGCCACGGTTTCAGCAGGTAGTTACCGGATAACTCAAGCCACGATTAACTCGCTGTTAAACCAAGCACACACCATTTGACGCATTCAATCTCAACAAATGCCCTGAGAATCAAGCCTCGCGACACTACCTATCAAAGTTATCAACAGCCTCCAAAACCCGTGTTATCGTGGACGAGAGGTGAGGTATATTGACCGGACGCGCAAAAGACATCAAAGACACCAATTCAACCGGATCGCCGGAGCGTAAGACCTCGGCGGCAGCCGAGTCCGAGGCACTGGACAGCGGCACCCGTCCCGCTCCGTTCAGTATGCGAAAGCGCATCGGCTCCACCGCCTATGAGGTTGAAGTACATTTCAGCCCCGTCTCCGGCGAGACGATGGACGACAAAATCCTACGCATGGCGCGCGGCGGCGCTGTGAAAAGCGATACGGGGGGACGGAAATGACAACTAAAGAAAAAGAGATGAAAATTTTATCCGGGGAAGCGCACATCCTCCCCGGTCATGGTATCATTGGTTCATCGCAAGCGGGCCGGCCGCCTTTAGGGAGCGATAACATGAAGGCAGCCGGCGGCAAAAAGCTCACCATCCTTTACGAAAGGCTCAGCCATGACGATGAGCTTCAGGGCGAGTCCAACAGCATAACTAACCAGAAGAAAATCCTGGAGGATTACGCTGGCAGAAACGGTTTTTCCAACATCCTGCACATATCGGACGACGGCCACTCCGGGACGAATTTCAACCGCCCTGGCTGGAAACAGCTCATCGCCGAGGTAGAAGCTGGCAACATAGACGCGGTGATAGTCAAAGACATGAGCCGTGTCGGGCGCGATTACCTGCAAGTCGGTTTTTACACCGAGGTCATGTTCCGGCAGCACGGCGTCCGGTTCATAGCCATCTCCAACAACATCGACAGCGCCAACGGCGAGAACGAGTTCGCCCCGTTCCTCAACATCATGAGTGAGTGGTACGCGAGGGACACGTCAAAGAAGATAAAGGCCGTTCTGCACAACAAAGGCAACAGCGGCAAGCACATGACCAACGCAGCGCTTTACGGATACCGCAAGCATCCCGACGACAAGAACCAGTGGATTATCGACGAGGAAGCGGCTTCCGTAGTGCGGAGGATATACCGGATGACCATAGACGGCAAGGGGCCGTACCAGATTGCCCGCATACTGACGGACGAAAAAGTCACGCGCCCATCGCACTACATCGCCGAGCGCGACGGGTGGAAAAATCCTCCCGAGAGCTATTCCGAGCGGCACAACTGGGGAGGATCGGAAGTAAAGAATATCCTTTCTCATCCTGAATATACAGGCTGCACGGTCAATTTCAGGACTTACAAGGATTCCTACAAGGACAGAAAGCATAAATTCCGGCCACAGGAGGAATGGAGCGTTTTCGAGAATACGCAGGAGCCCATCGTTGACTCAGAAACATGGAAGACCGCCCAGAAATGCCGGAAGGTAACGCGGCGCAGGAACTCGACCGGTACGGCCAACCCGTTGACCGGGCTGGTGTATTGCGGAGAGTGCGGGAGCCGGATGTTCAATCATCTGGGAACCCAGCGTCAATACGACTCTCAGGATTCCTATCTCTGCAACCAATATACCAAGTATCCGAGGAAATGCACGGCTCACTACATCAAAACCTCCGCGCTCCGCACACTCGCGCTCGACGTGATAAAGCGCGTCAGCGGATTTGCGATGAGCGACAGTGAGGAATTCATGAGCCGGGTGCGCGAGGCGTCCGAACTTCGGAGCGCCGAGGAAGCCAGGGAGAGGAAAGAACGGCTCGCGAAGAGCCTGAAACGCTGCAATGAACTCGACTCGCTCATCAAAAGGCTCTACGAGGACAAAGTGACTGGTTCGCTCTCCGAAAAGCGGTTTGAAAAACTCTCACGCGAATACGAGGACGAGCAGGAAGATTTGGAAACTCAGATCGCCGAATTGAACGCCGCCCTTGAGAGTTACAGCGAGGACGGAAGCAGAGCCGAGAAATTCCTTGAGCTGTCCAGACGATACACCGACTTCACGGAACTGACGCCTGCCATGCTGAACGAGTTCGTCGATAAGATCATTGTCCATGAGGCTGTCGGCGCGAGGCAAGGCTACGGGCGTGTCCAGAAGGTGGAAATTTTTCTGAATTTTATAGGTGATTTCAAAGTCCCAGGGTATGAGGAACCAAAACCGGAGCCGATAGACCCCGTGGATCACCAGCGTGAATACTGGAGGGCTTATTATCACAGTCACAAAGAGAAAATCAACATGGAAAAAGCCATACGCGCGGAAGCGAAGAAGGCGGCGAAGCTCGCGGCCATGCCGGTGAAGACCCCGGAGGAGATACAGGCCGAAGCGGAAGAGAAGCTGCGGAAGCATCGCGAATACCACCGAAACTATCAACGAGAGTGGCAACGAAGACGAAAAGAAATGAAAACTATTGACAAGATTGAGCGTGAAAAGGTAGTATAGCGACCTTGATAGACAAAGATAAACGGTAAAAGACAAATTTCACCTTAAAATTTTAGAAACTGCTGCCTTGACAAGCTTGGTCTAACGTACCACGGGTTATGTACCTGTATATTCGTACCTTTTCGTTGCTATTGCCTTGTCTTAATATCCTCCCCGCCCGCTGTTCCAGATCGCTCGGCCTCCAGGGGCAGTCCAAG
>JAITRO010000087.1 GCA_031288335.1 Synergistaceae bacterium | reverse complement strand
AATGCCGTTATGTATAGTTTTTCTAATTCCTCATATTTGATCCCTCTTTGCAAATAAAACCTTTTGTCGCTGCCCATGCGAACTATTTTATTGTCATCTATATAAAAAGTATAAGACATGTTTTTATCATGAAAATTGAAATCGTGCCGCTGGATTATTTTTGTTTGTCCTTCCGGCCAAGGCCGAATGACAGGGGGGATTTTCGCGCCGATTGTTTCTCCTATCATTCCGGGCGCTGGGGTCTCCGCCAAAACCTTGATGAGATCTCGCGCAGCTTCGTGAGCGTTCAAAGCATGGCTTTCCTCGTGCGACGCGTTCATCAAAACTATCGCGGCTATTAGAAAACACAATAGTCTATTGTTAATCCGGCGAATTGTCATGTCATCCGCTCCAATGATTAAAACAAGCCGGAATTATCCAATAAAGAGCGCATGAAACGGCAAAAGCGATATCGAATCTTTCTTGCGTCGCTACGTCCCTCTCTTTGTCAAACGGGAAAAAGTACAGATATATCACGACAGGAAAAGGGAACAGGAACGCTATAATCCACCAAACAACAGGAACATTGCGCCCAGTTATCTCGGAATACGCGATAAGGTCGGAAAACAGGCAACGCATGACAAGTTCGAAACCGCCTATAGGGTAAATCAAATACAGAGACGATATTTTCTCGAAATAATTCAAAAACACACCGACATTGATAATGCCTATAACCGCCCACTGCCAAGCACAATGTTCAACGCACAGCCAATATCTAAAATTTTTATTTGCCCACGGCGCGGAACTTGCCAACTTTCTTACGCCTCCTTCGTAACATGCGTTATAATAACACTTATCCGGCGCTTGCGCCACTTAACAGGAAGCAACGAAGAAAAAACATTAAAATAATTCATACCCCAGTGAAAACGGATGGTTGAACCAATGATTTCTGCGTTTGCTTCAATACTACTCAAGTAGTAGCGATATTCTACTGTCTTTTCCTTCCCAATGATTTCTCTCGTCGAGACAACCATTGTTACGCTCTTCAATCCTGGCCATTCCTTTAATTCATCAAATTCCACACCGTTGCCAACGTTGATAGAATAAATCCTACGCCGCTCAATTCGTCCATGGTCTTTTTCTATAGTTTCAAATTTTGTATACTCTAACCCTTGAAAATTATTTTGCAGTCCATCAGCAAAAAGATTTTGAACGAAATCAAATGTATTTTTCTGGTTTCTCTTTAAACTCAGAACATAATCTGCCTCTGCATCTAATATTTTCTGAGCAATTTCTTTTTGACAGCCCATAGCATCAATTGTTATCGTGCTTCCTTTAATATCCAATAATTCCAAAAGCTTGGGTATGGCCGTGATTTCGTTTGATTTTGCGTCTGTTTTGATTTGACCTATACTCGCGAGCGTTGAGATGTACTAAGCCACGCAAGTTCAGCGTAAACAGAAGATCTTCCCGTAAGTCGGAGTACTGCAAATTCTATCGCGCACGAGTATAACTAAAAATTCAACCCTGAATCTTTCTCGTAAATTCCCGATGCGTTTGCCCTGGGCAGATTCTTATGATTCGGAGAATCCGTTGATATTATATGATATTATATACAATGAGCGCGAACCTGAAGCAGGCGTTGCGGCGGTTATGTCTGCATGTAGGGTGATAACCCATAATACCGCGTTTACAGTTATTTCGTGAACCGTGATACTCGCGCTTCTTGCGCCATGATAAAGGTTCACACTAGCCATAGCCGCGCCCTCACGAGCGCGTGAGAGGAGAGTTCATGCTTGACATCAGGTTATTCCGAAAGAACCCGGAGATAATAAGGGAAAATCTCCGCAAAAAATTCCAGGAGCACAAAATACCGCTCGTTGACGAGATCATCGAACTTGACCGTCAGAGCCGCGACGCGCGCAAGAAGGCCGACGATCTGCGGAGCGGACGCAACGCGCTGAGCAAGGAAATAGGCGCGGCCATGGCGCGCGGCAACGCCGCCGAAGCCGAGAGCAAAAAAGCCCAGTCCGAGGAAATGGCGGGGGGACTTGCGGGCCTGGAAGTCCTGGAGGAGCGTCTGGGAGCTCTCGTCAAGGAAAAGATGATGACGATACCAAACATCATCGACCCGTCGGTGCCGATAGGACGCGACGACAGCGAGAACGTAGAAGTGGAGCGCTTCGGCGAACCGGTTGTGCCGGATTTCGAGATACCATATCACGTCGACATCATGGAGCGTTTCAGAGGAATTGACCTCGACACGGCGAGGAAAACCAGCGGGAACGGATTCTACTATCTCTGCGGCGACATCGCGCGCCTGCAATCCGCCATATTGTCGTACGCGCGGGACTTTATGATAGACAGGGGTTTCACCTACTGCATCCCTCCGTTCATGATTCGCGGCAACGTGGTGAGCGGCGTCATGAGTTTCGCCGAGATGGAGAATATGATGTACAAGATAGAGGGCGAAGATCTGTATCTCATAGGCACCAGCGAACACTCGATGATAGGCAAGTTCATCGACACAATCCTCGACGAAGAGAGCCTCCCGCAGACATGGACGAGCTATTCGCCCTGTTTCCGCAAGGAGGTCGGCGCGCACGGCATAGAAGAACGAGGGGTATACCGCATACATCAGTTCGAAAAGCAGGAGATGATAGTTGTCTGTAAACCGGACGACAGTCCCGGTTGGTTCGTGAAGCTCTACACGAATACGGTCGGCTTCTTCCGCTCTCTCAACATACCAGTGCGGACGCTGGAATGCTGTTCAGGCGATCTCGCCGACCTCAAGGTGAAGAGTGTTGACGTGGAAGCATGGTCCCCCCGCCAGCGGAAATACTTCGAGGCGGGAAGCTGTTCGAACCTTGGCGAAGCACAAGCCCGCAGGCTGGGAATCCGCGTCCGCGGCAGGGACAAAGGAAACTACTTCGCTCATACTCTCAACAATACCGTCACGGCGCCGCCGCGCATGTTGATAGCGTTTCTGGAAAACAACCTGAACGCCGACGGAAGCGTCTCAATCCCCGCGCCCCTGCGGATGTATATGGGAGGAAAGGAAACCGTCGAATCGTAACCACGAATATGCGTCCCTAGGCGCGTTTAAACGTATCCTCAGTAAGCCATAGTCAGAAATACGACATAGGTAGTATATCTTTATTTTTTTGCGGTAAAAATTTGAAAATTGCCGCTTAAAGTAATATAATTGTCGCATGTTATATAGCGTTGAAAACTTGAAAAAGAAGGGTGCGTAAGTGTCTCAATTGAATGATGTGCGAGTTTGTAATTCACAAAAATTACAGGGGGCGTAAAAAATGAAAAAAACAGTGATGATTGTTCTTTCTTTGCTCGTTGTGTCAGCGCTTTCCACGGCTGCCGCGGCAGCCACGTTTATCAACATCGGCACCGGATCGACCGGTGGGACATACTATCCCGTCGGCGCGGCAATGGCAACAATCTGGAATAAGGTCATACCAGACATGAAGGCCGCGTCCCAGTCTACGGGAGGCACCGCCCAGAACCTGCAGCTGTTGGAGAACGGTGAAGCCGAAATCGCCTTCACCGATGGGCTTTACTATTTTGCCTATAACGGAATGCAGGCGTTCGAGGGCAAACCACAGAAACATTTGAGAGGCGTGACGCCACTGTATCCGGAGCCTATTCAGCTGATGGTCGCCGAGGGCAGCGGCATCAAGAGCGTCAAAGACCTCAAGGGCAAAAGGGTGGGCATAGGCGCTGTCGCCAGCGGGACGGAATATACCGCGCGCGCCCTGCTTAAGATCGCCGGAATCGACCCCGACAACGATATCAAGCCGCAAAACCTGGGCTTGAATGAGACGGCAAGCGCTTTGGCTGACAAAAATATCGAAGCCGGTTTCATGATGTGCGCAATCGGTTCCTCGGCGGTGGTCGAGGTTACGACGATGGGCACGGGCCATCTGATCCCCCTGGATGACGAACTCATCGCGGGCTTGAATAAAGATCTGCCGTATTACTCCGAGTTCGTGATCCCTGCCGGTTCCTACAAAGGACAGACAGAGGCGCTCAAGGTCTCGGCGACATGGAACACCCTCACCGCACACGAGAAGCTGGACGAAGAACTTGTATACCGGATGACGAAGGCTCTGTACGACAACAAGCAGGATCTCGTGGATGTGGCGGCCATAATGTCCTTCATGGATGCGGGGGCCATTGATGTGATAAGGATACCGCTGCATCCCGGCGCGGAGAAATACTTCAAAGAGATTGGCGCTATAAAATAGCTATGGACAGAGACGACGATGCGAAAAGGGACCTTCTGACTCCTGTGTTGAAGGACGAGTCGGAGGTTGCCGATCTCATAGAGAAATATGACGCGGAGAGCAGGTTCCGGCGGCTGTCGGGCTGGCAGGGCGCGATAATAACACTCTGGCTGTGTTCGATGACGCTCTTCCACTTGTACTCGGCGGGCTTCACCACTATGCCGGTAGTGATTCAGAGATCGGTGCATCTTATGTTCGCTATCGTCGCCGTGTTTGTGCTGTTCCCTGCGACAAGAGGCGGTTCCAAAACGTCAGTCCCGTGGTACGACTGGCTGCTCGCCCTCGCTGGAGGAGCCGTGATAGGATATATAGTGATTTTCTTCAACGATATAGCGAGGAGGGGAGCGGCGCCCCTCCCGCACGAAATATGGCTTGGCATCATGGCGATGGTGTTGGTCATCGAGGGTGGGCGAAGAGTAGTCGGCAATGTGCTGCCATGTATGGCCATGTTGTTTCTCGCTTATTGCCATTTCGGCAATTACGCGCCCGGCATGTTCCAAATCCGCGGCTACTCCCTGAGCAGGATAATACAACACATGTACCTCACCCCCGAGGGTATATTCGGGATCGCGCTCGGGGTATCGTCAACGTTCGTGGTCGTGTTCATAATATTTGGGGCGTTTCTTGCGGAAAGCGGCGGCGCGAAGTTTTTCAACGAGTTAGCGTTGGCGCTGGCCGGAGGAACGCCCGGAGGACCGGCGAAGGTCGCTGTTGTGGCCTCGGGTCTGCTCGGCACCATTAACGGTTCGTCAGTCGCAAACGTGGCCACGACCGGAACTTTCACTATACCTCTCATGAAAAAAGTCGGGTATGCCCCTTACTATGCCGGAGCAGTGGAGGCGTGTGCCTCCACTGGAGGCCAGCTCATGCCTCCTATAATGGGAGCGGGGGCGTTTATAATGAGTGAGTTTCTGGGTGTCCCGTATCTTTCGATAGCGGCGGCCGCGGTTGTGCCGGCCCTGCTTTATTATTTCGCGATATTCACAAACGTCCATATCAGAGCGATGAAAACCGGACTCAAGGGTCTGCCTCGCGAGCGGCTGCCTCGGGTGAGTGATGTTTTGAAACGCGACGGACACCTTCTGGCGCCGATAATAATCATCATCGCCGCGCTGCTCATGAAGTATACGCCGCTGAAAGCGGGCTTCGCCGGGATTGTGTCCGTGTTGATTTTCAGTTTCCTGAGACGTCATACCCGGATGGACGCGGCGAAGATCGTCAACGCCCTGACCGTGGGTTCGCGCGGGGCGCTTGGCGTCGCAATGGCCTGCGCCCTGGTCGGCTTTGTCGTCGGGACGTCCTCGCTCACATCTCTGGGGCTCACCATATCGAACAACATCATAGAGATCTCTGGCGGCAATCTGCTCCTCACCCTGGTGATGGCGATGGTCGCCTGTCTGGTGCTTGGAATGGGGCTTCCGACCACAGCCAACTACATAGTGTGCAGTACGATAATAGCTCCGGCGCTCATTGGAATGAAGGTCATTCCGATAGCCGCCCATCTGTTTGTGTTTTATTTCGGTATAATGGCCGACCTCACCCCTCCGGTATGCTTGGCCGCATTCACCGGAGCCGGTATTGCCGGCGCCAGCCCGGCTCGGACTGGCGTTGCGGCCACCCGCATAGCCCTTGCTTCATACCTGCTGCCATATGTTTTTGTTTACAATCCAATGCTGCTCGCGAGGGACATCGAACCCATAGAACTCTCCATTCTCATTGTGTCAGCGCTTTTCGGAGTGATTTCCCTGGCCGGAGCGTTTGAAGGCTGGCTTTTCAGGCTTCTCAAGGGCTGGGAAAAACTGATGATCGGCTGCGCCGCTCTCGCGGCGATTCATCACGACATAAAACTAAGCGTCGCCAGTTCGTTGTTTCTGATCTGTGCGATGTTATTTTTCAAGAAAACCGCCGCGCCAACAGCCCAATCGACGTAGGCCGCCTGCAGGAAAAAACCATAACCGCGCCCATAGATGAGTAATTGTTACTATCTAAAACAAGCTACGCCCGCAGCCCAAATTTTTGTTTTTTTATTGGTGAAGTGTGTCCGCAAGATAATAATTCCGAACAATATTTGAACAGCGTAGAACACTTTGGCTACTGGATAGCAAAAGGAGATTTATTATAATTATGGGTAAATTACTGCTATTTTATAATAAACACCAATCCCCCCCCTCCCCCCCTCGAACCTATAAATCTTATATGGAGCAGTCCGTTGAGAGCGCTATGCAGGAAACGATGCTCACTAACCCTAATGGCAATCGGAACACCGGCACATATCTAATGACAGACACCCTTGCGAAAATTATTGATGCTGATGAATTTATTCCGCGTTTTCATAATTTTGAGACCCGCGCTGATACCGTTGTAACAAACATACTGCACAGAATCGGGACAAATCTTAAAGTTGATTTACCATATTGGGAAAATATTTTGAATCACGCAGACAGAGTTATTCCTCTATCGCTCGGTTTTGCTTTCGATAAGGGCAAGATAGCACCATTGGACCGCGGACTTGAAAAATTGCTCAGGATGCTTGCGGAACGTGCTGAGATCGGCGTCAGGGGCGAGTATGACGCAGATTATTTGAACGGATACGGCATAAAAAATGTCAGGATAATTGGCTGTCCGTCTATGTTTTATCATTTAAACAGAGAGTTTACTGTTAACAGCAATGTCAACGATTTACAGCGCATAAATTTTAATTTCTCGACCGATTTTGCCAACTTAGGTATTTCACAAAAAGACGCAGTGGAAATACATTGGCCGTTGCTGCGATATTTCATCGATGCGTTCGAGCAAAAACTGTTTTCGATTGACTTCACGTTGCAAAAACCGCCATTTGCGGAAGTCTGCGATATTCATTCAATCCTGCTGTCTTATGGCGAGGTGCATCATTTTTATTCAGCCTGCGGCAGATATTTCTATTCCGCAAAAGATTGGATAGAGGGGATGCGCAATAATGATTTCAGCATAGGCACAAGATTTCACGGAAATATCGCCGCAATACTGGCGAGAGTTCCGGCCCTTATGATAAACTTAGACAAGCGTATGGAAGAGATGAATAAATTCTACAAGATACCCGCTATTGATATATCTGACTTTGACAACCGAAAACCCATCGAATATTACGGAGAATTAGCTGATTATTCGGAGTTTAACAAGTGCTATGGCAAAGTTTATGATAACTTTGTGAATTATTGCGAAAAAAATGGCGTGAAACTAAAACACAGGAGAAACAACCATGAATGATAACGAAATGCCCAAAGTATCAGTAGTCATTGCCGTCTATAATTCCGAACAGTATTTACGGCAGTGTTTGAACAGCATAGTCGGCCAGAAATTGCGCGACATCGAGATAATCTGCGTTAATGACGCTTCCACTGACATGTCGTTGAAGATACTCGACGAGTACATGGCACATGATTGGCGGGTTTGTGTACTGAACAAGGAAAATGAAGGTCTTGGTGCGGCACCTGCGAGAAATCTCGGTCTCGCGAACGCGCGGGGTAAATATATAAGCATTCTCGACAGCGATGATTTCTTTGAATCCGAAATGCTTGAAGAAATGTTTAATAAAGCGGAGCAAACTGACGCGGATATTGTTCTGTGCGGCGGAACAGAGTACGACAATCGCACAGGCCGCAATGGCAAAGTAACATCTATATCTATTCTGAACAAAAAAGTTATTCCTGACAAAGAAACTTTTTCATATATGGATATTCCGAACGACATTTTCCAACTTTCACAGGGAATGGCGTGGAATAAGTTATATCGACGAGCGTTTCTGGATAAGCATAATCTGAATTTCCAAAAAATCAGGTACACAGATGACGCGTATTTCAGTTTTGCCCATATGGTTCTCGCTGAAAGGATTGCTGTTGTCAATAAGAAATTCACGCACTATCGAGTCAATAGCGGCATCAGCCAAACAGATGGGCTTACCCGTTATCCCGATTCAGCATATTTGCCGTATGTTGAGCTGAAAAAGTCGCTTGAAGAATGGGGCGTATACGATACAGTCAAGCAAAGCTTTATAAACTGTGCGGCGATGTTTATCAGGTATTTCTACGATAGGCTCGACAAATTCGAGGCATTCAAGTATCTGCATGATAAATTGAAAGATGAGATATTTAAAGCGCTTGATATTGATGATAATCCCCAAAAGTGTTTCTACGACGAACGATTATACCTCTGGGTTAATTTGGTCACTGAGAACAGCGCGGAGGAGATAGCTTTCCGTGCCGCAAAGATTTACAATCCCCATATGACTACGGCCTCGTTGCGGTTTCCATTTCCATTCCATCTGGTGGAACGTGGAAAGCGTATTGTCATATATGGCGCGGGCTTGGTCGGACGATATTATATATCGCAGTTGCTGCTGAGCGGTTATTGTGATGTCGCGTTGTGGGTAGAGTATAACGGCCCGGAGATTGATGCTGCGAAAGATGAGGATGAAATTGAATATGACATTGCAGACGCAATAACAGACGCAATAGACCTAAAACGACATCCGGTAAGGATGATTATGCCGCCTGAATCAATATTGACGGCGAGATACGATAAAGTGTTTATTGCAATTGCAAGCGAAAAATTAAAACAACGCGCGTTGAGACAGTTGTACGAACTGGGAATTCCTGCGGAAAAAATAATATGTGAATAGCTCGGAGGAACACAACTATGAGATCACCACGCCATATGCGAATCATCGAAATCGACATCACAAACGCTTGCGACAAGCGTTGCAGTAATTGTACTCGTTTGTGCGGACATCATAAAAAACCATACTTTATGAGCTTTGATACATTCAAAAGAGCAGTTGATTCGCTTGACGGCTATCATGGCATACGGAGCATGATGGGCGGCGAACCTACGCTTCACCCTGAGTTTGAGCATTTTATCCGCTACCTAGGTTCAAAGTTCCCAAAACGCGATAATCCTTATGTTTACCCGCAAAAGGATTTCATAAAGCAGGTACATCGGGTTGAACTCGACAACTTTCAAATGATAAACGACGATATTGAACGTATCGATGTTGTCGGAGCCGGGATGTTTTCAAATATGGGAGTTACCTATAAGAAGCACTACGAAATAATCAGCGATATTCTGCCGTTTCAAGGTTTGAACGACCACCTTAATCCTATATATCATCAGTCCGCGCTGATAACACGCAAGGATTTGGGAATTGCGGATGACAAATGGCTCAAACTCCGCGATGCCTGTTGGTTACAGAACGAGTGGAGCGCGAGCATAACGCCGAAAGGCGCATTTTTCTGCGAAATCGCTGGGGTTTTAGATATGCTGTTCGACGGTCCTGGAGGATGGGTGATCGAACCAGAGTGGTGGAAACGCGCTCCCGATGAGTTTGGCGACCAATTACACTGGTGCGAGATGTGCGGATTCGCATTGGACACTTTTACTCGCGACAGCGCAGAGGAGATAGACGATGTATCGCCTACGATGTTTGAGATGCTGAAAGGCATTGACAGTCCAAAACTGAAATCGGGAAGGGTCAATCTAATCAGAGTCGAGAATGGTAAAATCTCGGAGGACAGTAAAAAAGAGAACAAGCACTTCTCTGCGGCAATGCCATACATAGAGCATTATGAGGACAGGTTCAACGCGCTTAACTCGATTTTATTTGTTCGCGAATTTGACGATGTTACGATAGCCGAAAATGACAGCTTCGGCACGGAACTTAACAAAGCTTTAGCTAATGCAAAAGAGTGGCTGTTGCTTTACAGGAACGACGTAAAACTGCCTAACGGTTTCAAAGAACGCCTCAGCAAATATGTTTTGAATCCGGGAACTTTGCATGTGTCCGACGATTTCGCATTGTTCAGCAAGAACGCACTATCATTGCGCGAGTTTGGCTTTGACCGTATTGCTCATACAAAGACATTCGGTGAGATAATAAACGCTTGGCAGCCAAATAAAGTAATTCCACTCTCCTTTGAGGCGTTTGATAAAGCGGGTAAGCGGCTTCAAGTTAACAAAGAAACGAAATATGTAATTTGGGGTACAGGTTCCGCTGGAGATCTCGCTGTCGATATTATAAATTCCGCAGGCGGTAAAATCGTCCTTGCGGTTGACAAAGATTGTTACAAGCACGGCAAAGACTTCTACGGCGTGACAATACAGCCGCCTGGGAAATTACTTATGGTAGATTTTGATGTCTTGATTGCCGCAAACTATACGCGATTCACCGAAATAAAACGCGAAGCTGTCGCCATAGGTATTCCGGCAGATAAAATCCAATATATCAACAGCCTTGCTTAGCAGAAAGATGAGGGAAACAATGACAATGACGCTCTGCCCAATATGCGGTAATCCCCCCCCCCCCCCCATAGCGGAATCAATAAGTATTTGTGGATTTTGCGGACACAAGTGGCGGACAAATACGCCGGACGCAGAAACAACAGTCCGGACAATTTACAGAGACGCAGACTATTGGCGACGAGATAAGAACCACCAGGGTATAGACAGCCTCGAGCCGTCCGATAAGTGGAAAGGTTGGGTTAACTCTCGCTTGTCACTTTTGAACTCTTATGGATTACTGTATAAACCTGCCACAAAGGATATATCTTTCTTTGAATTCGGTTGTAGCGAAGGTATACTGCTTTACGAACTGAGTAAACTCGGATACGATGTTTTGGGCGAAGATGTTTGCGCTATAACGGAGCAGTCACAGAAAGTTTATGGTATCACAATACTGAATGACCCTATTGAAACGCTGCAGGTCAAGGATAAGTTTGATGTAGTCATGTCGTTTCATGTTATGGAACATTTAGTCAATCCGAGATATGTGCTTGAAAAAGTCAGCAAATTTGTTAAACCGGACGGAAGAATATTCCTGCATATCCCAATTGATGATAAAGAACTTTCTAACCCCGACCATTATCATTTTTTCTGTCCTCTCTCAATGACTTATTTGATGAGTCGACATACAAAAATAGAACGGTTCGATATTCAATATTATCGCAGAGCAAATGGAGATATAAATGCAGTTGGCTCAATTATCGGCAGAATCAAATAGCATAATGAAACAGCTTTTTTCCTTCCGCGACGCACAATATGATATTTTAGAAAACGCTATATCATTGTTAAAAATGTATCAGGATTGTTCTGAGCACATATTGTATAAACAGGTATCTTATGAATATATCTCATTTCCCGCTCACTGTCTATGTGGGCGACAAAAATTCACTGTCAAATTATCTGTAACAACCAAATGCCTTAAGCGGCACATTTCAAGATAACGCACCGCTTAAGCTCAATTTCTAAAAACACCTGTTTATACAATAGGTGTTGTAGCAATTTTAGAACAGGAAGAGTGTATTTGCGCTGTTATGACCGAGAGCAGTATCGGAGACGGCAATATTTTATAAGGAGATAATCATATGATTATTCACGACTTGCAGTCAGCCCAATCATCTACAGAAGCAAATAGCATAACAAAATCAAAAAACATGAGTATTGCGGACTATGTTTCTCAATATAGCTCCTTTTCTTTCTATGGCGCACAAGTTGTAGCATATGGCGCATTTTCGGCAATACACGCGCTCACAAACCGCAAACCGCTGTGTTTCATTGTAAGCAGTCTCGCTAACAATCCGCAGCGTATAGAAGACATACCCGTGACAACTGTTGAAGCTGTGCCAACGGATACGCTAATAATCATCGCCGTAACGGAGTTGCTTCAAGACGAAATCATGGCAGCGCTCGCAGAGCAAGGTTACAACAACACATTCAGGCTAACAGCGCACGAGGAACATTTGTTGATGTCGCGGTATTTTGCGAGCATCGGTAAATTCCCGCTTATAGAAACCATCACGAACAATACGCCAAGTTTCACGCTTTATGAGGCACACAGCAAACGCGATAAACCGCTCGCAAGTCCACCGATGCTTAAATCTTGGGAAACTCCGATACAAGCCGACGCAGAAATCACAGGCAATAATATTAACTCGCGAAACCATAAATACTGCGAAATGAGCGCGGCGTATTGGATATGGAAACACGCAACCGATGAATGGGTAGGCTTGGAACACTACCGACGGCATTTGTTCGTTACGCCAAATATGCTGAGCGATAATATTGATGTCATATTGCCATTGCCATATATCTGCTATCCAAATACGATGACGCATTTTCGGCGATTTGTAAGTGATGATGTTGCTAATGCGCTCTTGCAAACAATACAAACTCTCTGCTCCCAAAAGTACGAGCAATACTTACAAATCCTGCACGGAAAATATCAATATATATGTAATCTTATTGTTGCTAAGCGTGCCGTCTATTCTGACTACTGTGCGTGGTTTTTCAATATCACACAATATATGGAAACGCTTGGAGTACCTGATATAGCTAAAACGCGAGCTTTATCCTATGTTGCGGAAATTCTGACAAATTTGTACTTTATGTCCAATTCAGACAGTCTGCGTGTCAGGCACGTGGAAAAAGCGATTTACACTTGACACTACAACGAACATGAGAATCTGTAGGACCATAAGATCAGGGTTCCATAATCCTGTATAATTTTTGGAACCCACATAAATACAGGGCTAAAAATCTTATGTTCGTTGTAGTGTTAAATTGACAACAGTGATAGAGAAGGAGTAACAGCATAAATGATAAAACTTTTCGTCCCCGGACGCATATGCCTATTCGGAGAACACAGCGATTGGGCAGGGCAAATGCGGAAGTTTAACTCCGATATTCGCCCCGGTCTGGCCCTTGTTGTCTGCACTGAACAGGGCATCTATGCCAATGCCGAATGCTCCGAAAAACTTATAATCACATCTCTTGACTCAGACGACAAAGAAATCTCGGCAGAGTATAATATGCACCTGCCGGAACTGCGGAAAGTTGCAAGTGAGGGCGGATTTTTCTCATATATTGCGGGCGTTGCAGCATATATGCTGAATTATTATCGCATAGGCGGTATGACGTTGAACATTCTGAAAATGACTTTGCCGCAGAAGAAAGGCTTATCATCTTCTGCCGCGATTTGCACACTGACAGCGAGAGGATTCAATAAGCTCTACAACCTAAACCTCACTACTCACGGAGAAATGGAATGCGCCTACGGCGGCGAGCAACTGACGCCGTCACGTTGTGGGCGGCTCGATCAAGCTGTGGCATTTGACAAGGGTATAGTACATATGAAATTCGATGGCGACAGACTGAATGTGAACCCTGCCAAAATCGGGGCTCCGTTGTATCTTGTGTTCGCCGATCTCAACGCGGAGAAAGATACGATGACAATTTTGCGCGACCTCAACTCGGCATATCCTTACCCAAAAACATCTGAGCATAGGGGGTTGCATATTCTCTTAGGCGAGATAAATGAAAGGATAATTGGCGAAGTTACTGCCGCGCTTGAGGAGGGCAATATACAGCATGCAGGTAAGTTAATGACTGAAGCCCAATCGCTATTTGACACATATGCCGTATCGCTATCACCTGAGGAACTTGCCTCACCGACATTGCATACGGTTCTGAATGATACTGCGCTTAAACAATGGGTATTTGGCGGCAAGGGTGTTGGCTCACAAGGCGACGGGGCTGTGCAATTTATAGTTCGGGACTCAGAGTGCGGAACTAAGTTGATTAATTACTTACACAAAACCTATGGAATACTGGCATACAGTATAGCAATACCAAAGACTGCGGCTGTGCGCAAGGCTGTAATCCCTGTTGCGGGACATGGAACAAGAATGCTGCCGGCTACTAGTGTTATCAAGAAAGATTTGCTCCCTGTAGTAGACTTCGACGGCAAGGCAAAACCTATGCTTCAAATATTGGTTGAAAATTTACGCTCGTCGGACGTAGAAGAGATTTGTCTTGTAATCCATCATGGCGAAGAAGAGCTGTATCAATCATTGTTTGGCGATACGGTAGAATTTGCCTATCAAGATGATGCGCTTGGATTTGGACATGCTGTACTCCAAAGTGAGCGATTTGCTGATGGTGAGCCTGTAATAGTATGCCTTGGTGATCATCTATTTACTTCCAACACCGAGGAATCGGCTTTCACACAGTTAATCGCAGCATATGAAAAATCGAAACAACTCACAATTGGGTTGTTTGAGCTGCCGCTTGCTGCCACTCCACATTATGGTGTAGCGAAGTTTGCGGCGGAGACAGCTTTGTCTGTATTGGTCGAAAAACCAACAGTTGAATACGCGAAGCAAAATTTACAGAGCAACGGCAAATACTACGGCATGTTTATGTATGTCATAACGCCGCATGTGTATGCTGAATTGCGCTACGAGTTTGACGGCAATAATACTGTGGAAAACCTGCAATTGACTTCCGCACTTAACCGCGTGACACGCAAATTCGGCGCAATAGGTGCAATAATATCCGGTAGGAGATATGACATAGGCCTGCCGGAGCAATACAGAATTACAGTAGCAGATTACGGGAGAGTGTAAAACGTTTTAATATAGTCCCAATCACCATGATGATCAGCTCCTTTAGTCGATTTGAGATACTTGTCATGCTTCACCTCAATCTATTTTAACCTCTCCTTGGGCATCATGGTAATTGGAATAGTCATAAACGTCGAAGACCGCGCCCGGGTATCAAAGGGCGAGGCCTTCGACGTTCTAAAGTTTTAAAATTTTTGAATCAGAATGATGAGAACATCTCCTCGTCAAACCTGGTGGCGAGTTCCATGTTTTTTCTCAGCTGAATCTTGGGCATTTGCACCACCACTATGCCGGACGGCTCGTCGACGTGGTATTTCTCGATGTCGTTCTCGGAGTTGTAGCCGATGACCGTGTTGGGCGGAATCACGTTGTGCGAGTCCACGATGACTCGGCGAAGCTTACAGTTCTCACCTATCACAACGCCCTGGCCGATTATGCACTCCTCCAGCACGGAACCGGGATTTATCACGCAGTGGCGCGAGAGGACGCAGCGGTGAACCACGGCTCCCAGAACCTGGCTCGCTTCTGCCCTGAGACATCCTTCAACAGAGCTGCTCATACCCTTCGCGGGGTACGTGAAACCGGGGGGGTCAGAGTAGGATACCGTGCGTATCGGCCACTGCGAATTGTAAAGCGTCAACGCCGACGGGTGCTGAAGCAGGTCCATGTGAGCCTCCCAGTAAGCCTTGAGCGACCCGACGTCCTTCCAGTAGGGACGGTCGTCTCCCGGCAGCGCGTTCGTCGAGAAGTCGTAAGCCATCACCTTGCATTTGTCGTAGAGCGCAGGCAGCAGGTCTTTGCCGAAGTCGTGGCTACTGGATTCGTTTTCGCTGTCGGTTAGTATCGCTTCTTCGAGTACCTCGCGTGAGAAGATGTAGTTGCCCATCGAGGCGTAGCTGAATCCGGGGTTGGATTTCACCTCGGGCGGGTTTTTGGGTTTCTCCACGAAACCGTTCACCACCCCAGCATCATCGGCCGATATGCAGCCGAACTGCGACGCCTCGCTGACGGGAACCCTGTTCGCGGCAACAGTAACGTCGGCCTTGTTATCGTAGTGAAACTGAAGCATCTGGCCGATGTCCATTTTGTAAATATGGTCCGCGGCAAATATACAGACGTAATCGGCGTTGAACATTGTGACGAGATGGAGATTCTGGTAAATCGCGTCGGTGGTTCCCTCGTACCAGCGCTCGTCGGTCCACATCTGAGCCGGCGCCACATTTACGAAGAAACTCCTGCCGCGAAGCGCCGGGCCGAATTGCCAACCTTGGGTGATATGCTCCTGAAGCGATTGGCTCTTGAACTGAGTGAGGCAATAAATGGAGTAAATACCGCTGTTTACCAGGTTCGAGAGCGCGAAATCCACTATCCTGTACTTCGCCGCGAACGGCACGGCCGGCTTGGCCCTGTACTTGGTCAGCGGCATCAGCCGTTCGCCCTTCCCGCCAGCCAAAACCATGGCGAGCACCCTGCCATACCTTCCCTGGATCATCTCTTTCTCCCCCTTTTTTATTAAAAAACCGCCGGACGAGCGCTCCGACGGTTTCCTGCCAATATGAGGCTAAGAAGGCAATTCCCCGCTTCGCAGCCCGTTGTAAAGCTCCATATAGGACGACGTCGATTTGTTCCAGGAAAAATCGGACGACATCGCGTTTCTGAGGAGCGTGTCCCATCTGTTTTTGTCGTGAAAAACCCCGATCGCCCTGTACATGGCTTTCAGTAATTCATCCGTCGAATAATCGCTGAACACGAAACCGGTCCCGTCGGGGGAACCGTCGAAGTCAATCACGGTGTCGGCAAGGCCGCCGGTGCCGCGGACCACAGGAATTGAACCATACGACATCCCTATGAGCTGCGACAGCCCGCAGGGTTCGAACAGCGACGGCATGGCGATGATGTCGGAACCGGCGTACGCCAGGTGCGCAAGCGTGTCATCGAAGCCGATGCGGCACCAGAAGTAATCGGGATAAGTCCGGGTGAAACGCCTGGCCCAGTCCTCGTAATGCGGCATCCCCGAACCTATCACCACGGCGCGGCAATTGTCCACCATGAGCCAGTCAAGCATGGTAAAAAGTATGTCGATCCCCTTCTGCTGAACCAGTCTGCCAACGAACGCCACTATGGGCTTGCCGTCATCCTCCCAGTGGCATGTTTCGACCAGGCGCCTTCTGCACTCGGCCTTCCCCGACATGTCGTCTATGCTGTAACGCGCGGGAATCAGAGTGTCATTTTGGGGACTCCACACGTCGTAGTCGATGCCGTTCATGATGCCTGATAGTTTCCCTTTCATCTCGCCAAACACTCCATGAAGACCGAAACCGCCCTCCGGAGTCTGTATATCCCAGGAGTAGTGGGGGCTGACGGTCGTTATCGCGTCAGAGGCGATAACGCCGCCCTTTAAAAGGTTCGACTGACCGTAATATTCCACGCCATCGATCGAAAAAGCCTCCCGCGTTATGCCCCACGACATCAGCATTGACGGGTCCACTATCCCCTGATGAGCCAGGTTGTGTATCGTGAACACGACGTCGTAATCGGAGTGGAACGCCTTGTAATGCCTGTGCCAGCGAAGGGCTATGGGCAGCATCGCGGCTGACCAGTCGTGGACGTGGAAGATCTCGGGCTTCCATTCCGTGATCGCCGGAATCTCGAACGCGGCCATGGAGAGAAACGCAAATGGCATGATCGAGGCGGCGCCCAGCGATTGAGGATATATGGCCGGGTTGTCAAAAAGCTCATCGTTTTCCAGAAGGTACACCGGCACGCCCTCAACCTCCGCGAGATACACGCGCGCCGAATACACGCGCCAGTTCAACGCGACGTGAACCTCCCGCGGAAGGACGGAACACTTGTAGCCGTTGCGCTCCACACATTCCATCACACCAGGGAAAACGGGGAGCAGAACACGGGCGTCCGCCGATTTCCTCCTGAGCGCCTTCGGCAGAGCGCCCAATACGTCCCCGAGACCGCCCTGTTTGGCAAGAGGAGCCATTTCGACCGTAACATTGAGCACCTTTACGGGAGTGTCTTTGGAATTCATCTGCCGTTGCCTCCTAATGCCCGCGGAATACCGTGCCGTAGGCTTTTTCGCAATACTCCTTGACAACTCTGTGCGTGTTGAAATAACTGGCGTTCAATGCAATGGTCTGCTTCATCATCCATATCCACTTGCTTCTATCGTTGTAGAACATGGGGATGACCTTGTCCTCCAGCTTGTTGTAGAGATCCATGGCATCCTGTTTTTCGTCGTACTCTATCAGGTCGGCATCGGTCGGATTCGGGCCTATCGACCAACCGGTCACGCCCTCGATCCATCCCTCTATCCACCAGCCGTCGAGCACCGAGAAGTTCATGACGCCGTTGTGCACGCACTTCATGCCGCTGGTGCCTGACGCCTCCCTCGGGCGTATCGGAGTGTTGAGCCAAACGTCCACGCCGGCGGTGAGTATCTGGGCGAGTTCCATGTTGTAGTTCTCGAGAAATGCCGTCGGTACGGCCGACCCTATTTCCTTCGATATCCCTATGATGTGCCTTATTATATCCTTGGCAGGCTGGTCGTGCGGATGAGCCTTCCCGGCGAAGATGAGCTGCACCTGTCCGGCGCCGACGTCAATCAGCCTCTTGATGTCGGTGAAGAGAAGGTCGGCGCGTTTGTAAGTGGCGGCCCGCCTTGCGAAACCGATGGTGAGCACGTCCGCGTCGAACTCGATGCCGGTCTGTTCGAGCACGTGGGCAAAGAGGCGCATCTTGGCGGCCTGATGAGCCTTCCATACCTCGTCGCTGGGCAGTTGAAGAGCCTGAATCAGGCGGCTCGGGTCGCTGCGCCAGGCCGGAATGTACTTGTCGTAAAGCCGCGCGAAACCGGGACAAGTCCAGGTGGCGGAGTGCACCCCGTTAGTGACGTAATCTATCTTCTCGGCGGCGAACATTTTTCTGCTGACCTCCGCGTGTTTTTTCGAGACCGCGTTCACGTAACGGCTGAACTTTAGGCCGAGGTCGGTCATCGACACACCGCTGCCTCCCAGCATCCTGCGAAGCTGTGAAACGTTGTTTTCCTCCACCACGCCGGATATCAGGTCGTAATGGAAATAGTCATGCCCGGCAGGAACCGGCGTATGGGTGGTGAATATCACCTCATCGCGGACCTTGTTGAAATCCTCGTATCCGAGTTCCCTCGTGAGTTCCAGCGAGATGAAACCAGCGTGCCCCTCATTCAGGTGAAACGTTTTGACGTTGTTATAGCCCATATCGCGCAGCAGCCTCAATCCCGCCACGCCGAGGATCATCTCCTGACAGAGACGGTAACGGTCGTCGCCTCCGTAAAGTTCCCAGGTGAGCCTGCGGTCGGACGGCGTATTTTCCTCCATATCTGTGTCGAGGAAATATATAGGCAGGGGATAGCCGGATTGTCCGACGTACGCGTAACCCCACGCGCGCACCTGTATCTGACGGCCTTCGAGGACTATCGAGACCCTGTTGTCGAGCCTCGTGAGAAGTTTTTCCGGCTCCCATTCGGAAGGTTTCTCGACCTGCACGCCGTCCGCGGACAATTCCTGCCTGAAATATCCTTTGCGATAGAGCATCGTGACCCCAACGGCGGGAACTCCAAGATCGGCGGCGCTCTTGAGTATGTCGCCGGCCAGTATTCCGAGGCCGCCCGAATAGGTCGGAATATGCTGCGATATTCCGATTTCCATCGAGAAATAGGCTACATTTCTGAAAATCGGGTTGCGCTCGAAAGTGTTCACCATGGATGTGGTGATATTCTCGCCGTATGTCAGTATCGACATTTTTACATAACCTCCGCTTTGTTAAATTATTTTAAACAGTTATATCTTGCGTAATATATTACCTGCCGGGAAGGGCCAGCCCCAGCTCACCGGCAAATTCGGCAAGCGCTTTCGAAGGGGCCGGCGCGCGTTCTTCGAGTATGCCCCACGCTGTGTTCTGAAGTCTCCATTTATCTATGGTTATCCCGAGCGCCTTGGCTCTCCTCCACAGCTCCAACAATACGGCGAAAGCGGTTTCATCGTTTCGTTCGTCGGCTCTGACAAGATTATCATAAAACGCGAGTTCCATTCCAGGGGCTAACTCGGACACGAACGGGTCGATCCCCATGCCGCGCGCTTCCGACATCAGGGATTCGAGCTTCGAACCGGGCATCAGGAGATCCAGGATCGACTCAGCCCCGTCGCGCAGTTCCTCCATTTTTCGCGAGTAAACGAGCTTGCCGGCGGACGCCAGAAACGGGGTGGATTCCACCTTCATGAGTTTGAGCTGCACCAGCAGGCGCTGGTTTTCGTCGAGAAGGGTTCGGGCGTACTCGGCGTGTTCGCGTTCGGCGTCTCGGGTGCGCTCCGCCGCTATTTTGCGCTTGTCATCTATGGTGAGATCGGCGAAACGCCAGGGGCCGAGTTCAAAATTTTTCTCAACGTATCCGGTGATGGAAAAAATATCCCCCACGTAGAAGGTCTCCCAGATTTCGGAACGATTTGGGACGCCCTTCTCCGACAAGCGGCAGACGTCATCAAGCCCGCCGGCCGCCATTACCATTGCGCCCCCTCTCCAAGATTCCAGCGTGCGCGTATCGAGCGCTTCCTCCTCCGCCACTTCCATTTCCATGTTTGCCGACTTGTAAATTTTTACGTCGCGGGATATTCTGAACGCATAAAAGTCCCCTTCGGCTTTCATCAACGACGCCATGGCCGCTATGTCGCGAATGCTCCTGCGGTTTGGGAACACGGTTTTTTCCATCACGTCGAAACCGGTTCTCAATTCCTCGGCGTTGCCGCGCACGTGTTTTAAGTCGTTTAAAAAATCCGGTTCGAGGTCAACGCCTGACACCGTCCTCGTATGCTCGACGGCCCTCATTGCGTAAGCCAATATCTGCCTGGTCTCGATGCCGGAAATGTCGTTGAAAAACCAGCCGCACGATGTGTACATGAACATGCGCATCCGCTGCGCTTCCAGCAGCGTCAAGATACGGCGGTCGGCGGCTGGGTCGGCACCGCTGAAACAAAATCTCGGCGCCAGAAACGCGCGTTTTTTGGCGCGCACCTCCTCGGCCGACAGCCCGGTCAAGTCATCGAGGTAAAGCTCCGCGGCGTCGTCGCGGAGATCCCACGGCGAATCGCATAAAGGCTTCAACTGATCCTCGTATATTTCGTCAATGGCGTCGCGTATCTTGTCGAGCGCGTCACGCAGCGGCTTCCGCCATGACTGATCCCACCACGGTTCCCCTCCGGTATGGCATCCGCAGTTGCTTCGCCATCTCTCGATCCCGTGCACGCACGACCACGAAGTGCGCTCGGAAATCCTGCACTCCCATTCGGCGGGATGATTCCCGAGGAACGCTGTGATATTGGTTAGCGTCACGTCTGATGAATTATACAGCACTTGCGCCACCCGGGCCAGGGCCATTTCGCCGAAATGGTGATGGTGTCCGTACGACTCGCCGTCGGTGGCTATGGTCAATAGCCGCGGCTGGCCGTCCCGAGGCAGTTTGCGAATCAGTGAATCCGCGAAAACATCTCCGTTGTCCAAAAGTCCTCCGAAAGCTATGTCGTGTGCGATGCTGCCGTAATAGAAAATAAGCGTTATCTTTCGTCCTGAAGGGAGCGTCGTGAAATAGGGCCTTGTGACGTCGAGCCCCTCGCCGTTCGGCGTCCGCGTCCAATTTCCTCCCGGGGAACGGACGGAGGCACATTGATGGGGAGCAAGTATGGTAAATTTTATCCCCTCCGCCGCGAGCGCTTCGAGCGAAGCTGTGTCGACGGCGGTCTCGGGAATCCACATGCCCTCCGGTTTCCTCTCATATCTGCCGATAAAATCGGCGACGCCCCACTTGACCTGAGTTCGTTTGTCCCTGTCGTTCGAAAGCGGCATTATCATATGGTTGTACGTCTGAGCGACCGCGCCCCCCGCGCCGAGTTCGTCAAGCGCCTCCCTATCCGCTTTAAGTATGCCTTCGGCAAGCAGCGGAGCGTGCGCGGCTATCCAACTGTGGAGAGTGGGGCCGATGTTGAAGCTGATATGCCTGTAATTGTTGTTTATATTAGCGATACAACCGGAGCCGTCGAGCAACCTGGCAGCCACGTTCGGCTTGTAGCATTGTTCGTGCACGCATTCGTTCCAGTCATGATAAGGAGCCGCGGCAGCGTCCCAAAGTATGGATTCGAGCCACGGGTCTTCTCTTGGTGGTTGGTAAAAATGCGCGTGGATACAAACACAATTCGGTGCATTCAAACACCACACCTCCAGTCAATGCAATGATTATACTCACTATACTACATAAGATACAATAATTTGCTTCCGGTTCGGATATAATTGTTGTAAAAAAATAATGGGGGGATGGGACGTGCTCGAAGATTTATCCCAGCATGTGCTGGATATAGCCGAAAACAGCATCGCGGCCGACGCCACGGACGTGTCGGTGGAGATTGTAGAGGACAAAGCGGAAAACAGGCTCTCGATGACGGTAGAGGACAACGGACACGGCATGTCTCCCGAATTCCTGAGCCGTGTGACCGACCCTTTCACCACGACGCGCACGACGAGAAGGGTCGGCATGGGGATTCCCTTTTTGAAGCAGTCGGCGGAGCTGTGCGGCGGCGAGTTCATCCTGCGTTCGCAGGTGGGCGTCGGCACGCATACCGAGGCTGTTTTCGCCTGCGACAGCATCGACCGTCCTCCATTGGGCGACGTACCTGCGACTATTATGGCGCTCTTCATGGGACATCCCGATATAAACTGGAGATACGTCCACAAGATAAACGGCGAGGAATTCTCCCTGTCCACCGAGGAACTGGTCGAAGTCCTGGAGGACAGGGAACTGCTCCGCACGACCGAAGTCGGCCTGTGGATCAGGGATCAGATAAAAGAAGCGCTGGAGGGGATGAGAGGCGGAAACGGAGAATAGGAGATCCTGCTCAAAGAGCACGCGCCGCGCGCAATTTTCGCGGAGCCGCAAATTCCTATGTATTGCCAAATTCACGGAATTATGTTTATAATGACGTCAATAATTCCTGCGGTGTGCGTGTAACGGGATATGTCTTGAGCCAACGTATTTACCCCGCGCAGGGTTGCTCCGGACCGGCAGAAGCGGCAGAGGCTGCGCAAGCCAAGGCCCGGGAACCCTCAACTCCTTGACGGAGCGGGTCAAGACATTTCGTTCACGGCATTGCGGGATTTTTTTATTTTGCGAATGCCGTCATGAATAAATGGAAAGCGATTGCCCCTAGAAACAAAAGACTAGCGTCGTCTTACTTGATATATGGCTATAAATATTGTAAAATTACTTTGCGAACAAGTATCAAAATCACAAAATATAAAGATTATGAGGAGGAGGATAATAATTGTGTTTTTTACTGATGCGCTCCAGCAGTTGCCCCATAAAATTAGACAGACAGACAGACAGACAGACAGACAGACAGACAGACAGACAGACAGACAGACAGACAGACAGACAGACAGACCATATTAGTCTTGTCTTAACAGGGAGTAATCCTTGCAATTTCAGGCTTTCATCCAAAATTTCATCTCACATCAAAGCTCAAAAGCGTTTTTTATTTTTATCCGGCAGTACAGTCAACGGGTTTCAGGCCATTTTTGCTCGTGCAATGATATTTATATGGAACATATTTCATATGGTGATATTTTGTCTGTCTTGCCATGCCCTTGCAAAAAACACTTCGCCTTTTTATGAACCGCAAAATGTGGATTGAAACGCGATCATTTAAATCGTTATCGATCCTGTTGCCGACGTTGAATGAAACTTTTTCATTTACACAGACGTTAGATATCATACTTAATACATGTGATGCCGCGGACATTGAGGAATTTATCGCAATCGTCTGTGAGCGCACTTCGAAAGAAAGCCTGATGTCGATCGATGGCGCAAGAGTAAAAACGGAAGCGGCGGGTATTCCGCTGATCGTGCTGTGGCAGACGTTGCCGTTCGCGGGGGGAGCTGTCCGAGATGGAATCGATGCGGCGCGAGGTTCGCACATATTGATGATGGCGCCGGATTTGGAAACTGACCCATACCTGGCTTCAGAATTTATTCGCATGGCAAGACAATATCCGAGCGATATGGTTACAGCTTCACGGTGGTTACGCAAAAGCGCTTTTGTTGGATATAGCAAGGTGAAGCTGATATGCAACCGGATATTTCAGAAGTTGTTTTCGATAATTTACAAGACGCGTTTGACAGATATGACGTTCGGCTACAGATGCGCGCCCGCGAACCTGCTTCAGGCAATCGCGTGGGAGGAAGTCAAACATCCTTTTTTTCTTGAAACACTTTTGAAGCCGCTGCGTCTGGGAGTAAAAATACACGAAATACCAACGGTCTGGAAAGCGCGCGAAGAGGGAGAATCGCAGAATTCGTTTTGGGAGACATTCAAATACTTCGGCATTGCTTTCAGAGCGCGTTTTGAGCCGCATTCACGTCTCTTGAAGGAGGTTGGGCATGAAAAAACTGATCGGCGACGCGATTGTCATAATTTTTAGTTACGCCGCATCGAAATTTGTAATTTTCAAAAGAAAAGAGGAGAGCGTTTAATGCGTAAAGACGCGAAAATCTATGTCGCCGGACACGGCGGAATGCTCGGCTCAGCGATAGTGCGCAGTCTTAAAGCGAAAGGATACACAAACATCATAGGGAAACGTCCCGCGGAACTGAACCTGACGCGTCAATCCGAAACCGAAAAATTCTTCAGCGATGAAAAGCCGGAATATGTCTTTCTTGCGGCGGCAAAAGTCGGAGGAATACATACGAACAATATCCATCCCGCGGAATTTATGTATATCAACACCTCGCTTGAAATTAACGTTATCCACTCGGCATACCTGAACAACGTAAAAAAACTCCTGTTTACTGGAACTGGTTGCATATATCCTCGAGAGAGCCCGCAGCCAATCAAAGAAGAATGTCTTCTGACCGGACCATTTGAAAAAACCAATGAGGCTTACGCTCTCGCTAAACTTGCGGGACTAAAAATGTGCGAATATTACAACCGGCAATATAGAACAAACTACATCTCATGTATGCCAATTAATCTGTACGGCACAGGCGACAACTTTCATCTTGAAAACTCACACGTTATCCCGGCGCTGATCAGAAAAGTATGCGAGGCAAAAGAGCGCGGAGACAAACACGTCATTATTTGGGGAACCGGAAGCGCCTTGCGCGAGTTTATGCATGTTGATGACGCAGCGGATGCCTGTGTGTTTCTCATGGAGAATTACAGATCCAATGAAGCAATAAATGTCGGTACTGGAAACGAGGTGTCAATTCTTGATCTGACCAAAATGATTGTTCGAATCGCGGAGTTTGGCGGCGATGTTGTAACAGATCCGTCAAAACCGGACGGAATGCCGCGCCGCCTCGTTGACAGTTCTAAACTATCCTCTCTGGGCTGGAGGCCCCAAATAACTCTTGAGGACGGGCTCCGCCGTACATATGAAGATTATTTGAAGAACAGGAATTTATACAGAAGATGATAATTACACAGACCCCGTTCCGTATATCATTTTTCGGCGGCGGCACCGATTTTCAGGCGTTTTTTGAAAGATACGGCGGCAGCGTGCTGTCAACGACATTTGATAAGTATTGCTATGTTCATGTGAGGCACCTTCCGAGATTTTTCGAGTTCAGAAACCAACTGACTTACCGGAAAATCGAGTTCGCGAATACGCCTGACGAATTTGAACATCCGGCTGTGAGGGAGGGCATGAAGTGGCTGGATATGCACGAGTTAGCAATAACGCACGATGCCGATCTGCCGTCGAAATCAGGCTTGGGCAGCAGTTCGTCATTTGCTGTGGGACTGCTTGAAGCGTTCTACGCGCTCGAAGGAAGGTACGCAAGCAAGGAAAAACTTGCTAAAGACGCGATCTATTTGGAGCGCGTGCTCTGCAAAGAAGCCGGCGGCTGGCAGGATCAAATCGCGGCGGCGTATGGCGGATTCAATCGTATTGATTTTTCGGGCGACGGGTTCACGGTAACGCCGCTGATAATATCACCCGAACGCAAGCAAGAGCTCAATGAGCGTTTAATGCTGTTCTTCACCGGATTTGTCAGATTTTCATCTGAAATATCCGAAGAGCAGCGTAAAACGGTCGAGACTAAAATTACCGATTTGCTCGAGATGCGGCGCTTGGTTGACGATGGGGCGCGAATTCTTACCGATAAATGTAACTTAAACGATTTCGGGCATCTGCTGGATTACACATGGAAGCTCAAGCGCGGCCTGACAGACAGGATCTCCTCAAGCGCCGTAGACGATATCTATTCCACCGCGCTGCGGCACGGAGCACTGGGAGGAAAGTTGCTGGGAGCGGGCGGAGGCGGTTTTTTAGTGCTTTTCGTGCCGCCTGAATGTCAGGGCGATGTGAAATCCGCTCTTTCCAAGCTGCTGTATGTGCCTTTCAAATTCGAGGACTTCGGTACAAGAGTAATGTATTATGCACCGGAAAGTTATTCGATGTCTGAGGAGGAAAATATAAATGCCTAAAGCGCTTATTACGGGCATGACCGGAATGGTCGGCTCACACCTGGCGGACTATTTGCTTGAACACACGGATTGGGATATTTACGGTGTCCAGAGATGGCGCAGTTCGTTTGACAACATCGCGCATCTGTCCGCCAGAATTAACCGTAAGGACAGGGTGTTTATACGCTATGGGGACTTGAACGACCAATCGTCGCTTCTTACGGTGCTGGACGAGGTGCGCCCTGATTACATATTCCATCTCGCGGCACAGAGCTATCCGCAGACCAGTTTCAACGCGCCCGTCGATACGCTGAGAACAAATATTCTGGGAACTTGCTGCCTGCTGGAGAGTGTCAGGCTGCTGAGGCTTGAACCGATTATTCACGTCTGCGCGTCATCGGAGGTCTTTGGCCGCGTTGCCGCGGATAAGCTGCCCATTTCCGAGAATTGCACATTTCACCCCGCGTCGCCGTACGCGATCTCAAAAGTTGGGACGGACTTATTGGGGCGCTATTACGCTGAGGCTTATGGTATGACAATGATGACTACTAGAATGTTCACGCACACTGGGCCGCGGCGTGGTGACGTGTTTCACGAGTCCACATTCGCAAAGCAAATAGCTATGATAGAGGCGGAACTGATACCCCCTGTCGTCAATGCCGGCAACCTTGAATCTCTTCGGACGTATGCGGACGTGCGAGACGCCGTGAGAGCTTATCATATGCTCGTGACGATAAATCCGGTCAAGGGCGAGTATTATAATATTGGAGGGAACTATACCTGCAAGGTAGGCGATACGTTAAACACTCTGCTTTCATTTTCAACGAATAAAAATATCGAGATCAGAATTGATCCGGAACGCCTGCGCCCGATTGACGCGGATCTACAGGTGCCGGACACTGCTAAATTCACCGCGCATACCGGCTGGAAACCGGAGATACCGTATGAAAAAACTATGCGGGATTTGCTGGATTACTGGCGCGGGCGGGTTAAATCCGCGGGAATTTTCCTATCAAGGTAAGAGGCGGCTGATATGAAAGCTGCCGTTCTCGGCGCCGGCGTATCCGGCTTGACAATCGCACGTAAACTTCACGACGCAAACGCAGACGTAACGGTGTACGAAACCGACGCGAAAGCGGGAGGTCTGGCGAAATCCCGCGTTACGGACGGGTATATTTATGACCCTCACGGGGGACATATCTTTAATTCCAAAGATAAAAGTGTCACGGACTGGGTATTTTCAATTCTGCCTAAAGAACATTGGCAGTACAATATCCGCAACGCAAAGATATTTTACAAAGGAAAGTATATATCTTATCCTTTCGAGCTGTCACTGTGTGAGCTGCCTATAGACGACGCTGTCGATTGCGCTTATGATTTCATAAACGCGCAGTGTGGAGATGAACCGGATAATTTCGCCGATTGGCTTGTCTGGAATTTTGGAAGAAGCATTGCGGAGGCGTATATGCTACCCTACAACCGCAAAATTTGGGCGTATCCGCTTGAAGAGATGGGCACAACTTGGATGCGCGGGAAAATGCCGCTGCCGAAAAAGAAAGATATAATTCGCTCCCTTGCGCTCAAGGACCCGACGGAGCGCGAGATGCCGCACTCCGTGTTTTATTACCCGATCGAGGGCGGAATACAGACGATGGTTGACGCCATAGCAAAACCGCTGACGATCAGGCTGTCGGAATCTGTTAAATCCATTGAGAGTTTAGGTGAGCGGTGGCACGTAAACGGAGAAATGTACGACATAGTGGTGTCCACTATACCGCTTAAAATTTTGCCGGAAGTTATGAGACTGCCAGAACAAGTCGTCAGCGCGATTAATGGATTGAAATACAACAGTCTAACCACATTTTTGACGGATTGTCCGCCAACTAATATTTCATGGCTGTACATTCCAAGCGCGCGGTGGCGGGCGCACCGGATGGGATATCAGAGCGCGCTCACTCCGAAAGCGGCGCCGAACGGCGGCGGATCCGGCGCGTTTGAGATCATAGGCGCCGGAGAGAAAGCAGACGATACGCTTATAAAGCAGGCACTGCCGAAAGAATTGTGCGTAGGACATATTATTGATACACAGTTTTCTGAGTACGCCTACGTGATTCACGACAAATACCACGCAAAGAACGTATCGGTTACGCGCGGTTACTTCGACGGCAGTTCGGGTTTTTATTCAATCGGCCGCTGGGGAGCGTGGAAGTACAACAACATGGATTTATGTATGGCCGAAGCGTTTGATACCGCCGCGCGAATATTGGCGCATGAAGGTATGGTTTAAAGGTTTGAAAATGAGTTTGTCATGCTGATAAAAATATTTGCCCCTGATTTTACATACAGCGATGAGCGCGGCGTGATAACACAGCTGGTGCACGGCGGGTACAGCCAGGTGAATGTGGTAACAACCACGAAAGGCGCACGCCGCGGACGGATGCATTACCATCAATTTAATACAGAGGCGTTCTATGTCATAAGTGGCGCCTTTGAGCTCATTTGCCGCGTCGCTGGAGGAACGAATGAACATTATACGTTCAAAACCGGTGACTTTTTCAGCGTACCGCCATATATCGGGCACGATTTTTATTTCACGGAGGACACTGTACTCGTTGGGCTGTATAATATTGGCGTTGATCTGCCTGATGGCACACGTGATATTATTGAAATGGAGCGATAAAATATAAATAGAATTCTGTCTGATTATATGGCATGTTATCCTGAACTCCGGGTCTGCGAAGAAAGTATTTCCGGTGCAATTGAGCTAATCATGA
>JAITRO010000089.1 GCA_031288335.1 Synergistaceae bacterium | reverse complement strand
GGCAAAGACGGGCGCGAGGGCGCGGTGTCGGTAATCGGCGCTGTGTCGCCTCCCGGCGGAGACCTCTCGGAGCCGGTGACACAGAACACCCTGCGCGTGGCGAAGGTGTTCTGGAGCCTAGACGCGCAATTGGCCTATCAGCGCCACTTCCCCGCGATAAACTGGCTCAACAGCTATTCGCTCTACACGGATACTCTCGGCGAATACTGGGACGACAGATACGATGGGGAGTGGAACGAGATGCGGATTCAGGCGATGTCTATCCTGGAGGAAGAAGACCAGCTCAAGGAGATAGTCCGGCTCGTCGGGATAGACGCCCTCTCCCGCGAGGAACGCATGACGATGGAGACCGCTAAATCGCTTCGCGAGGACTTTTTGCATCAAAATTCTTTCCACGAGATAGACACCTACGCCTCCATGGACAAACAGGTGAAAATGCTCCGCAACATACTGACCTTCAACAGGCTCGGCATGCAGGCCCTTTCGAGAGGCGCTCTCCTGCGCGAGGTCATAAGCATGCCCGTCCGCGAGGAGATAGCGCGAATGAGGTACACGCAGGAAACCAAGCTGGACGCGCTCGACGCGACCGAGGAAAGGATCAAGGAAGATCTGGGCAGACTTGCGGCGTCGGGAGGCGAAGAAGATGTTGCCTAAAGAATACAGTACCATATCGAACCTCTCGGGGCCGCTGATGGTCGTCGAGAAAATAAATGACGTCAGGTACGACGAATTGGCCGAGATAAGGCTCGCGAGCGGGGAACGCAGGCGCGGCAGAGTCCTTGAAATCACGGAGGACAGGGCGCTCGTTCAAGTCTACGAGGGCAGCACCGGGATAGACGCCGATACCACAAAGATACGTTTCCTCGGCGACGTGCTCATGCTCCCGGTGGCAAAAAGCATGTTGGGCCGCATATTCAACGGACGCGGCGCGCCGATCGACGGAGGAGCCGACATCATTCCAGAGACCGCGCTGGACGTCAACGGCAACCCGATGAACCCATACTCGCGCGACTATCCGTCGGAATTCATCCAAACCGGCATATCGACCATTGACGGCATGAACCCGCTCGTCCGCGGTCAAAAGCTGCCGATATTCTCGGGAAGCGGCATGCCGCACAACAGGATGGCGGCCCAGATAGCGCGCCAAGCGCGGGTCATCAGCGGGCACGCGGCTTTCGCCGTCGTTTTCGCCGCGATGGGCATCACGTTCGAGGAAGCGTCGTTCTTCATGGAGGACTTCCGCAAGACAGGCGCGCTCGAACGCACGGTCATGTTCGTGAACCTGGCCGACGACCCCGCCATAGAACGAATCGCGACCCCGCGTCTTGCCTTGACGAGCGCCGAATATCTCGCCTTCGAGCACGACATGCACGTCTTGGTCATCCTGACCGACCTCACCAATTACTGTGAGGCGCTGCGCGAAATTTCGGCGGCGAGAAAGGAAGTCCCCGGACGCCGCGGCTACCCGGGTTATCTTTATACCGACCTCGCGACGATGTACGAAAGGGCGGGACGTCTGCGCGGAAAACAGGGCTCGATAACCCAGTTCCCGATACTCACCATGCCCGAGGACGATAAGACTCACCCGATCCCCGACCTCACCGGCTACATCACTGAGGGACAGATCATTTTGGGCCGCAGCCTTCACCGCAAGGGCATCTACCCGCCGGTGGATGTCATGCCGTCGCTGTCGCGCCTCAAAGACAAGGGGATCGGCAACGGCAAGACGCGCGAGGACCACGCCGATCTCATGAACCAGCTTTTCGCCGCTTACTCGCAGGGCAAGGAGGCGAAGGAACTAGCGGTGATACTCGGCGACGGCGCTCTCTCAGAAGAGGACAAGGCGTTTGCCAAATTTGCCGACATGTTCGAGGACACCTACGTGAGACAGGGCGAATACGAGAACAGGACGGTGGAGGAGACTCTCCAGATGGGCTGGGAACTCCTGACCGTAGTGCCCAAGAAGGAATTGAAGCGTATAAGAGACGCTTACATAGAAAAATATCTCGAACCTCTGCTTGCCGTGAAGGAAAGCAAGGCCTCATAAGGGGGCGTCGCTGTGGCTAAAGCTCTCAACGTAAACCCAAACAGAATGGAGCTTTCGCGCCTCAAAAAGCGCGTTGTGACCGCGAAGCGCGGCCATAAACTCCTGAAAGACAAGCAGGACGCTCTCATCAAGGAGTTCATGCAGAAGGCGCGCGACGTAAAACGCCTCCGCGAGGAAGTGGAGGATGAATTGTCCGTCTGTTTCCAAAGTTTTCAGCTGGCGCGCGCCCAGACGCTCCCTTCGATGATGGAACAGGCGCTTCTGATGGCCGGAGGCGAAACCGGCGTTGCCACGACCTACAGGAATGTGATGAGCGTCAACGTTCCTCAATTTATGTTGAAGGAACGTCCCATAAGGCTGAGCTACGGCTTGGGTTCGTCTCCGGGAAGCCTTGACGTTGCTCTGGAACGTTTTTCCAAGGTGATAAAACGGCTCGTGGAACTTGCCGCTGAGGAAAAGGGCCTCAAGCTGATGTCGCTCGAAATAGAACGCACAAGACGCCGCGTGAACGCGCTGGAACACGTCATGATACCGAGCTTCACCGAAGCCATCAGAAACATCTCGATGAAACTGGAGGAAAATGAGCGTTCCACGCTGAGCCGCCTCATGGTAGTGAAAGAAATAGTCCGCTCCCACTGAGAAAAAACACCGGGACTCCGCCTCGCCGCTTTTTTTATAAAGAGAGTCCAGGGAGCAATCTCCCTGGCGGGTTCGGGCGGAGCCCGAGGTTTTTTGCCCCCAAAGTTTGACGTGCCGGAAAAATTGTTTTAAAATCTCTCCCGCGAAGGAGAGTGAGCGCATTGCACGTGAGCATAGATCTTGGACAGTGCATCGGCTGCGGCGTGTGCGTGCAGGTTTGCCCCGATATGTTCGTTTTTGACGAAAATTCGGGGAAGGCCATGCTAAAGGAACACGAATGCGACGATGATGGTCAAATAAAAGAAGCTGTGGATTGCTGCCCGTTCGGTTGTATTAACGAATGATCCTGTGGTATAATATTTAAGTGTTCGGGCCTATAGCTCAATTGGTCAGAGCCACCGGCTCATAACCGGAAGGTTCCAGGTTCGATTCCTGGTAGGCCCACCAACTTATTTCCATAGATTACAGCCAGCAACGAGAAAGCCGCAAAAATTCGGCTTTCTCGTTTTTTTAAGCGCACCGGATGTAATCTTTAATCCCTCTTTAAATCTCTCTTTAGTTCATAACAATTTTCTTGAAATTCCTAAAAAGGGACGATTAAAAACATATCGGCAGAATTTAAGTTAAAATGCAGGGGACATCCGCGCGGTTGACATCAACGGAAAGTCGGTATATTATTCGTCGTTAGTGTTTCATATATTTTTGATATGAAATAAGGTGGTAATATATGTCTTGTATTGAACAATTTTTATGGCACTTTTATGTATTCTGTCGCATTCAGCCGATGAGTTATCGCTAAACGGCAGTAAAAATTTGAGAATGGCGAGGGAACAATTGTTGAATTCTTTTGCTGTTCTCAATTAACTGAAGATATAATGAAGATAAATTCTGAAGGAGTGTGTTTGCGGTGATAAAAAAATTGTTTCTCGTATGCGTTATGGTATCGTTTTTCGCCTCTGCTGTGTTCGCGGCGCCCGTTGAGATAATCAACGTCTCGTACGATCCTACGCGCGAGCTTTACGACGCTTACAATAAGGCGTTTGTGAAGTATTGGAAGGACAAAACCGGACAGGATGTCGTCATCACTCAGTCTCACGGAGGCTCGGGTTCGCAGGCGCGCTCCGTGATTGAGGGCAACAAGGCCGACGTTGTGACGCTGGCTCTCGCGTACGACATTTCCGCGATAGAAAAAGCGGGCCTGATAAAGCCGGGGTGGCAGAGCGAGTTTTCGAAGAACAGCGCACCTTATACCTCAACGATAGTCTTTCTCGTCCGCAAGGGCAATCCAAAGAACCTCAAAGACTGGGATGATCTCGTCAAACCCGGCGTCGGCATCATCACGCCCAACCCGAAGACGTCCGGCGGAGCTCGCTGGAATTATCTCGCGGCATGGGCTTTCGCGGACAGGCTCTATAATCACGACGAAGCCAAGATCAAAAAATTCGTGGGCGACATCTTCGCCAACGTCCTCGTCCTCGACCCCGGCGCGCGGGGCTCCACTACGACCTTTGTGGAAAACGGACAGGG
>JAITRO010000054.1 GCA_031288335.1 Synergistaceae bacterium | reverse complement strand
GGCGCCTCTCCAAGCTCCGTGAGAGCCGCACTGATGATACAGCTCGCCCTCGTTGGGCGCGCGTCGGGACATAAGGGCGGCGCGTTCAACGGGACGAGCGCGGCTGCGTCCGTCATGCTGGCCTGGAATCCTTGGCTGTTCTGGGATATAGGCTGGAGATTGTCGGTGCTCTCGGTGCTGACCCTCTCATCCATTCAATCGCTCAACGTCGGGCGGGAGGCGAAGTGCCTGGCCGCCTGTCCTGCTGTCTGGCTGATAACGTCCGTGCAGTCGGCGTGGACTTTTGGCGCGGTTCCGATCGCCGGAGCCGTGATCAATTTCTTCGCCGTCCCCGTTTTCGGCATATTGCTTCCCGCTGCCTCACTGCTTGCCGTGCCGTCCCTGGCCGGTGCGGACACGGGCAGGTATGCCGCCGTGTGGGCTGAATCGGCGTTTCTGGCATGGGAGAGATTCTCCGACAACATGACGCGCCTCATCCCGTGGAGCACTGATTTCTCGCCGCTGCTCATGACTTCGGGTGCCGCGCTGGCCATATTTCTGTTCGCCCGCGCGGGAGGTTTCCCCCGCACACGGGCCGTCGCCGCGCTAGCCCTAAATATGCTGCTCTTAGCGCTATATAGTCTATAAAAAAATAAAAAAGGGGTCCGGGGAACAAGTTCCCCGGCGGGGTCTGGGGCAGAGCCCCAGTTTTCCCCTTTTTCAAAGGAGAAATAACATGCTGCTGACACTGGATATCGGAAACACAACCACATCGATAGGCGTTTTTTCCGAAACGGAGGAAACAACCGGCACGTCACTCCACGCGAATTTCATGTCGTCGGAACGCACCTCCGACGAGGCCGGCTTGCTTCTCGAAAACCTGCTGGCCTCGAAGGGCGTCCCGAAGGACGCCATGGACGGCGCGATCCTGTGCTGCGTGGTGCCGAGCTTGGAAAACATATGGCTAAGGGCCGTCGAAGAATATTTTTCGCTCTCTCCGGTCGTCGTGTCGGACAAACTGGATCTGGGCATCGGGATCGACATGGATTTCCCGGGCGAGGTGGGAGCCGACCGTCTGGCAAACGCCGTCGGAGCGGCCGGAAAATACGGATGTCCCGTGGTGGCCGTCGACATGGGTACCGCGATAAATATAGACGTCGTCTCCGCTGAACGCACTTACATCGGAGGCGCAATAGCGCCCGGCCTTCAAACGAGCGTCAAGACGCTCTTTTCGCGCACCGCGAAACTGCCGCAGGTCGCACTGGAGACACCTCCGCGCGCCATAGGAAGGAACACCGTGAATGCCATACAATCGGGAATAGTCTTCGGCTACACCGGGTTGGTCGACGAACTGGTGAAAAGGATACTAGCCGAACTCGGCACGAAAGCTCCAGTCGTCGCGACCGGAGGCCACGCCGAAGTGCTGGCTTCGCATTCCGCGACCATCGGCGCTGTCGACCGCCGGCTCACGCTCGAAGGTCTCAGGATAATATACGGACGAAACAAAACTCGTCACGGACGCGTCAAATAGAGCGATGGGGGGAGAGCGCAAGTACGACATCGGAGGTGTCGCCGTGGCGAACCCCATATGGCTCGCCCCCCTCGCGGGGATCACGACAGAGACCTACCGCTCCCTGCACGCTCAGTTGGGCGCGGCGCTCGTCCATACCGAGATGGTAAGCGCCGCCGGATTGTCGCGCGAAAACGGAAAGACCGCGCGCATGATCGGCGGCCGCTGCGGCGTTCCCATTGTGCTTCAGATATTCGGCCCCGACGCGGATACGATGGCGCGCGGCGCTGAATGCGCCCTCGCAATGGGGCGTTTCGACGCGATAGAGATAAACATGGCCTGCCCGATGCCTAAAGTCGCGAAAAAAAGCGGCGGCGCGTCGATGCTTTTTTTCCCCGACGAATCGTGCCGGACAGTCGCCGATTTGAAGCGTTTCGGCCTGCCGGTCTGGGCAAAGATCAGAAAGACGGAGCCAGGACGCCATCCGCTCTCCACCGTGGATTTCTGCGCCGCGCTCATGGATGCCAGCGCAGACCTGATCATCGTCCACGGGCGCACTCCGGCGCAGAGATACGAGGGCGCGTCCGACAGGGAAGCCGTGACGTCGCTCGCCGTGAAATTTCCCGGCCTGATATCGGCGAGCGGCGATTACTACGTGCCCGACGACGCCAAAGCATATCTCGACGGCGGCTGCGTTTCTGTATTAGCCGCGCGCGGAGCGATGAGGGACGTTTTTTTGATCCCGAAAACGTTGTGCGCGCTCGGATTCCCGGCGAACGAAAAGTATTTGAACATGCCCGTCCCCGATCAGATAAACCTGCTCGCGGAAACCGGCCGTGAAGCCGTAAGGAATGAGGGCGAGAGATTTGCCGTGATAATGGTGCGAAAACTTCTGTCCGGCATGTTGAAAGGCATCAGCGGCGTCTCGCGCCTGCGCGAGGATTGCGCCTTCCAAAAGGACTGGGCGTCGCTGGAAAAAATCCTGACCACTTTCGCAGAGGCTGGTAAAAAAATTCCTGTCTCTCGGTCCCAAAGCGGGCTACGCCCGCAGCCCAAAATAAATAATGCACTGACCTCAGATATTTTGTAGAATAATGTTGCGAAACATATAACACTACAACGAACATAATAGTCTGTAGAGCCATAAGATCAAGATTTCATAATCCTATATAATTTTTGGAACTCGCATAAATACAGGGCTAAAAATCTTATGTTCGTTATGGTGATAACCCGTAATGAATCCGAGTATAGCCGCATCGTGGAATACATTGAGAACAACCCTGCAAATTGGGAAAAAGACTGTTTTTCACAAGGGGAAAATCGCATGAAAAAAACGCGTTTTATTGAGCGTCCGCCTACTGTACTGTAACAATGGAAAAATGGGAAATATCTAGCCTATCATTCTCAAAGCTCCTGATTTCAAATTGATATGATATAATGTCCGTTGCCCTTGGGGTGTAGCCAAGCGGCAAGGCAGCGGACTTTGGATCCGCGATCGATGGTTCGAATCCATCCACCCCAGCCAGAAAGACACGGGGGAAGTCGACAGGCTTCCTCCTTATTATCTTGTTCTGTGGACGGCAATTCCCCGGGAGGAGTGTTGGGAGAACATGAGCGAACAACCGCGATCTGTGGGCGTCCTGATTCTCGCGGCAGGCAAAGGAATCAGGATGCACAGCGATAAACCGAAAGTCCTTCAGCCGTTACTCGAGGAACCCGTCCTTTATGACCCTCTCAGGGCGGCTTCCGAGGCCGGAATACGGAATATAGCAGTGCTCGTGGGCTATAAGGGCGAACTGGTCGAGGAATATGTCAAGCGGGATTGGCCCGGAGTGGAAGTGATATGGCAGCGGGAACAGCTCGGCACGGGACACGCCGTCAAATCAGCCGAGGAATGGTGGAAGCGGTATGATAACTTGCTGGTGCTGTCAGGAGATGTCCCGCTGGTGCGTTACGAAACCCTCTTGTCGCTGCGGACCGAACATATTTCATCGTCGTCGGCGTGTGCGCTGATGAGCTTCACAGCGGACGACCCCGAGGGATACGGAAGGCTGGTGCGCCTCGCTGACGGCGGCGTCAGGATAGTGGAGCAGAACGACGCCACCGAGGAAGAACTCATGATACAGGAGATAAACGCCGGCGTATATCTTTTCAACACGACCGCCCTCTCCGGAGTCATAGATAAATTGACCGCCGATAACGAACTGGGCGAATACTATCTCACAGACACAGTGCAACTGATAGACGATACCGAAGGGGATATCCGCGTCGTCTTTTGCGGCGATCCCGAGGAACTGGTCGGTGTGAACACGCCGAACAACCTTGCCATGGCGTCGGGAGTACTGCGAAAAAGGATACTCAACTCTCACATGCGAAACGGATTGAAGTGCATGGATCCGTCTACGACATGGATAGGCCCGAGAGTGAAGATCGCGCCGGACGTCATATTCGAACCGGGCGTTCAGCTGTGGGGCAAGTCGGTGATCGGCAATGGATGCAGGGTCGGCGCGTGGTCGACGCTGCGCGACGTCTCGATGGGCGAGGGCGCCAGGATATACGGCCCTTCGGTCATTTCCGACTCGACGATAGGCGATAACGCGGAGGCGGGCCCATTTGCTTACCTGCGGATGGGTGTCAGGATGGAACCCGGGGCCAAGATCGGGCGCTTCGTCGAGGTCAAAAACAGCACGCTGGGCGAGGGCACGAAGGCGTTGCACCTCTCATACCTTGGCGATGTCAGCGTCGGCGGGAACACGAATATCGGCGCTGGAACAATTACATGCAATTATGACGGGACACGGAAGAACGCCACATCCATAGGGGACGACTGCTTTATCGGAAGCGACACTATCTTCGTCGCTCCCGTGACGGTAGGAGATAAAGCGACTACAGCGGCCGGATCCGTGATAACGAAGGATATCCCGAACGGCTCGCTGGGAATAGCGCGCGAGCGTCAGACCAACGTGGATGGCTGGGACGAGCGAAAAAGCACCGTTTCGGGCGGCGTGAAAAAGGCTGGTGAGTGTTAAACATGGAATCAGCTTCAAGAGACATAAAAATCTTTTCAGGGAGCGCTCACCAGGATTTCTCGAAACGCATCTGCCAAGTTTTGGGCATCCAAGAGGCGGAGCGGAAGATATTCCGTTTCTCAGACGGCGAGATAGGGCTTTCGTTGCAGGAGAGCGTTCGCGGGACCGACGCTTTCATCGTTCAGCCCACCTGCGCGCCCGTAAACGAGAGTCTCATGGAGCTTCTCGTGATAGTGGACGCCATGAAGCGGGCCTCGGCGTTCAGGATAAACGCGGTTTTGCCGTATTTCGGCTACGCCAGGCAGGATCGCAAAGCAAAGGCGCGCGAGCCGATCACCGCTAAATTGGTGGCGAACCTTTTACAAAAGGCAGGCGCCGACAGAGTGGTGACCGCCGATTTGCACGCAGGACAAATTCAGGGTTTTTTCGACATACCAGTCGACCATCTCACAGGAATACCCCTTCTCGCCTCTCACTTCAAACGAATACTGAAACCCGGCTTGCAGGAACATCAGGTGGTGGTGGTCTCCCCCGACATCGGAGGCGTGGTGAGGGCGCGTAAATTCGCCGAGCAGATAAACGCCGAGCTGGCCATAGTGGACAAGCGGCGCTCTTACGACGTGGCAAACCAGAGCAGTGTCGTTGAGATAATCGGCGACGTGAGGGGGCGGAATGCCATCCTGGTCGACGATATAATCGACACGGGCGGCAGTATCGTCAACGCCGCGACGGCGCTGATGGAGCACGGGGCGGAACACGTGTACGCCTGCGCCGTGCATGGAGTGCTTTCGGGCGCGGCGATAGAACGCATCGAGAATTCGGTGATAGAGGAGATGGTGCTCACCGATACCATACCGCTTCCGCCCGAAAAAAAACTGCCCAAGATAACCACGATGTCGATAGCGCCGCTTTTCGCGGAGGCGATACGCAGGATACATCTCGATCACTCCATAAGCATTCTCTTCCAGCCAAAACCGAAGAGAAAAGAACAATAAACTTTGAGGAAAATAGAACCTTTTATATTAAACAAGGAGGAGCAATAAATGGCGATAAAGATCAAGCTGGCAAGCCGTGCCGGCACGGGCAAGGGAACGTGCCGCAAGCTGAGGGCGAAAGGCGTGGCGCCGGCTGTATTCTACGGCCCCGAGTTCAAGGAAAGCGTGGTGGGCGCCGTCGATCTCAGGGAAATTTCGCGCGTCGCAAACGCTCCCAACTGGGAAACGAACATGATAGACCTGGAGTTACCGGACGGCAGGGTGGAGATGGCGTTGCTGCGCGATGTTCAGCGCCACACGCTCACCCGGAACGTCCTGCACGTTGATTTCTACCAGTTAATGAAGGATCACAAGGTAAAAGTCGCCGTTCCGGTGAGGTTGCTCAACAAGGATACCTCAGCCGGCGTCAAAATGGGCGGTGTCCTCGAACAACCGCTCCGCGAGATCGAGATGATGGTGCTTCCCAGGGAAATCCCGGCCGAGATAGTGATAGACGCCGCGAAGATGCAGCTCGGCGGCGAAAGGTTCGTGCGGGAGCTCGAGATGCCTGAGAGCGCGGAACTCGTGACCCCGGAAGATTCTGTGGTCGTCATGATAACGCGCCCGCGCTCCATCACTGAAACTCCCGAATCCGCCGAAGCGCCCGCGGAGGTCGAGGTCGTGGGCAAGGGCAAACGCAAGGAAGAAGAGTCCGAAGAATAGAGGATTAGTATTGAAACTTGTGGCAGGGCTCGGCAATCCAGGGCCCGAGTATGTGTGGAGCCGGCATAACGCGGGATGGCTGGCTCTTGATTTTTTCACCGCGAAAGCGAGTTTGGGCGAGCCCCGCACGAAATTTAACGGGGCTTTCTGGCCTTCTTCCAATGTGTTGGGCGAGAACGTCGCTTTCCTCAAACCTTATACGTACATGAACCTCAGCGGCAAATCAGTGGCCGAGGCGGCGCGTTATTTCGACGTCGCTCCGCCGGATATATTGGTTGTCTTCGACGATGTGGCTATTCCCTTCGGGACATTGCGGTACCGTTCAAAGGGCTCCGCTGGAGGACAGCGCGGGATGATCTCGGTGCTCGGCGCCCTGGACACACTTGATGTGCCCCGCCTTCGGATAGGAATGGGCAGCCCCCCTCCGTCGTATGATATCAAGGATTGGATACTCGGCATGATGCCCAAAGAACAACGGGACGCGTGGCCCGACATCGAGACGCTGGCCTGGGACGTCATGTCGAGATGGCTGCGCGGCTCCGGCGGCGAGGGGTTTACCCTGAAAATGGGCGGGGACTAAAAGGAGCGATGGGCGAAACGCGCGTCTGCGGGCGCCTCGCTGAGCTTGACACCCCGTTCTGGCGCGGAAACGCCTCCCTTCACCTGCCGTCTGCCGGTGCGGCGCGGCCCTGGATATGCAGGGGATTTGAACACCCCATACTCGTCATTCTGCCCAACACGAGATTCGTCCGCGATTTCGCGGCCGACGCCGGAGCGATGAACCAATACGCCGAAATTCCCTCCGTCTCCGAACTGTCCGAGATGCCTATAACTCCCTTTTCGGCGGATACTCACGCTTACGAGGCCGCCAAAGCGTCCAGGGGCGAAGCGTTGGGGCGGTGGAATGATACCGGAGGGATACTGCTGGCGACGCCGGGTTCGCTGATGGGGCCGCTGTCGACGGGCGGCGACAGGGTCACGCTTGCCGTCGGGGCCGCCGCCGGCCGTTCGGTGCTTCTGGAATGGATGTCGTTCCACGGTTACGAGAAGACGGATATCGTGTGGACGCCGGGACAGTTCACCTGCAGGGGCGGGATCGTGGACTTTTTCGATCCTTCGTATCCGTGGCCGATCAGGGTGGAGTTTTTCGACGACGACATAGAGAGCATGAGATACTTTGCCGGCGACACGCAGCGAAGCGTCGCCGGCCTCACACGCGTCGAGGTGATGGCGATTTCGTCGAGGCGGACCTCCAAACTGACGGATTTTTTCCCTCCAGCCATGCACGTCATGTACGTGGAGCCGGCGGATTTGGACAATGCCGCCGACAGTTACGCGTGGATGTCCTCTGGGATCGAAACCGCTCCCGGTGACGTCCGCGCTGAATGGCTCGATATCGAGCACGCCCTGGGGCTTTTCCCGAGGGTGCGGCTGACGGTCGGCGTGGAACGGACTGAGATAAAAAGCGGCAT
>JAITRO010000037.1 GCA_031288335.1 Synergistaceae bacterium | reverse complement strand
AGCCGGTTTCGTGGTCCCGTATATGTTCATATACTCACCCCAACTGCTGCTGATTGACACGTCGCTCGCCGAGGGATTGCGCGTCGCCGCCGGAGCGTGCATTGGCGTGTTCATGATAGCTGTCGCCGCCGAGGGTTACCTTTTTACCTCGATGAACATCATTATGAGGGTGATTTCTTTCATCGCGGCGATGTTCCTCATAGACAGCGGCATAAAGAGCGACATCATGGGAATTCTGCTGTCGGCCGCGCTGGTGGCTTCCCAATACTTTTTGGCAAAGAAGTCGTCACTCGGCCGCCCTGCTGTCTGAGAACCTCGGGCTCCGCCCGAACCCGGCAGGGAGCAAGCTCCCTGCACCCTCATTATAATTTATCTTTCACCCTGCGGGTGAAAGAAAAATTATAAAAGTGGTACTGGGAACTGGTTCCCCGGCGGAGTTTTTGTGCCAGGAGGCGGAGCCTCAAGGTTTTACCTCCTCCAATAACTCCACTATTCCTATTGCAGTGGAGTATAAAAAACAAATTTTTCTGCCGTCCAAAGCCACTGAGGGTTCGGCGTTCTTTATAACGGTAAAGCCCTGTCTTCTCAGCAAGTTCGTGTCGTCTTCAAAATCGTCCGTCTCATAACAAACATGATACGGCGACGCGCCGTTTTTCGCCAGCCAGCCGCTCACTGGAGATGACGCGGAAAGAGGCGCGAGCAATTCGATCATCATGTGTTCTTTTTCCATAAAAACATACTCCAAATCTCTGAAGGGATCTTCTATCCTTTCTTTTTTCACGGTGTACCCGAGCGACATGAACGCTTTTTTTGCGTTTTCCAAATTATAAACCGCGAAGCCTACATGATGTATTTTCATTTCCACAAATTAAACTCCATATAATTTCGAATTTTTTGAAGCTATTACATCCAAAACTGCCTATGTTTTTTATTTTTTAACGGGCGGCCCTATTACTTGCAGATCATTATAGTATAATCTCGTCGTATCTGATGTTGCATTTTGCAAAGTCAGATACGACATTAAAATAACGGATTGGTTGGGCGGTTATTTTTTTGTGGTCGGTTGATTTGTTAGGTTTCCGCTTCAATCGCGATAAGGTCGAGGGTGAAAGTTGTTGTGCCGATAAAAGCGAAAGTTGTTATCATCATCGTTTCGATAGTGACTTTGCTCACCGTTTCCAGCATAGGGGTGAGCATGTACTTCAGCCGCACTCGTTTTATCAAGGCCATAGCGGATGATATGACGGTGATCAGCAAGATAAGTGTCAAGATGATCTCAGCCGGCCTGCGCTTGTTGAAAGCGGAGGCTGATGCCATAGCCATGGAGTGCATGGCCGCAGGCGCGCGGGATGACGAATCCCCGGGCTCATTGCCCGATAACTTGTTCAATTTGTTGAAGAATGAGACGCGAAAACGAGGGTATCTCGCATTGACGGTCATGGATTCGCGCGGCGTGGTCAGTTCTTACGGCAATTCCGCCCCCTCGGACGCATTTCTCCTGAATCCTTACGCGCGGCGCGCGGCTATCGGCGAGCGAGTGGTTTCCACCGCTGAAACCGCCGACGACGGAAATCTCGTCATCCACGTCTGCGTGCCCATGGGATCGCATATTCTGGTGGCCACGCTGCCAGGAACGTACTTCAATAACGTCATATCCGAATTCAGGATATGGAAATCGGGAAATATCTTTATTGTGGACAAGGATGGGTTTATGGTCTCGAACTATCGCCCGCAACTCGTCACCAATCGGTCAAATCCCATTCAGTCCGGCGAAAACCCCGGCGCCGACGTCAACGCCAGGAGTATGGGCAGGTTTTTCAGCAGGATGATACAGGGCAAGCCAGGCGTCGGCGTCTATCGCTACGAAGGCAGCGACCGCGTCTGCGCCTACGCTCCCATAAACGGCTCCGACGAGTGGATGCTCGGTGTCGCGGCCATTATTGACGAGAGCCCATACTCGCAGATCCACTATCTCCTGTTGCTTTCGGGAGCCGTATTTCTCGGACTTGGGATCTTTGCCGCTTTCATCTCGGCAAACGCAATCGCTAAACCTTTCTACCTGATCAGAGAGCAGAACGAGTCCCTCGCGAAACTGAAAGAGATGGCGGAGGAAGCGAGCCGCGCGAAAGGGAATTTCCTGGCCAATATGTCCCATGAGATGCGCACCCCCATGAACGCGATCATAGGCATGACGTCCATCGCAAAGACCACCAAAGACCCGGAAAGAAAGGATTACTGCCTGCAAAAGATAGACGACGCTTCCACACATCTCTTGGGCGTCATCAACGACATCCTGGACATGTCGAAGATAGAGGCCAACAAGTTCGAACTCTCTCCCGAGCTGTTCAACTTCGAAAGGATGCTTCAGAAGGTCGTGAACGTCGTCAACTTCCGCGTCGATGAAAAAAATCTGAACTTCACCGTGCAGCTCGACGGGAATATCCCGTATGAACTGATAGGGGACGACCAGAGAATCGCGCAGGTCGTCACGAATCTTTTGTCGAACGCCGTGAAATTCAACCCTCCTGATGGCAGTATCCATCTGAAAACGTCCCTTTTGGAAGAAGAAAACGGCATCTGTACCATCGGCGTCAGCGTTGCGGATACCGGGATCGGCATCACCCCCGAGCAGCAATCGAGGCTTTTCACATCTTTTCAGCAGGCTGAAAGCGGCACGTCGCGTAAATTCGGCGGCACCGGCCTGGGGCTTGCCATATCCAAGCGCATCGTCGAGATGATGGGCGGCAGGATATGGGTGGATTCGGAACCGGGCAAGGGCTCCACGTTCAATTTTACGATAAAAGCCGAGCGTCCCTCGGGCGAGCGTCCCCAGCTTCTGGACAAAAGCGTTAACTGGAAAAATATACGCCTGCTCGCGGTGGACGACGACCGAGACTTCCTGCTGTGTTTCCGCGAGATGGCCAAAGAATTGGGATTGAGCTGCGACTCCGCCGAGAGAGGCGAACAAGCCCTCTCCATGATCGAGCGAAACGGCCCCTATGACATCTACTTTCTGGACTGGAAAATGCCCGGCATGGACGGCATAGAGCTCTCGCGCCGGATAAATGAGAGCGGCGCGAGCAGCAAGAGGAAATTTGTCGTCACCATGATTTCGGCGACTGAATGGGCCGTCATCGAGGATGATGCTCGAAAGTCAGGCGTGTCCAAGTTCATTCCCAAACCGATTTTTCCGTCCAATTTAGCGGATTGCGTCAACGAATGTCTGGGCGCGCGTGACTTTACCCCTCCTAACGACAAACCTGCAGACGAAATTGGGCTGTTCGAAGGAAAACGCCTGCTCCTGGCGGAGGATGTTGAGATCAATCGCGAGATAGTTCTTTCGCTTTTGGAGCCGACTCTGTTGCGGATAGACTGTGCGGAAAACGGCGTAGAGGCCGTTCGTTTGTTCTTCGAAGCCCCTGAGAAATATGATATGATTTTTATGGACGTGCAAATGCCTGAAATGGATGGTTATGAGGCCACAAGCCGAATTCGCGCGCTCGGCGATCCAAGGGCCAAAGAAATTCCGATCGTTGCGATGACGGCGAACGTATTTCGCGAAGATATCGAAAAATGCCTTGCGGCTGGTATGAACGATCACATAGGCAAGCCGCTCGATATGGATGAACTGTTGTCCGTGCTGCGCAAATATCTTGCCGCCTGATGGAGAGGCCGCGGCTGGCATTAGTTCGAACGGCATGATTTTGAGGGACAGGGCAAACACATATAGTGTCTGATGCGTTTGCCCTGCTTTAAAGTAATTTATCGCACCGCGCTTATCGTCATTTTGTCATCGTCGGCGTCATCTTTTTCAGCCACGCGCGTTCGCCCTCGTCAAGAAGCGGTGAAAGCGCCTCATAAGTCCTTTCGTTATATCGGTTGAGCCATTCAAGCTCGTCGTCATTAAGGAGCGAGGTGTCTATCAGCTCCGGTTCGAACGGGCAGTAAGAGAGAGTGTCGAATTTGAGCCACTCGCCAAATTCGTTACGGCAGTCCTCCACTATGACCAAGTTGTCCTCAATGCGGATTCCGTATCGGCCCTCCTTGTAGACGCCTGGTTCGTTTGCCATCACGTTGCCAGCCTTGAGCGGCAGATAACAGAATGCCCACTCTTTTTTGTACGAGGGTTCGGCTATGAACTGCGGGCCTTCGTGGGCGCATATGCAGTAGCCTATCCCGTGTCCGGTGCCGTAGCCGTAATGCATGTGGTTGTTCCACTGGATCGAGCGGGCCACGCTGTCAATGCAAGCGCCGTCCGCGCCCTTTCGGAATATCTGGCGCGAGACTGCCATCATCGACTTCAGCACCAGCGTATAGTCGCGGCGTATTTCCGCGTCATATTTCGGGCAGCTTCCCAGCTTTATCGTGCGGGTTATGTCCGTCGTCCCGCCGTAGTAGTGAGACAGCACGTCTATCACCATCACGCCCTCCGGCTTCACTGTGGCTGCCGTCTCCGGCGATGGGCTGTAATGCGGCTTCGCGCCGTTTTCCATGTAGCCGAACATCGTCGGGAAATTGCCGTTGCAGAGGAACTCCGGGCTGCGCCTGTGAATCTCGTCGAGGATGCCCGTCAGTTGATATTCGTCGTAGCTCTTCCTCGCGGCGTTCTCCTTGAGCAACTTGAAAAAACGCACCAGCGCGGCGCACTCTATTCTGTTCGTGATTCGCAGGTTCTCGATTTCCACATCATTTTTGACGGCCTTCAGGTCGTTTATGATATCAAACCCGCGCACCAGCGCCGCACTTTCGGGAATGGACGACGACAGCAGGCTGTTTGTCCTATAAACGTCGTAAAAGACGGACGACCCTCTCGGGATTTTTTTTATCTCGTCCGGCGCCAGATCAATATCGAACAGCTCATATCCGGCATTTTCGAGGGCATGGAGTAACTTTTCGGGGATCATCTCTATCTTGACGAAAAGTTTGACTGAATCCGGAGTGAAGAGCGCGTGTGACATGAAGAGGGGGTTTACGATGTCCCGTCCCCTCATGTTCGTCAGCCATACGACTCCTTCCATAGTGCCTACGATGTAGTAACCGCACCCGCGGGAAACCATCTCATCGCGCACAGCTTTTATCTTTTCCTCTCGGCTTCTGCCCGCGTATTTCAGGATATGATCGAATATCGGCTTGAAAACCGGAGCGGGGCGATCGGGCCATGCCCTGCCGACGATGTCGACATCGCATACAAGGCGTGCTCCGCAGCGCCCAAGCGCGGCCTCGATCAACTCTTTTCTTGCCGTCGTCAGCGTGCGCCCATCGACACCGAAAACGGCTGAGTTTTTGCCCGATTCGCGAATCGTTTTTTCTATCCATTCAAGGTAAAAATCAGCGCCTGCTTCCGTAACGTCGTACAACTCCACGCCGTCAACCTTCACGACGGATTCAGCTGTCGCGATATAACGAGCGTCCGTGAAGAACGCGAATTTTTTTTGAGTAACGAGGGCATAAGCCAGTGTGCCCCCAAACCCGGAAAGCCAGCGAAGCGTGCACCAGTAGTCGCATGCGGATTCGGCCAGATAGGCATCCTCAGTCGTTACCATATACATATCAGCGCCGATTTTTTCCATCTCGGCCCTAAGCGCGGCGACGCGTTCGTTCAGGTTCATGGCATCTCTAATTTGTCCAGCGATAGTCAAACATCTGGTACGACTTTGGATTGTCGGTCGTCAGATCCGCCCTGCGCGGTATCGCCGACTTGAAAGCGAAAGTCGACACGAAAGGCACTTCCTCCATAAATTTTTCAATGACCTTTTTGTATAATTCCTTGCGCTTCTCAGGATCGGACTCGCCGCGCGCCGCCTCGATCATCGCGTCCATCTCGGGATTGATGTAAAAGCTGTCGTTCCCGGCGGTTCCGATATTGGCTGAATGGAGCGCACAACCCAGCACCTCCTCGATGTCGTAGGCCGATCCCACCCAGCCGAGCGGGAAGATAGAGCACATCTCGGCGTCGAGCTGCGAAAGGAACGTCGCCCTCTCCATCGGTTCCACCGTTGCGTCGAGGCCTATCTCGTTTAAGACCCCTTGCAGATACGTGCCTATCACGGCGTAAGGATCAGTGTTGTAGGATTTAATAGCTACCGGCGCGCCGACCTTGCCGGCTTCCTTGACCAGAGCCTTGGCTTTCTCTATGTCCTGCGGATATGTGATGGACGGCACGTAATCAGGATTCGCGGTCATCGCCGAACCGATGTCTCCCGGGTAGTTGATGATATGGCCCAGACCGTCCATCGCGACCGTCAGGATATCTTCCTTGTTTATGGCGTAAGCCACAGCCTTGCGCATCCTCACATCCGAAAACAGCCCGTCTTTGCAGTACATGTATATCGCCTCGTTGCGTGCGCTGATGTACTCGCCGATCATGACGTTCGCGTTTCCCGATAACGTCTTATAAGCTGAGCCGTTGATGGGCGTCAGTAAAAGATCCAGCTCGCCCGTTTGAATCGCCACGATGGCGGCGTTCGTATCCGTTATCCTGTGCAGCTTGATTTCCTTGATGGCGGGTTCGCCCCTGAAATAGTCCTTCTTGGCTTTGTAGGTGATTGAGACGTCAGGCTTCCATTCGGTCACGACGTAAGCGCCGGTGCCTATAATTTTGTCGGGGGCGCTGCCGTATTCGTCGCCGTATTTCTCAAAGCCGTGTTTCGGCGCGATGAGGGAGTTGCTGGTCGAGGCAAGTGTCGAGATGAAAAGGGTGTTCGGTTTTCTCATGAATATCTTGATGGTGTGGTCATCGACTATCTCCATGTGATCGATATTGACATCAAAAATCCAGGAGAATGCCGGTGCTTTAGCAAGATAGTCGAACGTGAACTCGACATCCTTGGCCGTGAAATCAACCCCATCACTCCACTTTACATCTTTGCGGAGGTAAAACGTGTACTCCATCCCATCGGGAGAGATTTCCCAGCGTTCCGCGAGGTTGGGGTGGAAATCGCCGTTGAAGTCCTTCAGTATCAGCGTGTCGTAGACTTGGGCCAACGAATGTGCCTCGGCCATGCCTATGAGTTTTCCATGAACGAAGGAGTTTGTGATGGCCTGATACGCGAAATTCAGCACACGGCCTTCATTGGACGCCGCTAAAACAGTGGCGGCGGAAAACATGACGCAACAAACAATCAGCAAAAAGGCAACGGCGATAGAGCGTTTTTTCATCTTTATTTCCTCCTAAAATCAGCATTCTTTGAGAATTTTGTACTTTGGGACTGATCCGTTCGTTAGTCGTACAGCAGGCACGCAACGAAGTGTTTATTCCCTCCTTCCTTGAGTTTGATCGGTCCCGTGGAACACTTGGGCATACTGTGGCGGCATCGCTTCGCGAACCGGCAGCCGGGTTCAGGATCTATGGGGTCCGATACCTCGCCGCGCAGCAATTTGTCCCTCTGGAAACGACCCGGTATCGGCTGGGGGATGGCGGAAAGAAGCGCTTGAGTGTAAGGGTGTTTCGGGTTTTTAAAAAGTTCTTTCGACTCCGCTCTCTCGACGCACTGCCCCAGATACATCACGACGATCTCGTTCGAGATATGTTTTACCACGGAGAGGTCGTGGGTAATGAACATATAAGTCAACTTCATCTCTTCCTGCATGTCCATCAGAAGGTTCAGTATCTGTGCCTGTATCGAGACATCAAGGGCGGAAACCGGCTCGTCGCAGACAATGAATTGCGGCTTGAGCGCCAATGCCCGCGCTACTCCTATTCTCTGACGGCGGCCTCCATCCATCTCGTGCGGGTAGGAATTTATGAAACGCTGCGCCAGGCCAACAGTCTCCATCAGCTCAACGACCCTCGCCAGCCGCTCCTTTCTGTTTTCGCAGGCCCTGTTCATGACAAGAGGTTCCGAGATAAGCTCGTACACCGACATCCGCGGGTTGAGGCTCGAATATGGATCCTGGAAAATTATCTGCATATTCCTGCGACAGGAGGCCATCTCTTCCCTGCCGCAGGAATATATGTTCACTCCGTCGTAGTAAGTCTCCCCCGATGTGGCGGACAGGAGCCCAAGCACAAGACGCCCAAGCGTGGATTTGCCGCAGCCTGATTCACCGACCACGCCAAGCGTCGCGCCTTCGGCGATCTCGATGTTCACTCCGTCCACCGCGTGTAAAAATCTGTTACGGCCTACCTTGAAATATTTTTTGAGATCGACAGTCTTCAATATGCCGCTCACGAATCAAAGCCCTCCCTGAAGAGATTGCAGAAAATCCTGTGCCCGCCTCTCTCATAGAGGTAGGGCCGGCCGTCATTGCACTCATCAAAGCGCTTTGGGCAGCGCGGGTGAAACTTGCACCCGGAAGGCAGGTCGCTGGGATCCGGCATGAGCCCTTCAATCGGATGGAGCCGCCTCACGTCCTCCTTCATGTTTGGGATGGCCTGGAAGAGGCCGGTTGTGTAGGGATGGTGCGTGCCGTTTTCGAAAATATCGTGCACACTCCCATATTCGACGATCTCGCCCGCATACATGATGGCCACTTTATCGCAAGTGTTGGCAACCACCCCAAGGTCATGAGTTATCATGATCATGGACGTGCCTAGTTTGTCCCGGAGTTCGTCCATAAGAACCAGCACTTGCGCCTGTATCGTGACGTCGAGCGCCGTCGTCGGTTCGTCCGCTATCAAAAGAAGCGGTTCGCAGGCGAGCGCGATTGCGATTACGATGCGCTGTTTCATCCCTCCGGAAAACTGGTGCGGGTACTCTTTTTTTCTCCCCGGCGATATTCCGACAAGGCTTAAAAGCTCGTCCACGCGAGACTCCAACTCCCCATGTGTTCTGTTTTCCGCGTTGTGTACCTCGAGTGACTCCAATATCTGATCGCCTACCGTCAGGATAGGATTGAGAGCGGTCATCGGATCCTGAAATATCATGGAGATGCACGCACCTCTGATGAGGCGCATCTCGTCCTCGCTCTTTTTGAGCAAGTCCTGCCCCTTGTAGAGTATCTGACCGGACGGTATCCGTCCTGTCCGTTCCGGCAGGAGGCGGAGTATGGAAAGCGCGGTCGTCGTCTTGCCCGCGCCGGTTTCTCCCACAAGTCCTATCGTCTCGCGCTCGGCTATGGAGAAATTTATGCCGTTAACCGCCCGGACTATCCCGTCGTCAGTCTCGTAAACCGCTTCGAGGCCGCGCAGTTCAAGGACTGCCCGCGCGGTGTCTTGTCCATTTTTCGGCTGATTGAAGCCTTGGTTTTCCATCCAGCCTCAGTCCTTCAGCTTGGGATCGAGCGCGTCGCGCAGGCCGTCGCCCATGAGGTTGAGCGAAAGCGCGGTGAGTCCTATGGACAGGCCGGGAAAAATTACCGTGTAGGGATAGTTGATCATATAATTTTTTGCCTCATTCAGCATAGCCCCCCACTCCGGGGTCGGCGGCTGTATCCCCATCCCCAGGAAACTGATGCCCGCCGCGTTTATTATCATAATCCCGACGGCCGTCGTTGCCTGAACGATTATCGGGCCTATCGCGTTAGGGATGACGTGCTTTATGATTATCCATGAGTTCGGTGTACCGCAGGCTTTAGCTGCCTCGATGTAATCCTGGCCGACGACGGACAGCACGGCGGCTCGGACGATTCGTGTGTAGTGAGGCACGTTCGCTATCATCATGGCTATCAGGACATTTACGAGGCTCGCGCCCAGCGCCGCCACTATAGACAGCACCAGCAGCATGAGAGGGATGCACATCACGGTGTCCATCGTCCTGATTATCGCGGAGTCGGTTATGCCCCCGTAGAAGCCTGCCGCCGCGCCGAGCAGGCCGCCTATCATTATTCCGCAGGCTACGGCGCCGAGGCCGACCAGAAGAGAATTGCGCGAGCCATGCACTATGCGCGCCATTATGTCGCGCCCGAAGTTGTCAGTTCCGAAAATGTGCCCCTGCGTGCCCGGAGATATGAAACGGTCCCTTATCTTCTGAGAGATGGCTGTGTTGTGGGAGACGATCATGTCGGCAAAGATGACCACGAGCATGATCAGGGCGAAGATAAAAAGCCCGGCCATCGCGGTCCTGTTTTTTTTGAATCTCCTCCAGACCTCTTTGGCTCTGCTCTTTTTCTTGAGCTTCAGCCCGGCACCGGCTGCGGGAGTTAAAAATGCGGCGTGGTCAGGCATAAATATAAAACCTCCCTATCATCTTAAACATTCAGGCATTCAAAGCGCGAGATAACGCGCTTTTATTCTTGGATCGATGAACGCGTAAAGTATGTCCACGAACAGCATGAGCATGGTAAAGCACGTCGCGAGCGTCACAGTGGCCCCCACTACGACCGGGATGTCCTTCATGCGGATTGCCTCTATGATCAGAGAGCCAACTCCCGGCAGGGAGAACACCGTCTCGATGGTGACGGTCCCGCCCAAAAGAGCGCCGAACTCCATGCCCAATATCGTGACTACCGGCAGGAGCGCATTGCGCAACGCATGCCTCGTAATTACCACGAACTCCCTCTGCCCTTTTGCCCGCGCCGTGCGGATATAATCCATGCGGACGGCTTCGAGCATGGACGTCCGGGTCATGCGGAGCATGGACGCGATGAATATGCAGGATGTGGTAAACCACGGCAGGATAAAGTGCTTGAGGCTTCCGACGCCGAACGACGGCAACCAGCCAAGTTTTAGCGAGAAGAGAATGATCAGCATCATCCCTATCCAGAAACCGGGGAACGACGCGAGTACCATGGCGCAGGATGTCCCCATCACGTCGAGGGCGCTGTACTGCTTGACAGCCGACAAGATGCCGATCGGCATCCCGATCGTGAGCCCGATCAATATCGCGCCCACCGCCAAGGTGACGGTCGTCGGGAACCGTCTGACTATCTCGCGTATGACCGGGTTGCCGGTTTTCCATGAGTTGCCTAAGTCGCCGTGTGCGGCATTCCATACATATTTCGCGTAGCGCACAATAAACGGATCGTTGTAGCCGAGTTCTTTGTTTAGCCGCGATATAGCTTCGGGCGTAGCACGCTCGCCCAAAATGAGCGTCCCCGGATCGCTGGGCGTCAGGGACATGATGAATGATACTATGAAAATCACTATTAACAACATGGGAATAAGCATTAAAACTCGCTTTATAACGTATCCGGCCATTGTTTCCTCTCCAGTTGACTATAGTTTAATATGGCGCGTATTATAACCATTAATTCCCATCTTGGCAAATCATGGTTATCTACCCGCCCGCGGCGAATCGGCGCCCCGGCTCCTCGCCCTATTTTCTGAGACAACCAAATTTAGCCCATAAATCGATAAATTGAATTGTGATTGGACATCCATGATGAGTACAGGATATAATATTTTTATCTTCCTCATAGGGGGTTCGAAAGGTGTACTCTACCGCTGATCGTTTCCTGAAATATGTCACGTTCGACACAAGATCCGTACACGATGCCGGGACAGTCCCAAGTTCGCCGGGGCAATTCGAATTTGCGCGTTTTTTGGCCGGGGAGCTGAGGGAATTGGGGCTCGACGGCATTAATATTTCGGATCACGCTTATGTAACCGCCGCGCTGCCGGGCAATTCGAAAAAAAATGTTCCTGCTGTCGGTTTTATCATTCACATGGATACCGCGGCGGAGTTCCCGGGTAAGTGTTCGAATCCGCGAGTTGTAAAAAATTACGACGGCGGCGACATAGTTTTAAACAAGGCGGAGGGAATCGTCCTGTCGCCGTCCGATTTTCCGCTGTTAAAAGACAATACGGGCCTTGATCTCATAGTGACCGACGGCACTACGCTGCTCGGCGCGGACGACAAGGCCGGGATCGCCGAGGTCATGGGAGCGCTCGAATACCTTGCCGCGCATCCGGAGATAGAGCATGGTGACGTAAAGATAGCCTTCACGCCCGACGAGGAAATCGGACACCTGGCGGCATACCTCGACATCGAGAGCTTCGGCGCGGATTTCGCGTACACTTTGGACGGCGGTCCTCTCGGCGAGATAAGCTACGAAAACTTCAACGCGGCCAAAGCGGAGATTCATATAAAGGGCAGGTCTGTACACCCCGGCACGGCAAAAGGCCTCATGGTGAATGCCATCCTGCTGGCTCAGGAATTCATAGGGCTTTTCCCGCCCGCGGAAACCCCAGGGACGACGGAGCTTTACGAGGGATATTACCACTGCCGTGAGGCTTCCGGCGACGTCGAGGAGATGACGCTGAAATACCTTATCCGCGACCACGGCAAGGAGACCTTTGCGGCCCGGAAGGCCTTCATGGAGAGGTGCGTTTTATTTATGCGGGATAAATATGGGCCGGAGCGCTTCACATTCTCGATGTCTGATGAGTACTATAATCTGCGTGATAAACTCGACGGTAAAATGTACATCGTAGACACAGCACTCGATGCGATGCGCGAGCTTGGCATCGAACCCAAAGTGATTCCAGTGCGCGGCGGCACGGACGGAGCCGCGCTGACGTATCGCGGGCTCGTCACCCCAAACCTTTTTACCGGAGGCTATAACTGCCACGGCAGGTACGAGTTCATCCCAATCCAGTCGATGGAACGTGCCACTGATGTAGTGATCAGGATACTGGAAATAGTCGCCCGCAAGAAGCTTGTCCCTTGACTTCAGGGCAAACGCATCGGTTTGTTGGTTACAGTACAGCCATCCACGATGGCAAATCATCACCAAACGGAACGAAACTGGTGCGACGGAGAAGCCCCGAAATAGTTTCATAATAGCGGAGCAGACACATCACAATTGACGGGCGGATGATATCCGCCCTTACGATGGGATGGGAGATGATGAAGATGAATGAATTGCCGAAACGAACACCGAATCGGTGAAGACGTTATCAATTTAGCCGCTCACCCCAAAAACAAATTCTCGCCGTTCATGCAATTGATGTCGTCTGATATCAAGAACAAAATGCCGTTGACGACTTCATCCACGGTCAAGTTCCGTCCGAAACGACTGTTTCGGAGGGAGGTTTCTATGATCCTGGAGTCCAGATTCGACAAAAATTTCGTGTCGGTCATCTCGGGAGATATGCCGTTTATGTAAACGCCTTTTCCCTCATACTCGGCTGCGGCACTTTTCATCAGCCCAAGAAGGGCGTATTTGGCCATACAATAGCCCGTAAGGAATTTCGGCGGGGCGCCTCTCGTACAGGTAGTCAGCATGACAGCGATCTTGCCGTATCTGTTTTTTGCCATTTGCGGTAAAAACGCCTTGAATATCTCCAAGAGAGAGTACACGCCAATCTCCATCTCACGCTGTGCTGAGTGTTTTTCAATGTCTTTCAGCCTGACATACTCTATCCTCTCAGCCGGGAGATGGACTATATGGGTGGGCGAAACGCCGGTTTCTTTTATATTGTCTATCAGGCGTAAAATTTCCTGTGAGTTAGCGAAATCCGCCTGTATTGGCCTTATTGACAAGAAGTCGGTCCGCAGTGCCGAAAATTTTTCGTTGTCTCTGCGATAATGACAGAAAAAGACAGATTCTTTTTCACGTTCGGCGAGTTTTCGGACAAGGGACATTCCGATGTCCGAGCTTGCACCGGTTACAAGATACGCTTTTTTCATCACCGCGCTTACTCCGTCAGGCCTGCAACCAGAGATGCAGTCGATACTTTCCTGCCGGACTGATTTTGTATCTCGGCCTTGATGTATATTCTTTTGAGGGTAGGATCGATTTCGGTGATTTTACCCTTTATTATCAGCGCGTCGCCTATATATACAGGACTGCGGAAATTGATATGCGCTTCCTGAAAAAGAGCGTATTTCCCAGGCAGATATACCCCGACCAGAGTCGAATAAAACGACGCGGTGAGCATTCCATAAACCACTTTGCCTTTAAAATTTTTTTCGAGCGCGAATTTCTCATCCACGTGACAAGGGCTGTTGTCTCCAGTCAAGTCGAGGAAAAGATTTTGCATTTCGGATGTAACTCTATCCCCCCCCCCCCCCCTGAGCGCATACGGGAAACGAAAATTCCTGTCCTACGTATAAGTCGTTCATTTTGAATTCATTCGGCTTTTGAAACGTCACGGTTACTTACTCCTTTTCGCTTCTGTGATCGCGGCAAATTCGCCGACGTTTTTGAGATGAAGCACTTCGTCTGTGGAAAATTTGATGTTGAATTTTCTTTCAACCGCGACGATCAATTGAATCTGAGCCAGCGAATCCCAATCATCGTAATCGGCAGCGGTCATCTCCGGGAAAATCGTCATTCCATCATCGTCAAAAACATCGCGGAAAATTTGCAGCAACTCATCCATTATGTTCATTGTTAACTTTCCTCCTTTAAAACAATGAATGTTTTCGCCTCGGAATAATCCGAGATATTCAAGACATAGGCTTTGCCCTCCTCTGTTAGGAACGGAAGTGAGGTTTTGTCGCAG